>CAYRCM010000019.1:0-49724 GCA_964422715.1 uncultured Myxococcales bacterium | reverse complement strand
GCCCGGCAGCGTCTGCGAGGGCGAGCAGGCCTGCGGCTGCGTGCACTGCGGCATGGCCGAGGCCATGGGCACGTGCGTGTCGCTCGGTCCGGGCTGTTGCGCGAGCGACGCCGAGTGCGTTGATGCCGCCGGCCAGGCCGGCTTCTGTATCGCCCAGGTGTGCGTCTGGCCGACGGGGGTGAGCGGCGAGTGCTGGAGCGAAGCCGAATGCGCGGCCAACGAGCGCTGCGCCGGCGCGCGGGTCTGCCCCTGTGGCGCCATGTGCCTGTTGCCGGACGCGCCGGGCCGGTGCATCGGTGCCGACTGCTGCTGGCAGGCGAGCGATTGCGCCCCCGGGCAGCGCTGCGTCGGACAGCGATTCTGGGACGCGCACGGCCGCTGCGTGAACGAGCCCGCTGCCGGACGCTGCTGGGCGCATGCCGACTGCGAAGACGGCGACATCTGCGGGGGGCGGGTGACGCCCACCTGCGATTCGGAGTGGGCATCGATCGCCGGCAATTGCCTGGTGCCGGGAGACTGCTGCCTCGACGACGCCGACTGCGCCACGGCCTTGCCGGAAGGCGCCGTGTGCGCCGGGCGCGTGGGTGACGAGCCGGGCCGCTGCATGCCGCGGCTCACCGATCCGGGGGCGTGCTGGCGAGACCTCGACTGCCCCGCGGGCCAATACTGCGAGGATGCGGCGTTCTGCGACTGCGCGACCGACTGCGACATGATGGAGCACCCCGGCACGTGCGCGAACCTGCCCGCGGGCTGCTGCGGCAAGGACGAGGACTGCGCCCTCGAACCCGGCGACGCGACGACCTGCCAGGCCGCATTGCCCGGCGCGCCGGGGCACTGCAAGGCCGACCCTGCGGGCCTCACGGGCGCCGCGTGCGGCCCCGCGGGCCCGCCCTGCTGCTGGGGCGACGGCGACTGTGCCGAGGGATCCTTCTGCCAAGGCGGCATGGTGTGTGGCTGCATCGAGTTGTGCGTGGGCTGCGGCGATTGCGCTGAGGACCAACTCGGCTTCTGCGCCGCGCGCCCGCAGTAGCGCGATCCGAAGGCCGGCAGCGTGCGCGCTGCCGGCCGCCCTCCCGCCCGCCTGCCGGTGCTAGTCGTCGCCGACGCGTTCGAGCAGTTCTTTGGCCCGCGGATGCGCGGCATTGGACCGCTGCAGGCGGGTGAGATACTGGCGCGCGCGCTTCTTGTCGCCGAGCGCCAGACACGCCTCGGCGAGCCGCACGAACAACTCAGCCTTGTCGTCTTCAGAGAACAACTGCTGCTGCAGCAACATGGCTTGGTAGAGTTTGAGCGCGTCGTCCCAGGCCTGCCGTTCGAAGAGCAACCGCGCCAGCGCCTTGAGATTGTCGATGTTGGACGCGTCGTGCTGGCGCGAGAGTTGATAGGACTTGAGCGCCTGGTCGGCCCGCCCGAGCCGTTCGTAGACGCCGCCGAGCCGGTGCGCGTTCTGCGCAAGGCTGCGGAAATCGCGCCGTTCGCCGTACGCGGACACGAGCGCCTCGAGCACCGGCGCCAGTTCGTCGAAGGCTTCGGTCTGTTCGAGATGACGAGCGAGCTGCGTTCCGATGTCGATGTTCTGGGGCGCGTGGCGGTGCGCGGTCTTGAGCCACTGCTCGAAGCGGGCCGAGTCGTCGAGACGTTCGCGGGCGAGGGTTGCAATGCGCAGCGCCAGGGCGGCTTTTTCGGGGCCCGTTTGGACCTGCTCGGTGCGCGCTTCGAGGACCTCGACGAGCCCGGGCACGTCGTCACCCTTTTCGAGGACGTCTTGGAGCAACTCGAGAACGGCCGGGTCGCGTGGCGCAAGTTCGCGCGCCTCGTCGAGGAAAGCGCGCGCCCCGTCGCCGTCGCCGATGGCCTTGAGGGAAATGTGCGCGAGACGGCAGAGCGAGGCCACGCGTTCGGCGTCGCTGCGGCACTGTGGCAGGAGTTGCCGATACATTTCGAGGGCTTCGGGCCAGTCGGCGAGCGACTCGCGAATGCGCGCCAACCCCATGAGCGCGGGAACGTACGTGGGCGCCTCGGCCAAGACCTCGCGCAGCTGGCTTGCGGCCCCCTCGAAGTCGGTGAGCCGGGCTTCGAGAACACCGGCAAGTTGCACGCGCAGTTCGCGCCGCGCCTCGGCGTCGCCGGTGGTTTCGATGCGCGCGCGCAGCACGTCGACGAGCGGAACCCAGCGCTGGGCATCGGCGAAGAGCTGCGTGAGCGCGAGCAGGGCCTCGGCGTTGTCGGGCGCCCATTCGAGGACCCGCTGGTAGTCGCGGATGGCCGCTGCCGAGTCGTTGAGTTCGTGCTGGTCGATGTGTGCCAGCCGCAACAGCCAGGCGACCGCCCGGGCCGCGTCCTGCGTGCTCTCGACGCGGCGTTCGATGAGCCGACGCAGATCGTCGAAGCGCCGCTCGGCCGCGTAGAGCCGTTCGAGCCCGTCGAGGGCCTCGCCGCGTCCGGGGTCGAGGGAGATGGCGTCTTCGAGCGCGGCCAGCGCTTCGACGGGCCGACCGAGCCGCTGTTCGAGCACGGCCGCCAGCCGAACCTTGAGCGCGGCGACCTGTGCGGGGTCGCCGGCAACTTCGGCGCGCCGGCCCAGGATGTCGACCAGGTCGTCGAAGCGTTCGAGCATTTCGTAGTGAATTTCGAGGTGTTCGAGCGCCGTGGCGTCGAGCGAGTCGACGTCGAGTACGCGCTGGTAGGCAGACACGGCACGGGCGTCGTCGTCGCGCGCTTCGGACACGCGCGCGATCTTGAGGTACAGCGCCTTGCGTTCGGTCGGGTCGACCACCAGGGCAGCGCGCCGCTCGCACACGTCGACGAGCGCGTCCCACTGTTCGAGGGTTTCGTGGCCGGTTTCGAGCAGTCGCAAGGCCTCGACGTTTTCGGGATCGGCGGCGAGGACGCCCTGTAGATGCGTGACGGCGTGCGCGAGGTCTTTCAGGCGGTCGCCGTACAACAACCCGAGCCGCATGTGCAGTTCGCGGGCCAACTCGGGCTCGATGGCCTGTTCGGTTTTGCGTTCGAAGACATCGGCAAGCGGCTGCCACAGGTCTTCGGCAGCGGCCAGACGTTCGAGGTCGCTGAGCAAGCCCTCGGCAGACGCGTCGCTTTCGAGGAACGCCCGGCCCAGCCACTCGAAGGCGGCGCGCGGCTGCTGAAGCCGGCGCTCGTAGATTTCGGCGACCGCCTGGGCAGTCTGGGCGCGGCCGGCCCCCGCTTCGAGCACTTCGTATTGCTGTTCGGTCACCCAGGCGAGACGGGTCCAGTCTTGCGCCTGACGCAGGATCGGTTCGAGCACGTCGATGGCGCGCTGGCGCAGTTCGCCCTCACGCGCATGCGCTTCGAGCCGGGCCAGCGAGTCGGCGTGCTGAGGCTCTTCCCACAGGATGTCGCGGTAGATTTCGAGCGCCACGTCGACCTGATCGAGACGCGTTTCGCGCAGTTGCGCAAGCCGGAAGCGCAGCGCCACGCTGCTCGTGCCGCCCTGCCCCAGGATCTCGCGCTGGAGGACTTCGGCCAGGTCTTCGTAGCGCCCTGTGCGTTCGAGCAACCGGTCGAGCGCACGCAAGGCGGCCGCGTTGAGGTCGTCGGTGACGAGCACGTCGCGGTACCGCTCGATGGCCGACTCGGCGTCGGAGAGCCGTTCTTCGTAGAGTTCGGCCAGCCACAGCGAGAGGGCGCGCCGCTCGGCGCTGTCGTCGACGGCGGGCACCACGGATTCGAGCGCGTTGACGAGCAACGGCCACGCGCCGCTGGACTCGGCAAGCGCGGCCATACGGGCGCGCGTGTCGGCTTCGTCGGGCTTCGCCGCGAGGGCGGCCGCGAGGGTGGCGAATGCGTCGGCGGGAAGCGCGAGCGCCTCGGCCTGCAGCGCGGCCACGCGGTAGAGGATGGGGATGCGCGCGGCCGGCTCGGCTTCGTCGTCGGCCAGGCGCTGCAAGAGTGCGATGAGCGCCGGGTGGGCGCCGCGGCGCACGTAGATGGGGTCGAGCAGCGCCGCCGCGGCCGGCCGCAGGGCGTCGTGGTCGACGAGCAGTTCGAGAGCGGTCACGGCCTCGTCATCGTCGGGGATGGCTTCGAGGACCAGCCGGAAGTGGTGCAGCGCCAGTTCGGGCTCGTGCAGGGGCCCGTAGGCCAAATGCCCGAGCCGGCTGTCGAAGGCCGCCCGTTCGAGCGGGTCGGACGCCAGGTCGCGGCGCTGCTGCAGCGTGGCCCGCAGGCCGGGCCAGTCATCGAGCGCCGAGTAGAGCCGTTCGAGCCCCGTGAGCGCCGGCAGGTTGGCCGGATCGAGGGCCAGCGCGCCCCGGAGGGCCTCGATGGCCCGCTGCGGGCTTTCGAGTTGGGTTTCATGAAGTTCGGCGAGTTGCAGGAAGAGCCCGATGCGCGTGGCCGCATCGCCGGCGAGCGCCAGCATGCGTTCGTAGACGTCGAGCAACTCGGGCCATTCGCCGGCACCGCGCCGTAGACGCGCGAGTTGCGCGAGGGCCCGCGGGTCGGCCGGCCGCAGGTTGTGGGCTTCTTCGTACCAGCGAATGGCGTCCTCGTGATTGTCGAGCTGCTCTTCCCAGAGTTGCGCCAGGGTGAGCAATCGTTCGAGCCGCTCCTCGTCGCTTTGCACGAGGTCGAGACGGCGTTCGATGACCTCGGTGAGACCAATGAAGTCGGACACTTCGCGCCGATGCCGTTCGAGGGCGTCGAGGGCCTCGAGGCAGGCCGGGTCGCGTTCGAGGACGCGCGCGAAGTAGCCCGCCGCTCGTTCGGGATCGCGCAGCCGGTCGCGGCACAGGCGGGCGGCCTTGAGCAGGTAGAGGTCGCCCATGGCGCCCTCCCCGGCCGGCCCGGCGAGGCCCTCGTCGTAGAGCCCGAGCAAGGCTTCGAACGCATCGGTGGCTTCGGCGAGCGCCGTGAGCGCCGCGTCGATGTCGGCATTGCCAAAGTCGAGGAGCAGGGCCCGCGCGTAGAAGTCGAAGGCCGTGGCCGGCTCGTTGAGCCGGTCGCGGTAGAGCGCGCCGAGCCGCGAGAGCAGTTCGGCACGGCCGAGCCCATCGCCCGCCTGATCGAGGCGCACCATGAGCAGCACGACCCACTTCTCGGCCGGCGTGCGCTCGTCGTACGTGGGCTCGACGAGGTCGAGCACGTCGCTGCGGAACTGCTCGCCCGCGGCGTCGTCGGGCACCGACTCGATGATGGCTTCGAGGTAGAGCAGGCTGTCGCCGTGCGGCGGCCGCGCGGAGAGCAGCGTGCGGAAGAGGTCGAGAGCCGCTGCGTAGTCGTGCAACTGTTCGAGTTGCAGCACCGCCAGGCGGTGCAGGATGTCGCTGCGCTCGGGTTCGGCGGCGACGGCCGACCAACGGCGGTAGAGGTCGTCGAGCCGTTCGGCGGCCGACACCTGTTGGAGCAAGGTTTCGAGCCGGCCAAAGGCTTCGCGGTTGCCGCCGTCGATGTCGAGCACGCGCTCGAGTTCGGCGGCCGCCTCGTCGCGGGCTTCGAGCCGGGCCACGAGCACGTCGGCCGCGGCAAAATGAGCGGCGACCGCCTCGACCGAGCTCGGCGCGTGTTCGGCGCGGGCCCGGAAGTGCTCGACGAGCTCGCGGAAGCGTCCGCCCGCGGTGAGCAGCCGTTCGAGCGCCTGGGCCGCATCGGCCTGTGCGGGGTCGCGTTCGAGCACGTCGCGGTAGAGGTCGATGGCGGCGGCGGGCGCGTTCAGACTGGTTTCGGTGACGGCCGCCCGGCGCAGGATGAGCGTCACGGCTAGGCGCTGGTCGAGCGCGTCGGCCGCGATGGCGCCCAAGTGGTCGCAGAATTCCTGGAAGTTGCCGAGGGCTTCGGCGAGTTCGGCCAGTCGTTCGATGAGCCCCGATTCGTCGGGCCGGAGTGCCGTGAGTTGCCTCAGCGTGTCGAAGGCCCCGGCGCGGTCGTCGAGCCTCTCGGTTTGCAGCGCGAGGATTTGGTTGAGCCGCTGCCAGCGCAGTTCGGGGTCGGCGTCGTCGCCCGTGTCGACCCGATAGAGGGCCACGAGCTTCTCGAAGGCGCCGCGGTGCAGGTAGTGCGGTTCGAGCAGCCGGCCGATGCGCTCCTGGGCGTGCCCCTCGGCGTGGATGGCTTCGAGCAGTTCGACGGCGTCTTCGTCGTCCGGACGCTCTTCGAGCAGGCGTGCGAGAGTTTCGAGGGCCCCGTCGCGGTCTTCGATGTTGAAGTAGAACGTGTTGGCGAGCCGGTGGAACACGTCGACGCGGTCGTCGGTGCGTTCGAGCACGCCGAGCTTGCGTTCGAGCACGTCGACGAGCGCCGTCCAGTCGCTGAGCGTGTGGAAAATGGCTTCGAGACGCTCGAAGGCCTCGGCGTCGCTGGGCGCGATGGTGAGGACCTGCTGGAAGACCTGCGCGGCCTCTTCGGGCTGTTCGAGCATCTCTTGGAGCAACGCGCCCAGCCGTTTGAGGGTGGCCACGCGTTCGGCGAGCTCGCCGTGCAGTTCGGACTTGCGGCGCAGGATGTCGGCCAACGCGTCCCAGCGTTCGGCGCGCTCGTAGATGCGCTCGAGGCGCGCCAGGCTGAGGCTGTGGGCCGGTTCGGCGTCGAGGATGTCGCAGTAGACCTTTTCGGCGCGGGCGAGATCGCCGCAAGCGGTCTCGAGGGTATCGGCGACGACGGTTTGGAGGCGCACGCGGGTGTCGGGTTCGACGACCGCGTCGAGCACCCCATTGACCGTGGTGAAGAAGTCCTCGAAGCGTTCGGTGGCGGCCGCGAGCCGCTGCAGGGCGGCAAACGCCGCTTCGTCGCGGTAGTCGACCGTGAACGCCTCGGCGTAGCAATCGAAGGCCGCGCGCGGGTCGGCGAAGCTCGCTTCGTGGAGCGCCGCGAGGTTGCGCAGCGCCGCGCCCGCGTCGATGTGGTCGGCGTAGCGATCGACCTGGAAGCGCAGCATCTCGGCGACGTGGCGTTCGTCGCCCGTCTGCTGGTAGGCCGAAAGAAGGGCCTGGGCCACGCCGAGCCCTTCGTCCTGGTCGTCGAGCATGCCGCGCAGGGCGACGAGGGCCGCTTCGTCGCGCGGGTCTTCGGTGAGCACGCGGGTGAAGCAGCCCGCCGCCCGCCGCGCGTCGGAGAAGTTCTCGGCGTAGAGGTGGCCGAGCCGCAGCAAGGTGGCGCGGCGTTCGGCAGGGTCGGCCGCCGTGTCGACGTCGCGCAGCAGCAGCGTCTCGAGTTCGCTCCACTGTTCCGTGGCCTGGAGCAGCCTGCGCAGCGCGGCGCGCACGTCGGCATTGCCCGGCTCGCTGGCCAGCAAACCCTGGTAGAGACCGATGGCCTCGTGCGGCGCGTCGAGGCGTTCTTCGTAGACCGCGGCCGCGCGGAGCAAGCGTTCGCGGCGCGGGGCCACCGCCGGCTCGCCGTGGGCGCGTTCGAGCAGCAACTGCACCAGGTCGTCGTGACGCGCCTGTTCGTCGAGCAGCCGTTCGAGGTGATCGTAGGCCTCGGAAACGAGGGCCGCCTGGCGATCGCCGGCCGTCTGCACGACGACGCGGAAGGCCTCGATGGCGAGGTCGGCTGCGCCCAGTTCGAGGTGGAGGGTGCCGGCGAGGAAGTGCAGCCGCTGCTTTTCTTCGCCATCGACCGCCAATTCGGCCCGCCGTTCGACGACGGCCACGCGCTCGGCCGTGCGGGCCGTGAGATCGTAGAGGGCGTCGAGGGCTTCGAGGGCGGCGGGATGGTCGGGGTCTTCGGCGCGCAACCGTTCGTACCAGCGGATGGCCTGGTCGGGGTCGCCGAGTTCATCGTAGTAGAGGGCGGCCAGGCGCGCGATGAGCCGCTGAGCGACGAACGGGTCGACGCCCGCGATGGCGCCTTCGAGCACTTCGGCGTAGCGGGTCCAGGCGGCAAGCGCCCGCGCCGCAAGGTCGAGGCTCGCCAGCAGGGCTTCGTCGGCCGGCTGGAGTTCGAAGGCCTTGGCCCATTCCTCGAAGGCCAACGCCGGGTCGGCAAGCCGGTCGGCCGCGATGCGCGCGATGGTCTGGTGGATCTGGGCCTGGTCGAAGGCGTCGCTCGTGAGCCGCAGCCGTACCTCGTAGAGCGACACGAGCACGGAGCCGTCGCCCGCCGCGTCGTAGATGGGAATGAGCAGGTCGAGCACGCGGGGGGCAAAATCGTCGTAGCCCGCCATCTCGGTGAGCCCGAGCAGTGCCGCAAGCGCATCGAGGGCGGCCGGCCGCACTTGCTCGTTCGGCAGGGCGCGCTCGAAGGCATCGATGGCCTGGTGCACGTCGCCGAGCCGATCGCGCAGCACGTTGCCGAGGCGCACGAGCGTGGCCGCCTGGGCCGCGGCGTCGCCCTGGACGTCGTGTTTCTGGCGCAACAGGGCGACGAGGTCGTCGAAGCGCTCGAGTTTCTCGAAGAGCACCTCGAGTCGCTCGATGACGTCGAGGTCGCGCGGATCGACGTCGAGCACCTGGCGGTAGACGTTGGCGGCTTCGCCCGGACGGTCGAGCGGCTGCTGCAGCAACGCGCAGACCTGGAGCAGGCGGGCCTTGCGTTCGGCGGCGTCGGGCGCGATGTCGGCCTTGCGCTGCAGGACGTCGAGCAGGTTCTCGTGGTCGCCGAGCCGCCCGTAGAGCCGTTCGAGCGCATCGAGCGCCAGGGTGTCGCGCGGATCGGCGTCGAGGATGCGGCGGTAGCAGGCCACCGCGGCCGGCCCGTTGTCGAGCGCTTCCTCGTCGATGGCCGCGAGCCGCAGCGTGAGTTTGCGTTCGATCGCACGGTCGATGAGGGGGCTCACCTCGAGGTCGGCAGCCTGTTCGAAACCGAGGGCAGCCGCGTAGAGGTCGGCCACCCCTTCCCAGTTGGCGAGCGCCTCGGCGAGGCGTTCGAGTTCCTGCCAGACACGCTCGTCGGCCGGTTGCAGGCGGAACACGCGCACGAGAGCCCCGAACGCGCGTTCGGGGTCGTCGAGCCGCGTCTCGGCGAGCTGCGCCAATTCGCGCAGGAAGCCGGCCTGTTCATCGGCCACATCGCTCGCGTCGAGCCGGACTTCGATGGCCTCCGCGAGCCGTTCCCACTGCTCGTGCCGGCGATAGCGCACTTCGATGAGCGGTGCGATGCGCTCGCGCAGTGTGCCCTCGTCGAAGAGGCTTTCGAGAGAGGCGAAGGCCGGGGCGAAGTCGGGGTCGTCGGCGAGCGCCCGAGCGAAGGCGTCGACGGCGGCATCGGGATCGTGGCGTTGGACGCGCTGCAGCGAACCGATCTGCTGAAGCAGCGCGAGTCGCTCGGCGCCCGGTTCGAGGAGCCCCACCTCGGTCTCGAGGATGTCGGCGAGGTCGTCGAAGCGTTCTTCGCGTTCGAACACGCGTTTGAGGCCGGCGATGGCCTCACGGTCGCGGGCGTCGGCGTCGAGCAGCCGCCGGTAGGCTTCGATGGCCTTGGCGGGGTCTTCGATGATGTCTTCGTAGAGCTGCCCGAGTTTGATGGTGGCTTCGCGGATGACCTGGAAATCGCGCGCCAGGTCGACGCGCCGCACGAGAACGTCTTCGAGCCCCTCGAAGTCGCTCGTGGCGTAGTAGAGTTCTTCGAGCGCCTTGAGCACTTCGACGTCGCCCGGATCGACGTCCTGCGCGCGCCGGAACACCTCGATGGCACGCGGGAAATCGTGCAGCTGTTCCTTGTAGAGGGTGCCCAATCGGCGCAGCACGGCCACCCGGACGAATTCGCTTTCGGCGGCCGCCTCGGCGTCGGTGTAGACGTCGGCGAGCCGGCTCAGGGCGCCGGCCCGGCGCGCACGCGCCTCGATGTCGTCGAGGGCGCTCAGTTCCCCGCGTGCGAGGTCGTGATGGAGCGCCCGTACGCACCAGTCGAAGGCCTGTTCGGTCTCGCCGGCAGCATCGCTCAGCGCCACGAGTTCGGCGATGGCCGCGCGTTGCTCGGCGGGTTCTTCGGCGTAGCTCACGAGCGCCGTGAGCACGTCGAGCAGGCGTTCGGGCTGCTGGCGCACCCGGTAGTGCGTGACGAGCGTGCGAATGGTTTCGAGGTGTGCCGGATTGACGTCGAAGGCGCGCTCAAACCATTTGAGGGCGCGCACCGCATCGTCGAGTTTCTCTTCGTAGATGCGGCCGATCTGCAGGTGAATTTGAACTTTGGTTTCGGGATCTTCTTCGGCGTCGGCAAGGTCGGCGAGCGCCGTGATGTAGCCGTTCCAGTCGCCGCTGCGGGCGTAGAGCGCCTGGAGTTCGTTCCAGTCGCGGCGGTAGACGTGGATCTTCTGCAGGTAGGCGCGCGCCACGGCGTTGTCGGGGTCTTCTTCGAGCACCGCGAGGAAGAGGGCGCGCGCGCGGTCGTGTTCGCGCAGCCGGTCGAAGAGCACCTCGCCGAGCCGACACTGCACCGTGCGCCGTTCGGGCCCGGCCGGCAGCGTTTCGAGCTGCCCCTGGACGAGTGCGACGTAGCGGTCCCAGAAGCCGAGTCGGGTGTAGAGGCGGCTGAGGCTCTCGAAGGCCCGCTCGTCGCTCTGGCGGTGCTGCAGCAACGCTTCCCAGAGCGGCACGGCCTCGTCGGGCCGGTGGAGCCGGTCGGTCGCGAGTTCGGCGGCATCGTAGAGCCGCGCGGCGCGGTCGTCGCCCTGCGTGAGGTCGAGCGACTGCAAGGTGAGTTCGTAGAGCCGTTCGAGGTTGTGCTTGGCGCGGCAGATGTCGCGCAACGCGTCGATGGCTTCGAGGTCGTGGGGGTCGAGTTGCAGAACCGTTTCTAGGGGTTTGACGGCCCGGTTGGGGTTGCGCAGCTGGTCGCGGGCCAGCGTGGCGACGCGCTTCAGGACGGCGGTGCGCTCGGCGGGGTCGGTGAGGGCGTCGGCCCGTTGCTCGAGCCACTTCACGAGCTCGGTCCACTGCCCCGAGGCTTCGAGCCCACGCGCAAGGGCGGCACCCGCCGCCGGGTGTCCCGGCGCGAGTTGCAGGATGCGCCGGTACGTCAGCATTTCCATCATGGGATCGGGGAGTTTCTTGGGATCGGCGTAGACCGCGGCGATGTCTTCGAGCAGCGCCACCTTCTCGTCGGCCCGGTCGTCGGCCAGCCGGCTGACGCGCCCGCTCAAGAACTCCAGGAGAGCCGTCCAGTTGCCGTTCGCGCGGTAGAGCTCGGTGAGTGCGCGGATGGCCTCGCGGTGGTCGGGCTCCCACGAAAGCACGCGGCGCCAGGCTTCGACGGCCTTGTCGGGCTCGGCCATAGGCCCCTCGGCAAGCCGCGCCATGCGCACGCCGAGCGCGACGCGTTCGGCCATGTCGGCCGTGGTCTGCCGTTGGGCCAGCAGCGCAAACAGGCGCCGCCAGTCGGCTTGGTGCTCGTAGAAGGCTTCGTAGAAGGCGTTGATGGTGTCGGCCGCGGCGGGGTAGCCGCGCAACCGGCGAAACGCTTCTTCGGCCGCATGGTAGTCGCCGGCTTCGTGCCACAGCGTGTTGGCGAGCTCGAGTTGGATCTGTCGTTCTTCGTCTTTGTCGCGCGCGGCCCGGCGGGCGTCTTCGTAGACCGCCGAAAGATCGGCCCAGCGCCCCGTTTCGCGCAGTTGCGCAACCAGGGTGGCCCGCAACGTCTGGTCGCGCGGGTCGTCGCGATAGGCGTCGCGCAGAAACGTGAGGGCCGCCTCGGGGTCGTGCAGGGGGCCACCGTGCAGCTCGGCAAGCAGCCGTTGGAGCCGCCCGCGCACGGCGCGGTCGGTTTCGCGGGCGAGCCAGGCTGCCCCGAGGGACACGGCTTCAGCGAAGAGGCCGGCCCGGCGTTGGGCGTCGAGCACGGCGAAACCGAGCAGGGTGTCGTCGGGAGTGACGGCAAACACGGGCGCCAGCAGCCCAGCAGCCTCGGCCGCGCCGGCTGGATCGCGCAGCAGCAAGTTCCCGAGGTCGCGCCGCAGTTCGAGCGAATCGGGCGAATCGGGCGGGGTCGCCGCGAGCGCGTCGCGCAGCCGCTCGACTTCGTCGACTTGGGACGCTCGGAAACTCTTGATGTCGGCGAGCCTTTCGGCCACGTCGCGGTCGTCGGGGTCGAGGGCCGCGGCCTGTTCGAGCCGCTGTTCGGCACCGCCCACGTCTTCGCCACGCAGGCACAGTTCAGCGGCCTCGAGCCAGGCCGTCTTGCGTTCGGCCGGGTCGTCGCAGAGCGCCGCACGCAGGTCCCAGAGTTGCCGGAGCACGTCACTGTCGTCGTGGGCTTCGAACAGCGCACGCGCGCGGTCGAGCGCCGGCACGCCGGGCAGGCGTTCGTAGGCGTCGCGGTACAGGCGCAGGGCCGTGAGGGGCTCGGCGAGCTGCTCGCGATGGATGTCGCCGGCGCGGAGCAGCAGTTCGGCAGCCAGCCGATGGTCGTCGGCCGCCGCCGCGGCATGGTCGGCCAGGGCGCCCGCGAGCGCCCGCCAAAGGGGCAGGCAAGGCTCACGCCCCGAGACCCGTTCGGCCAAGTCGCCGAAAAATGCGTACAGGTCGTTCCACAGCCGGGCGTCGATGTACAGCCGGACCAGTTCGTCGACGTCACGGGCACCGTGCGGAGCGTCGAGCACCGCAGTCCGAAGCGCCTCGATTCGATCGTGCATGCTTTCTCACCTGCGGGGTCCCGCGGCCCCCCGGAAGTGTCCGATAGACGGGAAAGGCCAAGAATGGCCGTAGAATACTCGACGGTGGGGGGGGCCACAAGACCTTTTGGAGGCTGACGCGGGCGCGGGGAGTGGGCGCCCGGGCGGCCGTGAAGCCCGTGACGCTAGAAGGCGCCGACGTGGTCGACCGCGCGCTTGCGCTGGCGTTGCAGGATTTCCCAGACCCGCCGTTCGAGGTCGTTCATGTCGATCTTGAGGCCGCGCTTGCGCGCAACCGATTCGGGGTCGAGCGAAGGCGTGGGCTTGATGGGCTCGGCGAGCGCGGCGGAACCCTGTTCCTCGGCGAGCACCATTTTTTCGACGCCGTAGGCGCGCCCTTCGGCGGCCTTCACGCCAGCCGCCGGGGCCGCGGCCGTGCCCGACTCGGCGGCGTGCGTCAGTTCGTGCGCAATGGTGCCGACGCGTTCGCGTTCGTCGCCGGCAAGGGCCTCGGCGCCGAGGAAGATGTCTTTGCCACCGAGATTGAAGGCTTTGGCGCCGAGGGCCGCCGCCGCCTGCTGCGCGCGCTCGCCCATGTGCAGCCGCACATCGTCGGGCAGCGCGCCCGCGTAGCGTTCGATGCGTGCCCGAAGGCGGTCGTCGACGGCCTGCGGGGCCTCGTCGGACAGCAGTTGCACGCCGGCCTTCAGATAGCGGCGCTCGATGTCGCTCGCAAGCGTGTTGTCGCCGCGGCGGGCGACCTGCTGCAGCACAGCCTGGGCACCGCGCGGGTCGACCTGGAGTTCCTTCAACTGCTGCTTCTTGCTTTGGGTTTCGTCTGGCATGGCTCACCTCTTGTTGCCGGGACAAGAGCCAAGGGGCGACTGAATGGGGAGTATAGCATGGGGGAAGGCGCGCGGGTAGCTGCAACCCCGACGGGCGGGCAAGGATTCTCGAACGGTTTCGGCGCGCTCGGCAGAAGGTCCGGAGGCATCGCAGCGAGGAACGTTGTGGGCGCCCGAAAACGCGTGCTAGTCTTTGTGCCGGTTTGCAGTCGGCCGATTGGCGCCAGGGAGCGATCGCCGTGAGCGAGTTGCTCGAAACGCAGTATCGACTCATGACCAAGGCGTTCGCCCTGGGGCGGATGGTGCCCTTTCTCGGGGCCGGCGTGAACCTCGTCGGGCGGCCGCCGGGGGCGAGTTTCTCGGCCACGAAGCGCAACCTGCTGCCGAGCGGCTACGAACTCGCGCGCTACCTCGCCAACGAATTCGCGTACCCCCCCGAAGACGTGCTCGATCTGGCCCGCGTGTCGCAGTACGCCGTGCTGATGAGCGGCACGGGCATGGTCTACGACGAGCTGCACCAGATCTTCGATGAAGACTACGCACTCGGGGTGCTGCCGCAACTGCTGGCCGATGTGCCGCGACTGCTGCGCGAGCGGGGCTACCGCAACAGCGACGAGACCCGCTCGGCCAACCTGCTGATCGTCACGACCAACTACGACGACGTGCTCGAACGCACGTTCCTCGGCGCCGGCGAGCCCTTCGATCTCCTGTGGTACATCGCCGACGGCGACAACCGCGGGCGGTTCTGGCACAAGGCGCCCGACGGCGAGCCCCAACTCGTCGACAAGCCGAACGAGTACGGCAGCGAACTGCTGAAAGAGCGGCCCGTCATCCTGAAGATCCACGGCTCGGTCGACCGCGACGTAGTCGAGCGCGACAGCTTCGTGATTACCGAAGACCACTACATCGATTTTCTGGCCCGGACCGACGTTTCCGACCTCCTTCCGGCCAAGATCGCGGCCCGCCTGCGCACGAGCCACTTCCTGTTTCTGGGCTATGCGCTGCGCGACTGGAACTTGCGCGTCATCCTCCAGCGGTTGTGGGGGGAGCGGAAGTTGAGCCGCCGCTCGTGGGCCATCCAACTGAAGCCCGGCGAGATCGACACGCGCCTCTGGCTGAACCGCGGAGTCGAGATCCTCGACCTCGACCTCGCGGAATTCGTGGAGCAGATGCGCACCCGGCTGCAAGCGCTGCCCGTGACGGAATAGCCACGGGCTTGGCGCGGGACGCGACCATGGAACGCTCCCCCTACCGCGGCCTCGTGCCGTACCGCGAGGAAGACGAGCCCTTCTTCTTCGGGCGCGAGCGCGAACGCGAGATCATCGCGGCCAACCTGCTGGCAGCGCGCCTGACGCTGCTCTACGGCACGAGCGGGGTCGGCAAGTCGTCGGTGCTCCAGGCGGGCGCCGTGCCGTTCCTGCGCCGCACGACGCGCCAGGGCTGGCTCGACCCCGACGTGCCCGAATCGTTCGTGGCGGTCTACAGCCGCTGGCGCGACGACCCCGTGACCGGCATCCGCCTGGCGGTCGAGGAAGCCATCCGCCGCGAAGGCACGAGCGTTCCAGCGGGCTCCGACGCGGAAGCGCCGCTCAGCCGCTACCTGCGAGCGCGCACCGAGCAGTTGCAGTGCGATCTGCTGCTCATCCTCGACCAGTTCGAGGAGTACTTTCTCTACCACGGCCGCGAGGAGGGTGCCGGCAGCTTCGCCGAGGAATTCCCGACCATCGTCAACCGCGAGGGGCTGCGCGTCAACGTGGTGGTGTCCATTCGCGAGGACGCGCTGGCGCGCCTCGACCGGTTCAAGGGGCGCATTCCCAACCTGTTTCGCAATTTCCTGCGCATCGATGCGCTCGACCGCACGGCTGCGGAGCGGGCCATCGCCGGGCCCATCGAGCAGTACAACCGCCTGTTTCGCGAGCAGCGCAAGCCGTTGCAGCTCGAACCGGCGCTCGTGGCCGCGGTCATCGAGCAGATCCGTAGCGACCGGGCCGTCCTCGGCAGCCTGACGGCCGGAGCGCCGCTGCCGCAGGATGCTGCCGGCGGCCTGCGCGTGCAGACCCCGTACCTGCAACTCGTGATGTCGCGCATCTGGGAAGAGGAACGCCAGCGCGGCTCCGAATGCCTGCGGGCCGAGACCCTGCGCCGGCTCGGTGGCGCCGAACAGATCATCCGCTCGCACCTCGAAATGGCCGTGGCGACGCTCTCGGGGAGCGAGCGCGACGCCGCTGTGCGCGTGTTCCACCACCTGGTCACGCCGTCGGGCACCAAGATTGCGCACACCGCGGCGGACCTCGCCGCCTACACGGAGGAGCCCGAGAAGCGCGTCTCGCACGTGCTCGAAACGTTCGCGCGGCCCGACGTGCGCATCGTGCGCCCGGTCGACTCGCCAACGGGCGCGGCCGAGGCGCCGCGCTACGAGATCACCCACGACGTCCTGGGGCCGGCCATCCTCGAATGGCGCCGCCGATATCTGACCGAGCAGGCGCAGGAGCGGGAGGCGCTGCGGGTGCGGCGGCGGCAACGGCGGCTCCTGCTGGCGGTGGCGGCCGTCCTGACGCTCATCGGGGTCGCCGCCACCGTCTACCTCTGGCGGCAATGGCAGACGACCCTCCATGCCAAGATCGCGGCCGACAAGAGAATCGCAACGGTGGAGGAGACGCAGCGCGTCCTCGACATCGAGCAGGCGCGCCTCGACGAAGAGCGCCGGCTGGTCGACAACTCGCGCCAACTCGTCGCGCATCTCGAACAGGCCGGTAGCGCGTTCGCGGCCGGGCAGTACGCGGTCGCGCGCGGCCACTACGAAGCCGCTCTGCCGCTCAGCGAAAAGGCGGCCCAACTCGACCCGGACGGCCTCAAGTGGCGCTTCGACCGCTACGACGCGCTCGCGGGGCTCGGCGACGTGGCTCTCGCCGAGCGCCGCCTGCCCGACGCCCGCACGGCCTACCAGGCAGCCTTGACGGTGGCCACCCAACTGGCCGGCCAGGCGCCCGACAGTGACGCCGTGCAGCGCGCGTTGGCGCTGGCCCAGCGCCGCCTCGGCGACCTGGCCGCGACCGACGGCGACCCGGCCGAGGCGCGCCGCCAGTACCGCGAGGCGCTGCGCACGTTCGGCCGCATTCTGAGCCTGCGGCCGGGCCTCGAAAACGTGCGGGCCGAGCGGGCCGAGACGCTTCGCCGGCTGGCCGACGCCGACCGGGCCGCCGGCGACCCCGCGGCGGCCGAGATGCACTACAGCGAGGCCGAGGCCGCCATGGCCACGAGCCCGAGCGCGCCCTGGCAGCGCCGCATGGCCGAGACCTACGAGCCGCTCGGCGACGAGCAGTTCGGCAAGAAGGAGTGGGACTCGGCCATCGCGTGGTACCGACGCGCGCTCGCGGCGCTCACGACGGCGCGGGGTGCCGAGACCCAGAGCCCGGAGTGGCGGGCGTTCGTGGCGCGGCTCGAAGCGAAACAGGGCGACACGGCATTGCGCAACGGCGACCTGGAAACGGCCGATGCGGCCTACGAGCGCGCGGCGGCGCTCTACGCGGCTCTGGGCGGCCAGCCTTCGGCCGACGTGCTCTTGCAGCGCGCATACCGCGGGGTCCTCGAGCGCCGCGCCCAGGTGGCCCGGAGGCGGGGCGACCTGGCGGGGGTCCAACAGTGGCTCGGCGAGGCGGAACGCGTGGCCAGCGCCGCCGCGCGGCTCGCCCCCGAGAACGAGGCGCTGCAGCGCGAGCGGCTCGATGCGCTCAAATCGCTGGGTGAGGCCGCGCTGGTCCGGGGCGAAGTCGAGACCGCGCAGCGGGCCTACGAAGGTGCGCTCAACCTGACGCTCGAACAACGGAGACTCGAGAGGCCGGGCGCGCCGCGCGACTGGGCGCAGGCCGAGCTCGCCACCCGCCAGCGCATGGCCGACGTCGCCTTGCAGCGGGGCGAACTCGACGTGGCGGTCCGCGAGTTGAACGCGTCCTGGCGCGGGCTCGTCGCCCCGACCGGGGAAGACGCCGCGCTGGCGCTCGAGCTCGGGCAGCGCTTCCGGCAGCTCGGCCAGACTGCGCGCCGCGCCGGGCGGCTCGACGTCGCGCGCCAGGCGTTCGAGGCCGTCATCGAACTGGGCACGGCCGCCGACGGGGCCGAACCGATCGACAAGGAATGGCAACGCTACCGGGCCATCGACTGGGGCAGTCTTGCCGACGTGGCCTGGGCTCAGGGCAACGTCAAGCGCGCGCGGCAGGCCTATCGCCAGGCGGCGGAGGCGTTCGTTCCCGGTTCATCGAAGTCGCAGTGGCTGATCGTCATCGCGAGCGATCCGGACGTGCGGGCCGCACAGGGTACGCTCGCGCGGGTGCGGCCGCTGGGCTTGCCCCTCGGCGTCTATCTGCGCGACGGGCACTATCGCACGGCGGCCGGACCCTACGGCCCGAACGAAGACGTCCGGGCCGACCTCAAACGCGTGCAGCGGCAACTGCAACCCGAAAGCCTGGCCGTGGTGCTCGAACAGTGGTGCCCGCTGCGCGAGCCGCTGCGGGAGGGCGAACTCGCGCTCGTGCGCTGCAAGCCGGGGCCGGCCAGCCCGCGTGCCGCGTCGCGCAAGCGCCCGAGCTCGTTGCAGATCCCCCTGCAAGAGGGGCTGTACGAGTACTGACGGAGGCCGGCTTCATGGGGACCACGGACGACGACGGCGCCGCGGGAAGCGCCAGGCCCGTGCCGCCGCAAAGGCGCGAACGGCCGATCGCCTTGCACACCGACGACGGTCAAACGCTGGAAGCCCGCGTGGCCCTCGCCGACGCTCCCGGGGGGCGTGGGCAGGCCGTCATCTGCCATCCGCACCCGCTGCATGGCGGCACGTTCGACAACAAGGTGGTTGCCGTGGCGGCGCGCAGTGCGGCGGTCGCCGGCTACGACACGCTCCGCTTCAATTTTCGCGGGGTGGGCCGTAGCACGGGCAGCCACACGGGCGGGCCCGGCGAGTTGCTCGACCTCGAAGCGGCGCTACGCGGCCTCGCGGGCCTCGGCGGCGGCGGACGCCCGATCGTGGTGGGCTACAGTTTCGGCGCGGCGGTGGCCGCTGAAGCGGTCCGCCGGGGGCAGGCCGTTGCCGCGCTCGTGCTCATCGGCCTGCCGCTCGCGACGCAGCCCATCGCCGCCCCGCCGCTGCCGCCAGGCGGGCTGCACCTCATCTGCGGGCCGCACGACCCGTTCTGTCCGCTCATGGCCGCCCGTGCTTTCGTCGCGGCCTATGGCGATGCGCGCGCCACCCTGCGTCTCGTGCCGCACGCCGACCACTCGTTTTCCGGACAGCTCGGCCCGCTCGCGCAGGCCATCGCGGGGGCGCTCGACACCGTCGCCCATGCCGCCGCCCCCACCTGAACGCCCCGGTGCGGCCGTGGCCGCGGCGGCCACGCCGCGCGGTGCACGGGAACCCTGCGATGGAGCCGTCTAGCGGCGCCGCGCGGCGGCGGCGGCGTGGCCCGCCAGCCCTTCGAGCTGGGCCAACTGCTCGGCGTCGGCGACGAGTTCGCGCGCGCCCGCCGGGTCGTCGATGGCAAGCCAGGTGCGCAGCCGCAGGAACGTCAGCACCGAGAGGCCGGCCGTGTGCCGCGCCGTGCCGCCGGTCGGTAGGACATGGTTCGGCCCGGCGCCGTAGTCGCCGAGCACCTCGGCGGCGCCGGCGCCGATGAACAGCGCGCCGTACTGGCGACACAGGGCGGCCGTGGCCGCGGGCTCGGCGGTGAGGATTTCGAGATGTTCGGGCGCCAGGCGGTCGGCGAGCCGCGCCCCCTCGGCGAGGTCGGCCACGAGCACCGCGAAGCCGTTTTGGAGCGCCGCGGCCGCGGTGGCCGCCGTCGGAAGACGCGGGAGTTGGGCGCGGAGTTCGGCGTCGACCGCCGCAACGAGCGCAGCGGCCGGGGTGATGAGCACCGGCAGCGCGTCGGGATCGTGTTCGGCCTGGGCCAGCAGGTCGGCCGCGACGAGCGCCGGGTCGGCCGTGTGGTCGGCCAGCACCACGAGTTCGGAGGGCCCGGCCAGCATGTCGATGGCCACGCGTCCGGCGACGAGTTGCTTTGCGGCCGTGACGTAGCGGTTGCCCGGGCCCACGACCACGTCGACCGCGGGAACCGGGTCGGCGCCGAACGCGAACGCACCGATGGCCTGGGCCCCGCCCACGGCGAGCAGCCCGTCGGCCCCGGCCAGCGCCGCGGCGGCAAGCGTGGCCGGCGCCGGGCGCGGGGAGGCCACCCAGACGGTCTCGACGCCCGCCTCGCGCGCCGGGATGACCGTCATGAGCACCGATGAGGGCAGCGGGAAGCGACCGCCCGGCGCGTAGCAGCCGGCCGAGGCGAGCGGGCTGACCGTGTGGCCCGCATGGCCCCCGGCCACGGGCACGCGCACGTCGGCGATGGCCTGGCGCTGGGCACGGGCAAAGCCGCGGATGCGCACGGCCGTGCGTTCGAGGGCCGCCCGGTCGGACGGGGGCAGGGCCGTGAGGGCGGCTTCGAGATCGGCCCGCGAGCGCAGGAGCGGTGCGCCCGGTGCGATGTCGCCGAAGCGTTCGGCGTGCGCACGCACGGCGCGGAGTCCGTGGGCCTCGACGTCGCTGAGGATGGCCGCGGCGTCGGCGAGCGCCCCCGGGTCGGTGGCCACGCGGCGCGCGGCGTGCACGGCGGCGCAGGCGAGCACGCGCAGACCGCGGAACGACGGGGCGGACGGCGGGGTCATGGCGTTTCCTCGGCCGCCGGCGGGGGCTTGGCGTCGCCCGGACGGCGCGTGAGCCTCAGCGCCCGGCGGTCGAGCTCGGCTTCGACCGCGGGCAGCGGGACGGCGGCACGCGTGAGGGCCACGAACGCGAAGTAGAGGAGATCGGCGGCCTCGGCGGCCACGTGCGCGGGCGCTTCGGCAGCGGCCAGCTCGCCGGCTTCTTCGATGAGTTTGCTGCGCAGCAGCGCCGGATCGGCGAGAAGCCGCGCCGTGTACGAACCCGGCGGGGCCGCGCGGAGCCGGGCATCGAGCCGGCGCAGCAACTCGCTGAGCCCCTGGTCGGGGCCCCAGCAGCTGAACTGGCCGAGGTGGCAGAAGCCGCCGCCGTGCTGCTGCACGGTGAAGCGCAACGCGTCGCGGTCGCAGTCGACCGCCACGCGCAGCAAGGTTTGCGTGTCGCCGGAGCTCGCGCCCTTCACCCAGAGGCCGCGCTTGCGCGAGTGGTAGACGCCGGCGCGCGTGCGCAGCGCTTCGGCGAGGCTCGCGCGGTCGGAGTAGGCGAGCCCGAGGGCCTTGCCGCCTTCGTCGACGACGACCGTAGGCCAGAGCCCGTCGGGCCGATCGCTCGTGAGCGGGGCGGCAAAAGCGTCGGCGAGCGAGAGGCGGCCGGTGTAGAGGGCCATGCCGACCTGCGCGTCGGCGCCGAGCCGGTCGATGGCGGCCACCTCGGCAGCCGTGGTGACGCCGCCGGCAACGGTTACGGCCGCGCCTTCGGCCGCCTGGACGACGGCGGCGACGCGCTCGAGGTCGATGCCCTGGAGGCGGCCTTCGCGCTCGACGAACGTGACGAGGAAGCCGCCGACGTAGGGCCGAAGGGCGCGCATGCGCTCGAAGATGTCGTGGCCGGTCTTCTTCTGCCAGCCTTCGACGACCACTTCGCCCTCGTAGGCGTCGAGGGCGGCCATGACGCGCTCGGCAGGCAATTGCCGGAGCACTTCGGGGGTGGCGGCCGTGCCGAGGATGACGCGCCGGGCGCCGAGGTCGAGCCAACGGCGCGCGGTGGCCACGTCGCGAATGCCGCCGCCGACCCGGCAGGGGCGGCGCTCGACGAGTGCACGCACCAACCCCTCGTTGCTGCCGCGCCCAAGGGCCGCGTCGAGGTCGATGACGGCGATGTCGCCGACCAGGGCGAACCCCGCGGCGATGGGCAACGGATCGCCCGCGTCGAGCGCGTGTTGCCGGCCGCCGATGAGTTGCACCGTCTGGCCGCCCATGAGGTCGATGGAGGGAACGATCACAGTCGCACCTCGACGCCCTGCGCACGCAGGTAGGCCTTGAGGGCCCCGACCGTCGTGTCGCCGTCGTGGAAAATGGAGGCCGCCAGCACGGCGTCGGCCCCGGCCTGGAGTGCCGCGAGCAGGTGTTCGGGACGATCGGCCCCACCCGAGGCGATGACCGGCACCGAGACGGCTGCCGCCACCGCCCGGAGCAGCGCGAGGTCGTAGCCGGAACGCGTGCCGTCGCGGTCCCAACTCGTGAGCAGAATCTCGCCGGCGCCGCGGCGCACGGCTTCGCGCGCCCAGGCCACGGCGTCGAGTCCGGTGCGTTGGCGCCCCGAGAGCACGACGACCTCGAAGCCGCCCGCGGGCCGCTCGGCGGCATCGAGCGCGAGCACCGTGCACTGGCGGCCGAAACGCTCGGCGAGTTCGGTGAGCAGTTCGGGAGCCGAAACGGCGGCCGTGTTGACGCTGACCTTGTCGGCGCCCGCGCCGAGCAGCGCCTCGGCGTCGGCGATGCCGCGAATGCCGCCGCCGACCGTAAGCGGCAGGGCGATGCGCGCCCGCACGGCGCGGACCGTATCGAGCTGCGCGCGGCGGCCCTCCGGGGTGGCCGAAACGTCGAGCACCACGAGTTCGTCGGCACCCTGCGCTTCGTAGGCTGCGGCGAGTTCGGCCGGCGCGCCGGCGTCGCGCAAACCCTGGAAACGCACGCCCTTGACGACCCGCCCATCCCGGACGTCGAGACACGGAATGATACGCACGGCGAGCATGGTGGCCCCTGCCCTTCCCGGCTACGCGCTTGCGGCCGCCGCGGCCGCGGACGCATCGAGCCAGCGCGAGAGCAGGCTGAGGCCCCACGCCGTCGACAATTCGGGGTGGAACTGGCACGCCAGCACGGCCCCGCGTTCGAGCGCCGCCACAAACGGCCCGCCGTAGTCGGTGAACGCCGCGGCGAAGCCCGGTGGCGCGCTTTCGAGCCGATAAGAGTTGGCGAAGTAGGCGTGGCCGGCGGCCACGAGACGCATTGAAGGCGCCGGCTCCACGCGGTTCCAGCCGAGTTGCGGCACCCGCAGCGGCGGCCCAAACCGCGTGACGCGGCCGGGCAGGCAACCGAGGCCGACGACCCCGGGACTCTCGTCGCTCGCCTCGGCGAGCACCTGGAGCCCGACGCAGACGGCCAGCGTGGGCCGGCCGGCCGCGACGCGGGCTTGCAGTTCGGGCACGAGACCGGCATCGCGGAGCGTGCGCATGGCCGCCCCGAAGGTGCCCACCCCGGGCAGGACCAGCCGCGTGGCGCGGGCCACCACGGCGCGCTCGGCGCTGACCTCGACCTCGGCGCCGGCGCGCCGCAGCCCCGCCAGCACGGAGGCCATGTTGGCCGTTCCGGTAGGGACGACGACGACCGCGCTCACGCGAGCACCCCCTTCGTGCTCGGCACGCCGGCGGCGGCGTCGCGCGCCACGGCCTGCCGCAGCGCGAGCGCGAGCGCCTTGAAGGCCGCCTCGGCCCGGTGGTGGTCGTTCTCGCCCTGGAGCACCTCGACGTGCAGCGTGGCTCGGGCCGCCATGGCGAACGAGCGCAGCACATGGGCGACGTTTTCGGCCGCGAGCGTGCCGACCATGGGGCGCACGAGACCCAGCGCGACTACGGCGTGCGGCCGGCCCGAGAGGTCGACGACGGCGCGCGCGAGCGCCTCGTCGAGCGGCGCGTAGGCCCAGCCGAACCGCGCGATGTCGCGCCGCTCGCCGAGCGCCCCGGCAAACGCGTCCCCGAGGGTCAGGGCGGTGTCTTCGGCGGTGTGGTGGTCGTCGACGACGAGGTCGCCCCGGCAGCTGAGTTCGAGGTCGAAGCGCGCGTGGCGGGCCAGCGCCGTGTACAGGTGGTCGAGAAACCCGATGCCGCTCGCGACCTGGGCCGCGCCCGTGCCGTCGAGCAGCAAGCGGACGCGCACGTCGGTTTCGAGCGTGCGGCGCGTGGATTCGGCCTGACGGCTCATGGCAGCACCTCCCAGAGCAAGTCGCGCAATTCGCTGAACTTTTCGAGCACCCGAGCGGCGCCGGCGCGGCGCAATGGCGGCGCCAGTTCGGCCGCCGCGTCGCCCGGGGCGAGCACGCCGAGCGGCACGACGCCGGCCGCGCGCGCCGCGCGCACGTCGTCGGGCATGTCGCCGATCATCCAGGCGGATTCGGCGCCGAGTGCGCTCAGCGCCCGCCGCACGGGGGCCGGATCGGGCTTGCCGGGCCCGTCTTCCATGCAGACGACGGCGCCGAAGAGCCCCCGCAGACGGTGGGCGGCCAGGAAGCGCTCGGCGTCGGCACGCGGCCGCCCCGTGACGATGCCGAGCGGCAGCCGCGCAGCCAGAGCCTGCAGGTCGGCGCGCGCCGGAATGAGGCGCTCGCTCGCGCGGAGCCCCGGCCGGCTGTCGCTGCCCTGGTAGAGCCGCTCGAAGCGCGCCGTGACCTCGCCGAGCGGGGCGTCGATGCCTTGGCGGGCGAGCAGCCGGGCCGTCAGCACCCAGTCGTTGCTCGCCTGCCCCTCAGCCTTGGCGCGCGCGACTTCGTCGGGCGTGAGCACCACCCCGTATTCGGCGGCCGTGGCCACGATGGCCTGGCGATAGGACTGCGACACGTCGGCCAGCACGCCGTCCATGTCGAACAGCAGGGCCTGTGGCGCAAGGGCCGCCCGCACGCCCGCCGTGAGCCGCGCAAACGCGGGTGCGGCCCCCGGACACGAGATGCGCAGATGGTCGGCGAGCAGCGGCCGGCCGACGAAACGCCGCACGGCGATGCCGAGCCCGCCGAGCGCCGCGTGCAGCCACGCGGCGGCCGGATGACGCATGAGGACGAAGTTGGCGGCCGACGGCAGCGGGACACCGCCGTGGCTGGCGCAGAGCGCCGTGAGCGCTGCCCGCTCCGCCCGCACGGCGTCAAGAAACGCCGGGTCGGGCGCCGAGGAATGGGCGAGCCGGGCCTGGACGAGGGCAAGCGACAGGCCGGAGGCCGCGTACGGCAGGCCGGCCGCTCGGAGCCACGAGATGACCGCCGGGGCGGCGAGCGCGTAGCCCACGCGCAGCCCAGCGAGGCCCCACGCCTTGGAGAACGTGCGAAAGACGACGGCGTTCGGCAGGCGCAGCGCCTCGGCCGTGAGGTCGTGGGCCGGGTCGGCGAATTCGACGTAGGCATGGTCGACGAGCAGAAGGGCATGCGGGGCCGCGGCCCCGAGCGCCCGCAGGTCGGCGGCGTGAACGACGCTGCCCGTGGGGTTGTTGGGGCTGACGAACGCGATGGCGGCGGTCTGCGGTCCGACGTGGGCGAGCAGCGCGGCGCGCGGGAATTCGGGCTCGGTCCAGGGCACCGTGACGACATCGGCGCCGGCCCAGCGGGCGAAGCGCTCGAACATCTCGAAACTGGGCACCGGCAACAGCAACTGGCGCCCGGGGGCGAGCACGGCGCGGCAGGCGCGGTCGATGGCGTCGTCGGCGCCGGCCGTGACGAGCACCTGGTCGGGCCCGACGCCGTGCAGCCGCGCGAGCGTGTCGCCGAGCGCCGTGGCATCGGGGTAGCGGCGCAGCGTCTCGGCGTCGTAGTTCAGGGCATCGGCAAGCCACGCAGCCGGCGGGGCGAGCCCCTCGTTGCCGTCGAGGTAGAGGTCGAGCGGGGTCTCGGCGCGCGGCACGCAGTAGCCGACGGTGCCGGCCACGGCCGGGGCCGGCTCGAGCCCGCGGGGCGCGCCCGCCGCGACGCCTTCGGGAGGGGGGCTCATGCGACGATCTGCGCGATGTCTGTGACGACGATGTCGGTGCCGCCACGAGCGGAGATTTCGGGCAGCACGTGGGCGAGTTCCTCGCGCAGCACGGCCGCCTTGACCGCGTAGCCGCCGCCGCCGTGGAGCGGGGCCACGGTCGGCTCACGCATGCAGGGCAAGGCCTGCACGACCGCCTCGAGGCGTTCGGCCGCGACGTTGACTTCGACCATGACGCGCCGCCGCGCTTCGAGCACCGAGCGCAGCAACAACACGAAACGCTCGATGGCGGCGCGACGCGGCGGGTCTTCGAGCACGGCCGGATGCGCGTAGAGCTGCGTGGACGACTGCATCAACTCGTCGAGCACGACGAGGTTGTTCTCGCGCAACGTGACGCCGCTGGCCGTGTTGTCGACGATGCAGTCGGCGTCGTCGGGCGGGAACACTTCCGTGGCGCCGTAGGAGCGCACGAAGCGCGCGTCGAGCCCGCGGCTCGCGATCCAGCGTTTGGCAAGGCGCTCGTACTCGGAGGCGACGACGAGCGGCCGGTTAGGCAGGCCGCCGTCGACGAGCAGGGCGGCCGGCGCGGCCGCGACGAGCTGCACGGGGTCGAGGCCGGTGTCGAGCAGCGGTTCGAGGCGCGCGTCGAGTTCGGCCACCCAGTCCCGGCCGGCAAACCCGATGTCGCGGGAGCCGAGCTGCAGCATTTCAATGATGCTCTGCGGCTTGAGGATCTTGGTGGCGAAGCCCGGCAGCGACAGCGTGGGCCGGTAGCCGCGTTCGGACCCCTGCAGGCGGATGCCCGCGGCGGTGAGCAACGCCACGACACCGGCCTGCATGCGGCCTTTCGGCAGCGCCAGACGGACGGTGGGAGCCGGCGCGTTCATGGGATGTGGCCTCCGACGGCGCAGGATGCGCGCCGCGGAGCCTAGCCAAGCGCGTGGGGGTGTCAAGTCGCCCGCTGGCGCGGGCGCGCGACCTCCCCCGCCCGGGGGGCGCAGCGGGCGCGCTGCGTCAACGCGGTCCGCCCCCGGCCGCGGGATGGCGAAAGCAACTCACGAGGTGGTCGTTGACCAGCCCCGTCGCCTGCAAGTGGGCGTAGACGACGGTCGGACCGACGAACCGGAAACCGCGCCGCCGCAAGTCGCGACTGATGGTCTCCGACAGCGGCGTGGCCGGCGGCAGTTCGGCGAGCGTCTCGAAGCGGTTGACGAGCGGGCTGCCGCCCACGAAATCCCACAGGTAGGCCGCGAACGAGCCTTTCTCGCCCTGCAGGGCCAGGAAGGCGCGCGCGTTGGCGATGGCCGCCGCAACCTTGGCCCGGTTGCGCACGATGCCGGCGTCGGCGAGCAGCCGGGCCTCGTCCGTGGGCCCCCATTGCGCCACGATGCCCGGGTCGAACGCGGCAAACGCCCGGCGAAAATTTTCGCGCTTGCGTAGGATCGTGAGCCAGGAGAGCCCCGCCTGGAAGGTCTCGAGCAGCAGGAACTCGAACATGAGCCGGTCGTCATGGACCGGTACCCCCCACTCCTCGTCGTGGTAGCGCACGTACAGGGGGTCGGAGAGACACCAAGGACAGCGTTGCATGCGCACCTCCAGCGACCCGGGCGTTGCACCATACCGGGTCTCGGCGCGGGCGGCAACCGGCGCTACGACGTGCGATCCGGCGCGTCCGTTGCTCGCGCCGCTTGCAGCGGCGTGTGAATCCTTCTAGCCTGTAGCCCGGCCATGGGCCGACGCGGTCTGCGTCGGCCGCAGGAGCGGACCATCATGAACGGGTGTCGAAGCGTCCTTCTGGGTTGTTTGTGCGCCCTCTCCGTCGTCTCGTTCGCGGGGGTCGCCCACGCGCAGTGCGGCGGCGTCGACGTAGCCACGGTCGTGGCGACCGATTGCGGCGGCTTCTCGTCCGAGGGCTGCTGCGCGAGCCCCAGCACGCTGCGCTGGTGCGGCGACGACGGCAACCTGTGCGAGATCGAGTGCAGCGAGAACACCACCGCCACCTACTGCGGCTGGCTCTCCGACCAGGGCTTCTACGACTGCTCGGAATACAGCACGCCCGAGCCCACCGGCACCTGGCCCTGGGCCTGTGCCGGCAGCCATCCCGGCTGCGGTGACATCTCCTATACGGGCTGCTGCGAGGGCAGCACGCTGAGGTTCTGCGTCGCCGACGCGCTACGCGAAATCGACTGTACGCAAAACGTCGACGCGCCGAACTGCGGCTGGAACCCCGACACGGGCTACGACTGCTACATCGCCGCAACGTCCGGCCCGGCCACGTACCCGCGCGATTGCGCGGCCTGCGCCCCGGCCTGCGGCGGCCGCGAATGCGGCGACGACGGTTGCGGAGGCTCCTGTGGCACCTGTTCCGGCGGCGGGACCTGTTCGAACGGCGTCTGCGGCGGCGGTTCCTGCACGCCCGATTGTGCGGGCCGCGAGTGTGGCGACGACGGTTGCGGCGGCTCCTGCGGCAGTTGCCTTGCCGGCGAGGCATGCTCGGGCGGTACGTGTGTGCCTTCGGGCACTTGCACGCCCGACGCCTTCGAGCCCGACAACAGCTACGGGGCGGCGCGACCCCTGTCTGCGGGGGTATCGCAGACGCGCTCCATCTGCCCGGCCGGCGACGAAGACTTCGCGAGTTTCACGCTGAGCGGCACGTCCGACGTCACCGTCGAGACCGCGGGGCCTTCCGGCGACACCAAGATGTGGCTCTACAACGCCTCGCAAAGCCAGATCGGCTACAACGACGACTACACCGGCCTGTTCTCGCGCATCGACGCCTACGATCTCGCGGCCGGCACCTACTATGTAAAGGTCACCGAGTACTCCACCTCCGAGGACCTGCCGCAGTACACCCTGCTGCTCACGGTTGTGGGGATCTGCACCCCCAGTTGCTCCGGGCGCGAATGCGGCAGCGACGGCTGCGGCGGTTCCTGCGGCTCCTGCTACGGCGGCGAGACCTGTAACACGGGCACCGGGCAGTGCGAATCGTCGAGCAGCTGCACGCCCGACAGCTACGAGCCCGACGACACGGACACGGCCGCCCGCCCCCTCACGGCGGGCAGCCCGCAGCAGCACAACATCTGCCCGGCGGGCAATGCCGACTGGGTCCAGTTCACCGTCCCGGGCGAAAGCTACGTCACGCTGGAGACGACGGGAACGAGCGGCGACACCGTCATCACGCTGTACGACGCCGACGGCTACTACGTTGCCGAGGACGACGACGGCGGCTACCCCACCGGCTTCTCGCTCATCGAATCCGAGCCCGTTTCGGCCGGCCAGTACTACCTCGAAATCGTCGAATACGGCGAAAACGCCGAGATTGCCGGCTACACGCTGACACTCACCCTCGAAGAGGTCGTCTGCGAGCCCGACTGCTTCCTCTCCGAATGCGGCGACGACGGCTGCGGCGGCTCCTGCGGCACGTGCGCGGCCGAACAGGAATGCGTCTACGGCTTCTGCATGGGCGGCTGTACGCCCGATTGCACGTTCTCGGAGTGCGGCGACGACGGCTGCGGCGGCTCCTGCGGCACGTGCGCGGCCGGCGAAAGCTGCGTCTACGGTTACTGCGAGCCCGGCGGCTGCGAGCGCGACTGCATCGGGCGCGAATGCGGCGACGACGGCTGCGGTGGCTCCTGCGGCAGTTGCCCCGTCGGCGAAACGTGCGTGTCCGGCACCTGCCAGGGCGCGTGCACACCTCAGTGCGCCGGGCGCGAATGCGGCAGCGACGGCTGCGGCGGCTCCTGCGGGTCCTGCGGGCTCGGCGAGTCCTGCAGCAGCGGCGTGTGCAGTTCCAGCTGCGTGCCGAGTTGCATGGGCCGGCAATGCGGTCCCGACGGCTGCGACGGCTCCTGCGGCACCTGCCCGATCGGCCAGTTCTGCCAGAACGGCCAGTGCTCCAGCGAATGCGTGCCCGACTGCGGCGGCCGCAACTGCGGCGACGACGGCTGCGGCGGCATCTGCGGCACCTGTCCGCCGGGAATGACGTGCGAAGACGGCCAGTGCGCGGGCATCTGCCTGCCGAACTGCGCGGGCCGCCAGTGCGGCGACAACGGTTGCGGGGGCACCTGCGGGTCCTGCGGCTTCGGCGCCCGCTGCGTCGATGGCCAGTGCTCGACCTGCACGGCCCAGTGCGACGGCCGCCAGTGCGGCGACGACGGCTGCGGCGGCATCTGTGGCGAATGCCCCGAGCCGCTCGCCTGCGTCGACGGCCAGTGCATCGAGTGCACGCCGGCGTGCGACGACCGCGTCTGTGGCGACGACGGGTGCGGCGGGGAATGCGGCGCGTGCCCGAGCGGCCAGTACTGCGACGACGACGGCCAGTGCATCACGGGCGACAAGCCCGACGTCGTGACCCCCGGCCCCGACGCAGGCGGCGCGTCCGACGGCAGCGGCGCGACCGAGTTGCCCACGACTTGCCCGCCCGGCACGCGCAACGTGTACGGCCAGTGCGTGCCCATCGGCGGCGAGCCCGACGCGGGCGGCGGCGGTCAGGGCGGGGTCGACTCCGGCTCCGGTTGCGCGGCTCACGGCGGCTCGGCCGGGCCCGTGGGTGCCCTCGGCCTGCTCCTCGGGATGATGCTCCTCACGCTTTGGCCCAAGCGGCGCACTTCGCGACGCACGCTCTAGGCGCCCGCGCGCGCGGCCCGGCCCGCGGCGGTGGACCCCCGGCATGGTTCAACTTCCCGAGGGCCTCGAACACCTCGCCCGGCTCGTCGAACAGGGAACGCTGGCGCTGCGCGATGCGCTGCGCCTCGTCCACGACATCTCGCCCGACGACCGCGCGGCCTTGGCGGCCGCGCTCTTGGCCCGCGGCATCTTCGTGCCGCCCCCTGCGGCAGCCGCCGGCGAAGCGCCCGCCGTCCCGGGGGCCGGCGCCGAAACCGCGGCGCCCCGCGCGCCCGAGCCCGGGGCCGAGCCCGAGGCCGAACTCGTCGGCCCGCCAACGCCCGTTCGCCCGCGTCCCGACGCCCTGCCCTACGGCACCCAGAACCTCGACCCGCACGCGCTGCGGCGGGCGGAGACGCTCGTGTTGCGCCTGCCCGCCGCCCCGCCGAGCGCGTGGAAAGACGGCGAGGGGCTGCCGCTGACCCCCGGGGGCGGACGCTACGTCATCCGGCACGAGCTCGCGCGCGGCGGCATGGGCAGCATCCGGCTCGCGGAGGACCGCGACCTCGGCCGGCAAGTGGCGCTGAAAAGCATCCACCCGCAGTTGCTGAGCGACCCGGCGACCACGGCACGCTTCGTGCGGGAAGCCCGCCTCACGGGGCAGTTGCAGCATCCGGGCATCGTGCCCGTGCACGACCTCGGGCAGCTGGCGCAGGGCGAACCGTTCTACACGATGCTCCTCGTCCGGGGCAAAAACCTCGCGGAAATCTTCGAGGGACTGCGCCAGGGCGATCCCGAGTTCCTCCGGCGCTTCTCGCGGATGAGGCTGCTTGGCATCTTGCAGCAGCTCTCGCGCGCCGTGGGCTTCGCGCACGCGAGCGGGGTGGTGCACCGCGACCTCAAGCCGGCCAACATCATGGTCGGCGACCACGGCGAAGTGTATGTGATGGACTGGGGCATCGCGCGCGTGCTGCACGACAGCGGCTCCGAGCGGTTCCCCACGCCCGACCTGCGCCCGTTGCCGGGCGAAGACGACGAACTGGCCGGCACGCCCTTCTACATGTCGCCCGAACAGGCCCGCCGCGACGCCGAGGCCGTGGGCCCGCAGAGCGACGTCTACGCGCTCGGGGCCATGCTGTACGAGGCGCTCACGCTGCGTCCGCCGTTCGACGCGGTCGACCTCGAAACCCTGCTGCACAAGGTCTGCCACGAACCGCCCATCCCGTTCGAGCAGCGCGCGCCCGAGGCCGACGTGTCGCCGACGCTTCAGGCCATCTGCCTGAAGGCCCTGCACAAGGACCCGGCCGCGCGCTACCCGCACGCCGACGCCTTCGCCGACGAATTATTGAGTGAAATCGAGGGCGTGAAGCAGGCCGAACGCCGCGTCGCCATGGCGGCCGAAGAGTGGCAGCGGGCCCGCCGCGCCCTCGAACGGCACGCCCGGCTCGAGTCGGCACGCATTGCCGTCGTGCGCGAGCTCGCGCGGCTACGGCGCACCACCCCCTCCTGGTGCAGCCCGGCCGAACGCGAGGCCCTCGCGGCCGAGCGCAGCCGCCTCGACCTCGTCGAAGTGGCGCTCGCGCGGGCATTCAGCGAAGCCACGAGCCGCCTCACCACGGTGCACCGGCTCGATCCGCGCCAGGCCGAGGCCCGCGCCGAGCTCGAACGGCTCTACCGCGACAAGTACCGCGCCATCTACCAGACGAGCGACTACGCCAACATCCTGTACTACGGCACCCGACTTCAGGAACTGCGCCAGTCGAGTTCGCGCGACGCCACGGCCTGGCTGTCGGTGCGCTCGGCGCCCCCCGGCGCCGACGTGTACCTGCTGACCTACGGCGCGCTCGATCTCGCCACCGATCCCGGCCCCGAACAGTACGTCGGCGCCGCCCCCATCCGCGAACTGGCGCTGCCGCCCGGCGGCTACGTCGTGCTCGCGCGCCACCCGGGCTTCGAAGACCGCATCCAGGCCCTCATCCTGGAGCCCGGCGCGCACGAGCACGCGTTGCTGGTGCTCGCCCCGCTGCGCGGCCAGGGGCCGATGGTCGGTCGCAACGACGCGGCGCATCGGCTGCGCCAGGCGGTCGACGACAGCGTGGTCGACGGCCGCCAGAACGTCTTCGTGGTCACGGGCGGTCGCGGTGTCGGCACGTCGCGGCTCTTGAACGACCTCACCGAGAGCCTCGTGGCCCACCCCGACGTGTTCGTGTTCGTGCGGTTCCTGTGCGAGCGGCGTTTCCGCCACGTGCCCTACGCCGCGGCCCGGGCCGTGCTGCGCCAGCGCTTCGGCCTGGCCCCCGAAGACCCGCCGGCCGTCGCCCGCGCGGTCATCGCGCAGATGCAGGGCAATGTCGGCAATCTCACGCGGCGCGCCCGTTTCGACGACGCCGACCGCGCCCGGCTCGTCGCAGCCGGAACCGCGCTCGAGGCCATCCCCGGGCTGCTCGCCGACGGCCCGCCACGCACCAGCGCCGAGGCCGCCCGTGAGGCGTTCGGTACGTTTTTCGCGAGCCTCACGCGCTACCTGCCCGTCGTGATCGTCGTCGAAGACGCGCAGTGGCTCGACGACACCTCGCAAGACCTGCTCGGCGCGGCTCTCGCGGCGACGCGCAACGCGCCGCTGCTGGTCGTGCTCGGGCTCTCGGCGGCCGGGCCGCGTCTGCCGGCCACGCTCGCAACGCTCGTGGCCACGGCGCACACGCTGGCGCTGCGACCATTTTCGCCGGCCGACACGGCGCGCTGCCTCGCCGGCCTGCTCGACGCCCCGCCCGACAGCGACGCCGTCATGCGCATCCAGGCGGCCACGGGCGGGGTGCCGCGCTGGGTCCAGGAAGCCTGTCGCGTGGCGGGTCGGCGCGGCTGGCTCACGCGGCGCGGCGGCAATTGGCTGCTGAGCGCCGACGTGCGCCCGGCCGACCTCGCGCCCTTCGCGCTCACGCGGCAGGTGCTTGCCGCCCGCACGGAAGCCGAGCAGCAAGTCCTGCTCGCGGCAGCCATCGCCGGGCAGCCGTTTTCGGCCGTCGAACTGCAGGCGCTCGGCGTCTCGGACCCGCAGCCCGGCCTGCGGCTGCTCGCCGCCGATGGACTCATCGTGCCGAGTCTCGGCAGCGCGGGCCGCTTCGGCTTCGCGTTTCGGGAGTTGCCGGCCGTGGTGCGCGCCGAGATCCCACAGGGCGAACGCCGCGCGCGTCACGCGGTGCTGGCCGACCACTGGGCCGCGCGCCCGGCCACCGACCCGCTGCGTGACGCGCTCGTCGCCTACCACTCCGCCCGCGCCGGCGCGCCACACCGGGCTGCCGAGGCCGCGGCCGCCATGGCCGAACGCTGCAGCGCCGTCGAGGCCCCGGTCGAGGCGCGTTGGTGGCAACGCCGCGCGGCCGTGCTGCGCAGCCGGCCGCGGTAGGCAGGCGCAGGCCGCCCGCCCCGGCTGGCAGGGCCCGCCCCGAGCTGCTAGCCTCTGCTCCGGATATTGCAGACGTCGCCCGGCCCTGCGCCGCGCGACGGCGTCGGAGGGCTCCATGTCGACCCGTCTTCCCGCTCCCGCCAACCGCCACCGGACGCAGCCCACGGCCCGCACCGCCCCGACGCCCTTCGTGCTCGTCGTCGCGCTCGGCGTTGCGGCGCTCGTGGCACTCCCGCGCCCAGCGGCGGCCCAGAACTGCACCGACGGCAACGCCTGCCTGGTCAACGGCACGACCATCAGCCTCGGCGGCCGCCACCAGTTCACCTCGCTCCAGGTGCTGAACGGCGGGCGCATCTGGGTGCCGGCCTACAATGGCACCGACCGCGTCAACACGGGCAACCTGGAGGTGCGCGCCCCGCTCATCCGTGTCGACGCGACCTCCGCCGTCATGGCCGACGGGCGCGGCTACCAGCCGGTGCTTTGCGAACATGGGCCCGGCCCCTACAGCACGGCCGGAGGCCGCGGCGGCTGCGCCGTCTACGATTCCGGCGGCGGCGGGGCGCACTTCGGCCAGGGCGGCCGCGGCACGAAAGACTGCCCCGGCTCCTGCACGTTCCCGCGCGACTGGGAAGAAAACTGCGGCAACCCGAGCGGCTATCACGCCTGCGAGCAGGTGTCGAACTGCCGCGACGGCAATGCCTTGCCGACCGTTGCCGGCCAGCCGTACCGGCATTCGCTCTACGCCATCGAGTTCGGGGCGGCGGGCGGCGACAAGGGCTGCCTCGACGGCGACGGCTGGAACGACAGCCTGAACCCCATGGGCGGGGCCGGCGGGGGTCGCGTGGTGCTCGCCGGCGTGGCCGACGATGGCAGCGGCGTGCTCGACATCCAGGGCCGCGTGTCGGCCGACGGCTGGCGCGGCTGCGGGGTCCTCAACGACTCGGCCGGCGGCGGTGCCGGCGGCTCGGTCATTCTGGCCGGCGACCGTGTGACCGTCGGCGGCGGAGCCCGCGTGTCGGCCTACGGCGGGCTCGGCGGCGACACGCGCAACCTGGCGTATCCCACCTACCCGGTCGATCAGACGTGCCCGGGGGGCGCGCAGTCCGGCGGCACTTGCGACGACTGCGGCGGCGGCGGCGGCGGCGGGGTCGTGGCCGTCATGTCCGGCAGCCCGGCCAGCGTGCAGCCGCTCGCCGACTTCGATGTGCGCGGCGCCATCGGCGGCGTTTGCGGCATCTGCAACGGCGAGGCCGGCGGCGGCGCCGGCGAACTCCAGTTGAACGACGCCTACGTCGGCGAGTTCTGCGATGGCTACGACAACGACTTCGACGGTCTCATCGACGAAGGCCTCGCCCCCATCACGTGCGGCGAGGGTGCCTGCGCGGTCACGGTGCCGGCCTGCGTCAACGGCCGGCCAAACGACTGCATCCCGTCGACGGCCCCCGAATGCCTCGATCCCATTGCCGACACACGCGCGCGCTTCCTCATCATCCAGGACACCTCGGGTTCCATGCTGCTCGACTTGAACGGCCTGCCGACGTTCGGCGATGGCAGCGCCGACCACCCCGGCCTCGGCAACCCGAGCCGCCTCTACCTCGCAAAGCAGGCCGTTTCCCAGGTCATCGCGGCCTTCCCCGAAATCGACTACGCACTCGCCCGATTCGCCCAGAACTCGGGGGCCAACCGCAACTGCAACCTCGCCTCCTGGATGGAATGCGGCGGCATCTGCTGCTCGTATGACAACCCCACCAACAACACGGGCAACGTCGACTGCACCATTCCGGTGAGCGGCGGCACGTCCCAGATCCGGCCCGACCCCGGCGTCGGGGCCGAGCAGTGCATCAACTACGCGGGCTGGTGTGGGGCCCAGCGGCGCGGCGCCGACGTACTCGTGGGCTTCGGCCGCAGCGTCAACCAACCCCTCATGTGGCTCGATCATCGCGAGGAAAGCTTCATCGCCGACACCACCCCCGGCGACTTCTGCGACTTCGCGGCCGGGGGCGACTGCGAACTGCGCGCCTCCGGGCCTACGCCGCTCGCGGGTTCGCTGCAGGCCGCCGCGGCCCACCTGGCCACGACGATGGCCGTCGATCCGCTGGCCGGCTGCCGGCGCTACGCGGTCATCCTCGTCACCGACGGCATCGAAACCTGTCTCGGCGACCCGCGCGGGGCCGCGGCCGAACTGCTGTCGACACTCGGCGTCGAGACCTTCGTCATCGGCTTCTCGGTCCTCGCGAGCGAACGCACGGCGCTCAACGACATCGCGCACGGTGGCTCGACGAGCGGCACCCGCGACGCCTTCTTCGCCACGAACCAGGACGAACTCGCGCGGGCGCTCGCGGCCATCGTCGCCGATTCCATCGTCTACGAGCGCTGCAACGGTGCGGACGACGACTGCAATTGCACCGCCGACACGAACGGCGACGGTGAACTCTGCGGGCCGGGCGATGTCGGGGTCGACGAGACCTTCCCGCAGGTCGGCACCGAATGCGACGACGGCCAACTCGGCATTTGCCGCGGCACGGGCCACTACCGGTGCACGGCCGACGAGACGGGCGCCGAGTGCGTCATCGACGCTCCCGGGCAGACCGCCGGAACCGAACGCTGCGACGACGGCCTCGACAACGACTGCGACGGCTCCGTCGACGAGGGTTGCGTCTCGGCCCTCGACATGTGCAACGGGCTCGACGACGACGACGATCCGGGCACCCCCGACGGCGCCGACGACCCGCGCGTGCACCAGCCGTGCGGCAGCGACGAGGGCGCGTGCGTGGCCGGGCTCACGCAGTGCACGGGCGGCGAAGTGCGCTGCGCGGGCGGCACCCCGCCCGGCGTCGAGACCTGCAACGGGGTCGACGACGACTGCGATGGGGTCACCGACGGTCTCGTCCGATCCTGTTTCGAGGGCTTGAGCGGCTGCGAGCCCGATGGCACGGGCTGCGTCGGCGTGTGCCGCGCCGGGGTGAGCATCTGTGCGGCCAACCAGGTTCCGTTCGTCGGCTGGGGCCCCTGTCTCGGCGAGCAGCGGGCCGACCCGGGCGAGACCTGCGACGGCCAGGACAACGACTGCAATGGGCTCGTCGACGAAGACCTCGCCGATGTGCCCTGCTATCCCCCCGGCAGCGGCGCCGGCTGCACGTTCGCGGGTGGCCAGTGGACGTGCGCCGAACCATGTCGCATCGGCAGCCGAGCCTGTGTCGCCGGCTCGTGGAGCGCCTGCACCGACGCGGCGGGGCCCACGCCGGAGGGCTGCGACGCCGTCGACAACGACTGCGACGGCCTCACCGATCAGGACGACCCCGGCATGGCGCCGCTCGGCACCTGCGCCACGGCCTGCGAGACCGTGGCGCTCGTCTGCGTCGCCGGCACACCCGTGTGCCACGCGGCCGAGCCGCAGCCCGAGGTGTGCGACGGGCTCGACAGCGACTGCGATGGCCTCACCGACAACAACCTCGACCTCGGCGTGCCCGAGGCGCAGTGCGCCACGGCCTGCGGGCCGGGCCTCAAAGACTGCGATCCGGCAAGCGGCGAGTGGGTGGGCTGCAACGCCCCCGAGCCGCGCGTCGAAGCCTGCGACGGCCTCGACAACGACTGCGACGGCGAGACCGACGAGGACGAGGCGGGCGAATGGCTGACCCGCCGCTGCGACAACGCCTGCGGCGCGGGCGTCGAACGCTGCACCGCCGGCAGCTACGCTGCCTGCACGGCGCCCATCCCGAGCCCCGAAGACTGCGACGGGGCCGACAACGACTGCGACGGCCTCATCGACGGCCTCGACCCCGACCTGGTGCTCGGCACATGCCCGAGCATCTGCGGCCCCGACACCGGAACCGAGGCCTGCATCGAGGGCGAAGTCCGCTGCATCGCGCCACCCACGCGCGACGAAATCTGCAACACCGTCGACGACGACTGCGACGGCCAGACCGACGAAGAGCTCGTGCGCCCCTGCAACACGGTCTGCGGCCCCGGGCAGGAACGCTGCGAGGGCGGTCGCTACGTGGGCTGCACGGCGCCGGCGCCCGAAGCCGAAGCGTGCGACGGCGCCGACAACGACTGCGATGGCCAGACCGACGAGGACCTCCTGCGCGCCTGCCAGGTTGCCTGCACGACCGGCGCCGAGCGCTGCGAGATCGGCACCTGGACCGGCTGCACGGCGCCGGGGCCGAGCGCCGAGAGCTGCGACGGGCTCGACAACGATTGCGACAACGCGATCGACGAACAGGAAAGCGGTACGCCGCTCGAACGGCCATGCGCGACGGCCTGCGGCGCCGGCCGCGAGATCTGTCTGCGCGGCGCCTGGGTCAACTGCGATGCGCCGGTGCCCTTCGACGAGGTGTGCGACGATGTCGACAACGACTGCGACGGCCAGACCGACGAAGACGTCACGCGGGCCTGCTTCAGCGTGTGCGGCCGCGGTGTGCAGACGTGCGCGGCCGGCGTGTTCGGCGAGTGCTCGGTGACACTCGGCGACGAGGTGTGCGACGGCGTCGACAACGACTGCGACGGCATTCTCGACATGCTGACCGAGCCGTGCGAGACCGCCTGCGGGGTCGGCGTGCGCGTCTGCCAGAACGGCCAGTGGCAGGCCTGCACCGCGGCCCTTCCGGTCGCCGAGTTGTGCGACGGGGCCGACAACGACTGCGACGGCGAGACCGACGAACCCGAAGAGACGCAGTGCGAGAACGCGGCCCAGGTCTGCCTCCATGGCACGTGCCGCACGCCGTGCGCCGGCGGCGGCGAGTGCTCGGGCGACGGCGAACAGTGCATTTCCGGCTACTGCGTGTCGGGGGCTTGCGCCGAGGTCCAGTGCGAGCCCGACGAGGTGTGCGTCGAGGGTCGCTGCGTCGACCTCGTGTGCCAGGACCGGGTGTGCCCGGCCGGGTCCGTGTGTTCGCAGGGCTACTGCGTCAACGACGATTGCCTCGTCGCCGGCTGCCCCGACGGCGAGACGTGCGTCGACGGCACGTGCGCGCCCGATGCCTGCCTCACGAATCCCTGCCCGCCCGACCAGGCCTGTTCGCAGGGGCGCTGCTTCGGCAGTTGCGCGGGGCGCATCTGCCCGGCCGACCAGCGCTGCCTCGACGGGGCCTGCGTCAGCGACCCGTGCGCCGAGGCCGACTGCCCCGCGGGCGAGGTCTGCTTCGAGGGCGAATGCTTCGCCGATCTGTGCGCCACCATGGTCTGCCCGGACGGGCGCGTGTGCACGAACGGCATCTGCACGACCGACCCGTGTTTGACGGTGCATTGCCCGCTCGGCGCCGTTTGCGATGCCAAGGGCCAGTGCGTCAGTTCGGCCCCGGTCGTGGCCGACGGCGTTGACAGCGGCGGCGAGGTGGCCGAGTTCGCGCTGCCCGACATCCCGAGCGACTGGGGGGGCACCCCCGACGCCTACGGCGACGCGCGCGACGGACACGGCGGCGACGGCGGGCCTTCGGTCGCCGTGCCGTCGGCCGGCTGCTCGTGCCGCGTCGACGGCGAGGCAACGCCCGGTGGGCCCATCGCCTGCTTGCTCGCGCTCGCGCTGGCGGCCGTGGGCGCGCTGCGGCTCGTGCGGCGCGGCCGGCGCCGGTCCGGCCTCGGTCTCCTCGGCGGGCTGCTGCTGGCCGGTGGGCTTGGGCTCGCGGGCTGCGCGGCTGGGGATACGGGCGAGCCGGGCCTTCCCGACGGCTCGGGTCAGCCCGAGACCGGCACCGGCCCCGAGGTCGGCCCGGGCGTCGAACTGCCGCCCGGCGAAGCGTGGCCCGAGGCGAGCGGCGAGATCGGCCCCGATCCGTGCACGCCTTCGAACGGCGGTATCGAAATCTGCGACGCCATCGACAACGACTGCGACGGGCTCACCGACGAGAACTTCCACCTCGAGTCCGATCCCGGCCACTGCGGCGGCTGCGGCCGGGCCTGCGCGTATCCGCAGGCGGCCGGACTCTGCGTGGAATCCACGTGTCGGCGCGGCGCCTGCTTTCCGGGCTACGCCGACCAGGACGGCAGGGACGACAACGGCTGCGAGGTGGCCTGCCAGGTCAGCCAGGGCGGCATCGAGACGTGCGACGGGCAGGACAACGACTGCAACGGCGTCACCGACGACGGCTTCGACCTCGCGAACGACCCCAACAACTGCGGCGAGTGCGGCTCGCACTGCAACTTGCCGAACGTCGCCGAAGTGCTCTGCGTCGCGGGCGATTGCGCCGTCGGGCGCTGCGAGGCAGGCTGGGCCGACGTCGACGGCAACCCGCTCACCGGCTGCGAGGCCGACTGCGTGCCATCGAACGGCGGCGTCGAGAACTGCGACGAACGCGACAACGACTGCGACGGGGTGGCCGACGACGGGTTCTTCCTCGACATGGACCCGGCCAACTGCGGCCAGTGCGGGCGCGTCTGCGTCTACGACCACGCGGCCGTGTTCTGCGTGGCCGGCGACTGCCTCATGGGGCCCTGCGAGGCCGGCTACGCCGACGGTAACCGCGACGCCGCCGACGGCTGCGAGGTGCCCTGCGAAGTCACGAACGGCGGCATCGAGAGCTGCGACGAACTCGACAACGACTGCGACGGCACCACCGACGATGGCTTCGAACTCAGCGTCGACGCGCAGAACTGCGGCCGCTGCGGCAACGTCTGCGAGTTTCCGAATGCCGTGGCGGCGTGTGTCACGCGGGAGTGCATGCTGCTCGGCTGCCTCAGCGGCTTCGTCGACGTCGACGGCAACATGAACAACGGCTGCGAGGCCGCGTGCGTCGTCTCGAACGGCGGGCTCGAAGCCTGCGACAGTCTCGACAACGACTGCGACGGGTACACCGACGAGGATTTCGACCGGCTCACCAACCCGCAGCACTGCGGCACCTGCAATTTTGCCTGCCAGGTGCCGAACGCCACCGCAGGCTGCGAGAATGGGTTCTGCACGGTGGCGGCCTGCCAGGAGGGCTACGCCGACTTCAACGGCGTCGTCGGCGACGGTTGCGAAGCGCTGTGCACGCCATCGAACGAAGGCGTCGAAATCTGCGACGGCCTCGACAACGACTGCAACGGGGAAGCCGACGACGCCTTCGACCTCACGAGCGACCCCGCCCACTGTGGCGCCTGCGACCACGAATGCCAGGCCGAGATCGGACCGCAGGCGGTGGCCGGTTGCTTCGCCAGCACGTGCGTCATCGGCCGTTGCCTGGACGGCTTCGTCGACCTCGACCGGCGGCCCGAAACCGGCTGCGAATACCCCTGCACCCCCTCGCCCGACGGCGTCGAGATCTGCGACGAACTCGACAACAACTGCGACGGCGTCGTCGACAACGGCTTCGACAAACTGCACGACGTCAACCACTGCGGCACGTGCCCGACCGTGTGCGCCGCGGCGAGCGCGCAGGTGTGGTGCGACAGCGGGCAGTGCGCCATCTTCGCCTGCGCTCCGGGGTTCCACGACCTCGCGAACGGCTACGTCGATGGCTGCGAATACGCTTGTACGCCGAGCGGGCTCGAAGTCTGCGATGAGCAGGACAACGACTGCGACGGCAGCACCGACGAGGGCTTCCGCGACGCGGCCGGGGTCTACAACCTGTCGCCGAACCATTGCGGCCGCTGCGGCGCCGTCTGCAACTTCGCGCACGCGAGCGAGCGCTGCACCGAGGCCGGTACCTGCGCGTTCGTCGCCTGCGACGAACACTGGTTCGACCGCAACGACGACCTCGAAAGCGACGGCTGCGAGTACCCGTGCATCCGCTCCGAGGCCGCGCTCGACGCCTGCGACGGGCGCGACGACGACTGCGATGGCGACACCGACGAAGATGCCGCCGCGGGGCTGCCGGCCGCCTGCTTCGGCGGGACGACGGGCTGCATCGAAGGCGGCCCGGGCGAATTCAGCTGCACGGGCGCGTGCCACGCGGGCGTGCCGCGGTGCGTGGCGGGTATCGTGCGCTGCGAAAACGAGACGCGGCCCACCGACGAAACCTGCGACGAACGCGACAACGATTGCGACGGCGATGCCGACGAGGACTTCCCGCTCGATTCCGATCTGTTGAACTGCGGCACGTGCGGCCACAGCTGCCTCGAGCCGCTGCCGCCCGGGGCCGTGCCCGTCGGGTGCGTCGCCGGCGACTGCGTGTTCGCCTGCGAGGCCGGGCTCGTCGACCGCGACCACGACCTTGCCACGGCCGGCGCCGCGGGCACCGGCTGCGAGTACCCCTGCGAGGTCACGGCCCCGCCCAACACCGAATACTGCGACGGCGCCGACAACGACTGCGACGGCGCCGTCGACGAGCCGGTCGATCTGCTGCCGCCGCCGGCGGGGCTGTGCAACCGCCAGCCCGGGACGCTGTGCGCCGGCACCCCCACCGCGTGCCGCGCGGGCAGCGTGGGGGTTCAGTGGTACTGCGAATACGACGCACGCATCGAGACCGACCCCGACAACCCGAACCGCGTGCTCGCCGAGGAAACGCGCTGCGATGGCGCAGACGGCGACTGCGATGGGCGCCCCGACGACGCCTTTCAGCCGGCCGTGGGCGCGCCCTGCGACAACGGGGAGCTCGGCGCCTGCCAGGAGCGCGGCCAGTACGGGTGCGACGATGCCGGCACGGCCACCACCTGCTTCCTCGACGCGGGCGGCCCGGGCTACGCAGCCGAGACCTGCGACGGGCTCGACAACGACTGCGACGGGCTCACCGACGAAGATGCCGCGGCCCCGGGCAGCGACCCGTCGTACGTGCGCGATGCCTACGTGCGGGTGCAAAACGCCGGGCTCACCTTCGACATCTACGCGCACGAGGCGAGCCGGCCCGATGCCACGGCGGGCGAGGCGGGGGTGCTGAGTCCGCGGGCGTGCAGTCGCGCCGGTGTGCTGCCGTGGGGCGGGGCCTCCTACGCCCAGGCCGCCGAAGCCTGTCGGGCCGCGGGGGCGCGCCTGTGCAGCGCTGCCGAGTGGCAGGCGGCGTGCGCACCCATTTCGGGCCAGATCTACCCGTACGGTTCGAGCTACGTGCCGACGGCCTGCAACGGCGCCGACTACGGGGCCGACGCGGCCGTGCCCGCGGCCAGCGCCACGGGTTGTGCGGCGCGTCACGCGGCGGGCAGCGTCTTCGACCTGTCGGGCAACCTCAAAGAATGGACCAACGATGCCGCGGCCCCCGGTTTCTACCGCGTGCGCGGCGGGAGTTTTCAGAGCCCGAGCGTCGGGCTGGCCTGCGACTTCACCTTCTCGGTCATGGAAGCCGACGCCACCGTGCCGGCCGTGGGCTTCCGCTGCTGCCGCAGCGCGCTCTGATAACAAGTTGCGTTCCAAAGGATACCGAGGCGCCGAGGAGCGATCCCCCGAGGCGTACTCCTGGTACGCCGCAGGGGGGAGCGACGAAGGCAACAAAGGTATCCGAAGGAAGGCGACTGGGTATGAGCCGCCGTCCCGTTCGCGTCGGGTCACCGGCGGGCGACTTCAGGGGGTCAGCGGTCAGACGGCAGGCTGGCCGGCCTGGCCGGGCCGCGCGGGGCCCCCCGGTGGAAGCATCAGCAGTTGCTTCGAAGGGCTGCGGCTTTCTCCCGCGTTGGACACCCGCACGCCGGCCGGGCGCACAGGACACACCCACTCGCAGGTGCCACAGCCGATGCAGCGTTCGAGGTCGATGTGCGGCAGGCGCAGCTCGGCCGCGCGCCCATCCCGGGCGGACACGCTGCGCGGTTCGAGCCAGATGGCCTTCGGCGACGTGGGGCAGTGCTCCTCGCACTTGGCGCATGGCCGCCCTGCCGCCCAGGGCAGGCAGTGGCCGGGGTCGAAAAACGCCGTGCCGCTGCGCAGCGCCGCCGGGCTGCCTCCGGGACCCGGGCGCCGATCGGCCAACGAGAACCGCTGAATGGCGCCCGTCGGGCAGACGCGGCCGCAGGCGTTGCATTCGGGCAAGCAGTGGCCGAGCCGGAAGTTCAGCACGGGGGTCCATAGGCCCGCGGCACCGCCTTGCAGCCAGGCGATGTCGAGCACGCGCGTCGGGCAGGCGGCGATGCAGGCCCCGCAGCGGATGCAGGCCGCGAGGAAGGCCGGCTCGGCGAGCGCGCCGGGGGGCCGGAGCAGCGTCGGCTCGTCGCGGCGCAGGCCGGCGGGCCCCGGCGCCTCGGCCCCGGCGCGCAACAGGGGGACGGCGGCCGCCCCGGTGACGAGCGCGATGGCGGCGCGCCGGCGGCCGATGTCGACCCGCGGCGTCGTGGTGGCGGTGGACCCGAGGAAGCGATAGTTCAGGGCCGCCTCCGGGCAGACGGCGGTGCACTGGAAGCAGGTGACGCATTCGGCCACCCGCAGTTGCCCCTGCGGTTCGGCGGCAACGGGACAGACGGCCTGGCAGCGGCCGCAGTCGGTGCAGCGCGCGGGGTCGCGCTGGATGCGCCAGAGACTCACCCGCGAGAGCACCCCGAGCAATGCGCCGAGCGGGCAGAGCACGCGGCAGAACCAGCGCGGAACCAGCGCGTTGAGCCCCAACACCAGGAGAAACAGCGCCCCGAGCAGCCAGGCGAGGGAGTAGCCGCCGCCGGGCCAGACCGGCCAGACGTCGAGCGCGGCCGGACGGATGGCCGCGGCGAACGAGCGGGCCGTGAACGGCAACGGATCGACGACGCCCGTGAGGTTGACCCCGAACAGCGCGGCCACGAGGAGCCCGAGCTGCAGGGCGTACTTGAGCGCGTGGGCCGGACGCCAGGCGTTCGCGTGCCGCGGCTCGCCGAGCGGGCGGCGCTGTGGCCCGAAAAGCCGCGTCAGCAGCGTGTTGAGGCCGCCGAGCGGACAGAAGAAACTGCAGAACACGCGCCCGAACACGAGGGTGAGCAGTACCACCGCCAACGCGAGCGCGAGGTCGGCCGCGAGCGTCCGACTGGCGAGCGCGGTGCCAAGGGCCGCGAGCGGGTCGAGGCGCAGGAAGACGGTGACGGGCAACTGGCCGATGACGGCCTCGATGGTGAGCACGGTGAGGGCGATGAAGAGGAGCGTCGTGGTCGTCTGGAAGACGACCCGGAACCGGCGCAGTGCGCGCCCGGGCCCGGAGGGGCCGCGGGCGGAAGGCCGGCGCGCGGCGGCGGGGCCCCGGGCCAGGATGCGCCCGATGAGCGACCCGCGGGCGGCTTTCACGCGCGCACCTCACGGGGCTTCAACGAACGGTAGTCGAGTTGTCCGAGGCCGCGGCCCGCAGCGAGCCGCAGATGGCCGACGTCGGCCGCCTTGCGATCGAGGCATTCGGTGGCGAACGCGTCGAGGGCCACAGGGTCGATGCCTGCGGCGACGGCATCGACCCGCTTCACATCGCTCAGCCGACCGCCGGTGGGGCCGCTGCGCATGAGCACGCGCGTGGCGTCGATGACCGTAAGGGTGGCGGGGAACGCCTGGGCGAGGTCGACGATGGCGGCGTCGAGGTCCTGATGGAGCAGGCCGCGGTCGCCGCCGGCCACTCCGAACACGTTCTTGAGGCTGGCCGTGATGCCGCTCGAGCCGTGGTCCTTCGCGACGGGCACGTTGATGAAGCAGTCGCACGCGTAGAGCGCGTCGAGAATGGGCCAATCGGCCACGGCCCGCCCCCCCACGGCCGTGGCCGAACTGCTCGGATTGACGTCGACGCGCGCGCCGGCCTGCAGCGCCGCGGCCCGAATGCCGGAGACGTCGAAACTCGCGACGGCGTCGTTGCAGGTGATGTCGGTGACGAGGACGTCCTTCGCGCCGGCCTCGCGGCAGAGCGCGACCAGGGTGGCCACGACCGCGGGGTGCGTGGTGGCCGCCTGCTCGGGCGTGCGGCGCCAGGCTGCGTTGGGCTTGATGAGCACCCGGTCGCCGGGCCGAACGAAAAGCCCCATGCCGCCGAGAGCCGCCATGGCGGCGCGGGTCGTGGCCGCGGGGTCGCTGCCCCGCGCGATGGCGAGCGGCGCTCCGGCCGGCGGCGGCGCCGGGCGAAGGCGTGGCAATGGCCGTGTGGCGGCCTCGGCGCGGCGCGGCAGACCGAGGCCGAGGGCCGTGAGCGCCGTGGCCCCGGCGCAGGCCGCGCCGCATGCGATGAGGCGCTTCAGGGCGTCGCGGCGGGTGGGCCCGGCGGCCGCATCCGGGCGTTCGGGCGTGGCGCTGGCATGGGGCGGACGGTGTGCGGTCATCGGGCGTCCTCCGGCGGCACGGCGGCAGGCCGTGCGGCAGCAGGGGCAGTAGGGGCAGCAGGGGCAGCAGGGGCAGCGGAGACCACCGGGCCGAGAGCGACGAGCGCGGCGCGGGCGAGCGCCAGCATGGGCACGGCGAGGCCGGCAGGCTGTGCCTCGGCGTGCGTCACGCGGACGTAGAAGCGGCCAAGCCGCGCGTCGACGCCCTCGTCGTCGCCCGCTGCGGCGTCGCCGAGTCCCGGGGTGCGCGCGCGGCTCGCGTCGACCGCGTGGGCGAAGAGCGCCTCGGCTCCCGCGGGGCTACCGAGGTCGTAGATCTCGAGGCTCAGCAAGGGCCCGGTCGAGAGCCGGTAGTCGCAAAACACGGCGGCCACAAGGCCGTTTCTGACGTAGAGGTCAGCGGCCCCGTCGATGGCCTGGTACAGGCTGCGGGCGTCGTAGGCGCGCGGTGCGCCGGCGGCGCTGAGGCCGGCCGGAGCGGCCGGCGTGGGCAGCGGCGCCGCTGCCTCGCTCGGCTCGGCCGCGTCGGCCGGTGGGCCGGTACGGCTCTCGGGCACCGGTGTGACGCCGCCGCCGGACGGCGCGGCGTCGAGCGGCGGGGGCGCCCCGGGCTCGCTCGGCCCGGCCGCCTCCGGGCGGTCCCGTGAGGGGGCGCTCGCGCACGGCGCGCCGTCGAGGAGTACTCCGGCGAAACCGAGGCCCGCGAGCGCCACGGCGCCGACCAAAGCGCCCAGCAGCCGCCGGCCGCGCGTGCGGGCTCCGCTGAGCAGCACCAGCGCGGCGCCGAGGGGCACGATGACGAGGTTCAAAACGAACCCGATTTGCATACAAGCGTTCATGAGCTGCCCTACCGGCCGTAGCGCCGCGGGGCCAGAGGACCCCGCGCGCACCGCTCGGTGGTAGCACAGCCGGCCGCCCCGGGCCAGCCCGAGCGGCGTGCGCGCGCCGACGGGTGCGGTTGACACGCCGCAGCCCATGAGCTAGTCGTTGGCCGGGCCGCCGTACTGAGTTCGCCGCGCCGCGCTGCGGGGCACGCCCCGGCCCACGGAGTTCTGTCGTGCCGAACCTCGACTTCGCCGCTGCGTCCGTGTCGCTCGACGACGACGGCTTCCTCATCGACCCGACCTGCTGGAACGAAGGCGTGGCGCAAACGCTGGCCCGCAACGAGGGGCTGCCTACGCTATCGGGTGAGCACTGGCGTGTGATCGCGTACTTGCGCCAATTCTACGCCCAAAACGGCGCGGCCCCGCCGATCCGCGTGCTCTGCCGCGAAACCGGCTTCACCCTGAAGGAGATCTACGACTTGTTCCCGAGCGGGCCGGCCCGGGGGGCCTGCAAGATCGCCGGTCTGCCGAAGCCGAGCGGCTGCATCTGACGCCGCTTGCGCCCCGCGGGATGCTTGGGCCAAGAAAAAAGAAAGGGCCCGACAAGCGGGCCCGGTGCGGTGGAGCTGAGGGGTCTCGAACCCCTGGCCTCCAGAGTGCGATTCTGGCGCTCTCCCAACTGAGCTACAGCCCCGCACGGCGCGCGGAGATTAGGCGCTGCGCTCCGCCGAGTCAAGAGATTTCGTCGCACGCGTGCGCGCCCTGGCCCGACGCCTCGCGCCGGCAGCGGCCGATCGCCACGACGTGCAACGCGCGGCCAGTGTCTCTGCGCAGAAACGACGTTCTTCTGGACAGGCGGACCACCCGGGCGTAAGCAGGGAGTGCCATGGCAGCGCCCCGATGTCGGGGCGGCCCGCTGGGAGGTGTTTGGGATGATCATCGGGAATGCAGCGGCCTTGCGGGGCCCGGACACCTTGGAACGCGACGCGCTGGGCGCCGCCCTCCGACTCATTGTGCGAGGCGGAGGGCTCAGCGACATCGGGCGGCGCACCGCGCAGCAGCTCGACATCGCCGAAAGCGCCATCCGCGAACGCTTTGCGGACGACGACGTCCTGCTCCAAGCCATCATCGAGCGGCTCGAGCGCGAATTCGTCGACCCTGTCGTCACCTTGCTGCGCAGTCGGCGCTCCGGCCCGGCGCGCACCTTGGCGCGCCTCAATCGGCGTCTCGCCGAAATCTACGACACCGAACCCGAACTGGCCTGTGGCCTCTACGTGCTCTGGCAGGATCTGTGCGCCGACGGCCATCCGGCAGCCCTACGCGTGAGCGAACTCGTGCAGAACGTCGAGCGCGGGCTTGGCGAGGTGCTCGTTTTCCTGCCGCACATCCGCGAGCCCGACGTCACGGCGTCGGCCTACCTGCTGTCGCTCTGGGGCATGGGGGTGCATGCCTGCCGGTGTCCCGGACTCGTCTACAACATCGAGCAACTCACGAGCGGCCTCATGGCCCTCATGGGCCCCGACATCGTGGGCCAGGGCTGAGAGGCTGTGAGATAGTCTCCGTTCTGCTGCGGCGCCCCCAGCCGGACGTCTGCGGCGTCACGGGGACCCCCGAAAGCCTGCGACGTATCCCGCGATGCGTCTCGGGTTTCGTGCACCCCCGCTCCTGGCAGCCATTCCGTCAGGGGTACGCCTCGCGAAGAACTGCGATATTTTCACAGCCTCCTGAGGCGGCGGCCGGCGCGCCGCTCAGCGCAGCGGCGCCCGACGTCGAGCGCCCCCGAGCGCCAACCCCAGCAGCAACGGCAGCAGCAGACTCGCGAGCGGGGCGGCACCGCTGCCGCTTTGGCAGCCGCCGGAACCGCTGCCGGCGCCTTCGGTGGCCTGTGCCCCGGCGGGACCGGCGCCGTCGCCTCCGCCCGGCACCGCGGCATCGGAGCCCGGCGGCGGGTTGCTGCCGGCGTCCCCGCCGGGGGCCACCGAACCGCCGTCCGCACCCGGCTGGGCCGGTGAGTCGGGCACGCAGGCGCCGGACTGGCAATGATAGTCTTGCGGGCAGTGCTCGTCGGCAGTGCAGCCCGTCGACCCGGCGCTGCCCTTCACGCAGAGGCCGCCCTCGCACTGCTCCCCCGCGGCGCAGTCGACCAGAAACGCACATCTTTTCTCGTAGCGCCACACGGCCGAGCCCTCGCCCACCATGTAGCCGCTGTTCGGACTGCGGAGCAGCCCGGCCGTCATGACCCCATCGCTCGCCGGGAGGGCTGCCTGCCCGCCAAACGACATTTCGACGGTGCCGAGGTCGGTCTTCTGCCAGTTGGCGCCCCCATCGGAAGTCCAGAAGTCGACGTTGCGCCAGACTTTCTTCTCGCCGCCCTGCCCGCTCGAACCGCTGACCACGAAGGCGCTGCCGGCGAGGTGGCCGTGCTGGACGTCGCTCCAGTGCATGGCGACGAAGTAGCCGGCCGTGATGGGCACGGCCATGAACATCTGTAAGGTGCCGACGTCGACGGGGACGTTGGCGTCGGTGAACGTCTGACCGCCGTCGCTCGTGACGTAGAGGCCCGCCCGCGGCCGATCGTCACTCCCGTTCTCGTAGCGGGCGAGCCAGCCGTGCTGTCGATCGGCGAGGAAGAAGAGCGGCCCGAGCCCGTAGCCGCTGGTGGTCCAGGCCGTGGTCCAGGTGGCGCCGCCGTCGACCGTGCGCACGACGACCCCGTCGGTGATGGTCACGGTGGTCTGCTCGCCAAAGGGATCGCCCTCTTCGACCGTGCGATGGCCGGCGGCCCAGCCCGTCTGGCGGTCGGCGAAGAACAGCGCCGTGAGGTCGACGTCGGTCGGCGATGTGACCGCCGTCCAGTTGACCCCGCCGTCGCTCGTCCGGGCGATGAGGCCACCCGCGCCCACGAGCACGCCGCTCGTGGCGTCGAAGAAGTGAAGGGCCTTGGCCGTGCCCGAGAAAGTCGCTTCCTGCCACGCCGTGCCGCCATCGACGGTGCGGTAGAGTTTCTCGCCCACCGCGGCCGCGCCGTGCAGCGCGTCGGCGAAACCGAGGGCGTCGACGGCGCCACCGCCCAGAAACCCGCCGCTCACGGGCAAGGAGAGCGCGGAGAAGCGCCGTCCACCATCCTGGCTGCCGACGAGCACGGCCTCGATCTTCGGGAACATGCCGCCCGACATGTCGATGGACATGCCACCCGCGAACACGACGCTCGCCGTCGGGGCGCTGAGCGAGACCAACGCGCCATCGCCCGAGCCACCGTAGGTGCGCACCCACTGGGCTTCACCGACGCTGGGCACCCCTCCGCAGAACAAGGCCACGGCCACGAACAGACTTCCGCGCAGCATCCGGCGCCTCCTCGCCCCGACCGGGGGGCACAGGCTGCAGTCTACCGGGGTTTCCGGCGCGGCTTCAACCGCGCACGAGGGTTTCCGGTGGCGCGCGAAGCGCACCTCGGCGGGCCGCAGGCACACATGGACCCGGCTGCGGAGTTGCTCTATCTTGGGAGGGCGCTGGCGCCGAGCGCCAGGGCCCACGAGGGAGACACATCATGCCGACACCGCTTCGGAGGCCGGTCCTGGGGCTCGCCCTGTTGCTGCTCGTCCTCTGCTCGGTGGGGTCGACCGCGGCCGCGGCGCCCCCGCGGCTCGACAAGGGGGAACGCGCGCCGGAGGCTGCCCCGGCCCCCGCGCCGCCCGCTGAAACGCCCGCCGCGACACCGGAGGCCCCCGCGCC
>CAYRCM010000018.1:0-50560 GCA_964422715.1 uncultured Myxococcales bacterium | reverse complement strand
TGTCCCGGCTGCGCGTCGGGGCCGGGCCCGGCCGGGGCGGCCGGCGCGGGGGCGGCGGCGGGGTCTCGGGGCGTCGGTTCGGCCGCCGGTTCGGCCGTCGGCCCCGCCGAGGTCGCGGCGGCCGGCCCGGCCGGCGATTCGGGCGCCCGCTCCATCGGGGCCGGTGCGGGAGGGGCGGCGACCGTGGGTCCCGTCTCGGGCGGGACCTCGCGGAACAGGAAGAGCCACAGCGCCAGCGCGAGCCCCAGCACGAGCCCCGCGGAGACGGCCAGGTACTTCACGCGGTGGCGCCGGAAGTGCATGGCGATGGGCAGCGAGGGCCGCGTCGGGTCGCTGAGCGGGGGCGGCCCCGCGAGTTCGGGCCCCACGCTGTCGACGCCGGCTTCGCCGAACGCGTCGATGGAGTCATCGGACTCGTCGAACACCACCCCGATGCGGTGACGCAAGCCGCGCAGCGCAAGTCGCATGTCGCGGGCGGAGCCGAAGCGCTCGCCCGGGGTCTTGCGCAAGGCGCGGTGCACGATGTCTTCGAGTTCGCTCGGCAGAGACAGGTCGGGCCGGATCGCCGCGAAGCCGGGCGGCGGCAAGGTCAGGATCTTGCGGAAGAGGTCGGGCAACCCGGCGGCCTCGAACGGCACGCGCCCCGTCAGCATGCGGAAGAGCACGACGCCCACCGCGTAGAGGTCGGTGCGCGCGTCGATCTGGTCGCCGACGATCTGTTCGGGCGCCATGTAGTGCGGGGTGCCGACGAGCTGCCCCTGCGACGTGAGGTCGGCCAACTCCGCGAGTTTGCCATCGTCCTTTGCCGACGTCTCGCCACGCAGCACCTTGGCGATGCCGAAATCGAGCAACTTCACGAAGTCGGCTGGGTCGTCGTGCGTCGCGAGAAACAGGTTGCCCGTCTTGAGGTCGCGGTGGACGACGTTGCGCCGGTGCGCGTATTCGAGTGCCCGCAGCACTTGGTCGACGATGCGCAACGCGCGCGGCAGCGGCAACAGGCCGACGCGCTTGAGCAGTTGGCGCAGCGTGGTACCTTCGAGCAGTTCCATGACGAGGAACATGTGCCCGTCGGGGTCGTGGCCGAAGTCGTGCACCACCGTGATGTTCGGGTGGGACAGCGACGCGATGATGCGCGCCTCGCGCTCGAAGCGTTCGACCACGGCGCTCGCCGCCGCCGGCAGCACCTTGACGGCCACGGGGCGCTCGGCCTGGCGCTGCCAGGCCTTCCAGACCGAGCCGCCCATCCCGCCGACCCCGATCAGGCGTTGCAGCAGATAGCGATCGGCCAGCACCACATCGGCGAGGTCTTCGACGAGCGTGTGGCCATCGACCGGGCAGCGCTTGGTCGCGTCCCGAAAGCGCGCGAGACAGCGTGGGCAGATCCAGTCGCGCATCAGAACCGCACCTCCGGGGCGCGGGGCCGCCGGTTACGGCTCACAGCCGGCCTCCGAGCGTCAGCAACGCGCCCCCCTCGAGCGGCACGGCGCCGAGATCGGGCAGGCCGCCGCCCGGCGTGGCCGTGGGCGTGGCCGGGCCGCGGGGCTCGCCGCGCAGGGTGGCCAGGAGCACGATGCCGGTCGTCAGCGCGGCGCCGCCGACCGCCACGAGCACGTCGCCCGCGAGTGCCATGTCGCGGCCCGTGGCGCGCAGGTCGCGCTTCTCGGCGACGGTGCGGGCAGCCTCGTAGTCGGCGTTTTTCTGTCGCACGAGCCCCCAGAGGGCCCCGCCCGTTGCCGCCAGCGCCACGCCCGTGGCGAGCGCGGTCCAGCCGCCGATGGCCTGGGGGCTGCGCAGCGGCGAGCGGTGCACGACGGTGAGCGCGTCGGGCGTCGCCCCGACTGGCGGCGTGGCGACCGGCGCACCCGTCGCGGGAGCCGGTCGCAGCGCGGCGGCGGCGGCTGCAGCCGCGGCCTCGGCTGCCGCCGCCTGCTCGCGGGCCGCCGTGAGTTCGCGCAGTCGGGCCGTGGCGCGGCCGACGAGTTCGGGGGCGGCGTCGTCGGCGCGGATGTAGCGGCGGTAGAACGACATCGCGAGGTCGGGATCGTTCAACTTGCGGTCGTAGATGAAGCCGATGTTGTAGAGCAGCGCGCTCACCGGCACGAGCCGGTACGCCTTCAGGTAGTTTTCGACGGCGTCGCCGTAGCGGCCTGCCTCGAAGTGTTCGTCGGCCACGGCGGCGAGTCGCTCGGCTTCACCGACTCCGGCTTCGGGAACCAAGGCAGCGTCGGCCGGGGGCGGGTCGACCGGGGCCGGCGCCCCCGGGGCGCCCGCGTCCGGCGCCGCGGCGTCGGCCGTGGCCGGCGTGTCGGGAGGAGCCCCCTGCGCCCAGACCGGGAGCGCAAACCAGCCGACGAGCACCATTCCCAGGCCAAACCGTCGAATCGCCCGGCCCATCGCAGCACCTCGCGTTGTCCAAACCGCGTCCCCGCAGGCATCTTAGGCGGCCAATGGCGCGCTGGCAAGGACGGGCACGGCCCCTTTGCCGCCCCGTGGCGCTGCGGCTATCCTGGCCCGTGGCCGCCGCGGTCGCCCGGCGGCGCGTACGAAGGGAGGACGCCATGCTGTCCATTCCGTACGGGATCTCGAACTTCCAGACGATTCGTGATGACGGGATGCTCTTCATCGACCGTACGGGCTTCATCCGGGCCATCGAGGCGGCCGACCACAACCTGCTGTTCCTGCGCCCGCGGCGATTTGGCAAGTCGCTCTGGCTGTCCATCCTGGAGCACTACTACGATGTGCGCCACGCCGAGCGCTTCGAGGCGCTGTTCGGCGGGCTCGACATCGGGCGCCGGCCCACCCCGCTCCGAAACACCTTTCTCGTGTTCCGGCTCGATTTCTCGGCCATCGTCACCGCGGGGGACGACGCGCTGCTCTACTGGTCGCTGCGCGAGAAGGTGGTGGGCCGGGCCACCACCTTCATCCGCGACCATTGCGACTTCATTCCCGACGCGGATGGCTGGGTCGCGGACGTCAAGGCGGCGCAGGGCCCGGAACGGGCCCTCGACCTGGCCCTGGAGGCGGCGCGCACCACGGGGCGGCCGGTCTATCTCCTCATCGACGAGTACGACAACTTCACGAACGAACTCATCGCCACGCGGCAGGAAGAACGCTACAAACATCTCGTCACGGGCACGGGCCTGCTGAAGACGTTCTTCAAGGGCATCAAGGAGGCGACGGGGCTCGGCTCGGTCGCACGCACGTTCACGACCGGGGTCAACCCGCTGCTGCTCGACGACCTGACGTCGGGGTTCAACATCGCGACGAACCTCAGTCTCGAGCCGGAATTCGCCGGCATGCTGGGGTTCACGGCGGCCGAGACGCACGCGCTCATCGAACGAGCGGTGGCCGAGGCGCCGCCGGCGAGCGACCTGCCGCCCGCTTCCGAGGTCATCGACCTCGCCCGCACGTTCTACGACGGCTACCGCTTCCACCCGGATGCCGAAGCGCTCTACAACCCGGACATGGCGCTGTATCTCATCGGTTCCTTGACGAAGGGTCGGCTGCCGCGGCAGTTGCTCGACCAGAACCTGCGCACCGACACCGCAAAACTCGACCTGGTGGTGCGCAAGACCGGCGACTTCGACCAACTCTGGGCGCTCGTCGCCGAGGGCGACAGCGTGCTCGGCGACCCCATCCCGGCGTTCGGCCTCGACGACCTGACCGACCCCAACAACTTCCTGTCGCTGCTGTACTACCTGGGCATGCTGACGTTTGCCGCGGGCCCCGACACCGCCTTCTGCGTGCCGAACTACGTGGTGCGTACCCTCTACTGGGAACAAGTCCGGCGGCTGACCGAGGGCGAGCTGCAACTCGGGGGTGCGCAGGCGGTGCAGCGGGCGCTGCGTGCCATGATGCGCGACGGCGAGGCCGAGCCGTTCTTTCGGCTGATTCTCGACGACGTCATCCACGCGGCCTCGAACCGCGACCTCATCCACTTCAACGAGGCGGGCATCAAGGCCATCGTGCTGGCGTTTTGCACGCTGTCGCGGGAAATCGCGCTCTTCTCCGAATGGGAAACGGGCGGCGGCTGCGCCGACCTCGTGATCGTGCCGCAGCCGGCGGCCACCCAACTCCGCCGCGTCTGGATGATCGAACTCAAGTACCTGAAGAAGAAAGACGACACGCCCGCCGCCCGCGAACGGCTCTTGGCCGAAGGCCAGGCCGAACTGCATACCTACCTACAGGACGAGCCCCGCATGCGCTACCTCGGGCGCTACGACTTGCGCACGGCCGTGGCCCTGTTTGTCGATGCGGACGAACTGGTGTGGGCGGCTGGGCCGCGGGGCGGGCCGCGCGGCTTGTAGTCGCGGCAGATTGCCGGGTTGGGGCCGTGCACCTGCCGCGCTCGTCGGGTCTGCAGCCGCGGCAGACTGCGACGTCCCAGCCTGCTCCACACCACGCTGCAACCTTTTGCGTGCTTTGATGAATCGAAGAAAACCGGAATGCCGTAACGCCCGCCCTCCCCAGGCCGAAAACCGGCTCGACACGCCCCGCCCAGCTCCCGCACCATCGGTTCGTTGGATGGGCGTGCGGTACAGCCGATTGCGGGGGCATTCAGGCCGGCGAAAGGAAGAGGTCATGGGCCGAAATTCTTCGTGGATGGCGGGTGGGGCGGCACTCGCGGCTCTTGGGCTCTTGCCGGCCGGGGCCCTGGCCGTGCCCGCGCAGTCGAACGTTTAGGGGGTGCTGTTCGACGAGAGCGGCGCCCCGGTCGAGGGGGCGACGGGCGTCACGGTGCGCGTCTACGACGCCGAAGCGGCCCTCCAGCCGCTCTGGGAGCCGGCGGTGCCGCTCGACGTGCTGTGCGAGACGGGGGTGTTCAACGCGCTCGTGCCGGCCGCGGCCGAGGGGGCGGATGCCGAGGCGTTTGCGGCGGCGTTTGCCGAGGGCGAGCCGCGCTGGCTCGGCATCGCGCCTGCGGGCGGGGCCGAGCCGAGCCCGCGCATCCCGGTCGTGTCGGTGGCCTACGCGCTGGTGGCGGGCAAGGCGGCGGTGGCGGAGGTGGCCGAACTCGCGCGCGGGCTCGATTGCGCCGGCTGTGTGCCGGCTGGCGCCCTCGACCCGGCCGTGCAGGCGGCGTTTCTGGCCTATAACGGCAGCGGCTCGGGGCTCACGGCCACGACCTACCAGGCGGCCGTGGACGAGTCGGCTGGGCTTTTCGCCACACTCGCGGGCACACTCGCCTCGCTGGAAGGCGACGTCGGGGCTTTGGCCGCGGTGGCCCGCAGCGGCTCGTACGCCGACCTTGTCGACACGCCCGACGTCTGTGCCGCGGCGCTTGCCTGCCCGCATTTGGCCGAGCTCGCCGCCGATCTCTGGTGTTTCAAGAACTGCGGCCCGCTGCGGCTCGGCGACTGCCGCGCGCGCACGTGCGACGGCGCGGCCGAGACGTGCACGGACGCGGGGGCCTTGCCCGATGGCAGCCCGTGTGCGGGCGGCGGGGAGTGCGTGTCCGGGCAGTGCGCGAGCGGGCTGCGCTGCGGGGGCGTGCTGTGTCCGACGCTTTCCGGCGACGGCGACGACGAGTACATCGTGGGCTGCAACATGCGGGAGCACTGCGAGTACGCGAACCGCACGGTGACGGGTTGGAAGCGCTGGGACGTGTGGATCTGGGTGCCGCCCGGCAAGTTCGTGATGGGCAGCCCTTCGGACGAAGTGGGCCGCAGGGCGGACGAGGAGCCGCAGCACGTGGTGCGGTTTGCGACGGGGTTCTTCATCGCGAAATACGAAGTGACGGTGATGCAGTACGAGGCGTGCCGGGTGGTGGGGTCGTGCACTATGGCGCCTGTGGCCGACTGGGATGGTTTGGGTTGGGGGCTGAATTCGGGCGCTGGGCGGGACAGCCACCCGCAAAACGGGGTGAACTGGGAGCGGGCTGGTCAGGTGTGCGCGTAGTTGGTGCAGCAGACGGGTCGCAGCGACGGGCGGCTGCCGTCGGAGGCGGAGTGGGAATACGCGGCGAGTGGTCCGTTGCACCGCAAGTATCCGTGGGGCGAGGGTCCGGAGCCGACGTGCGCGCACGCGGTGTACGACGAGGACGGGGATAGCGGGCGGCCGTGGGGCTCCGATCCGTGCGCGGAGACGGGCTGCAGCGGGACGCAGCCGGTGGGCGGGCGGCCGGCCGGGGCATCGTACGTCGGCGCCGTGGATATGTCGGGCAACGTGTGGGAGTGGTGCGAGGACTGGTATCACGGGAGCTACGCAGGAGCGCCGGTGGACGGCAGTGCGTAGGTGGATCCCCCCGGCGCGTACCGCGTCATGCGGGGCGGCGCCTTCGACTGCGACGCCTCGTACCTGCGCTCGGCGGAGCGTGCCGGCGGCACGCCGACGACCCGCGACGCGCACAACGGCGCCCGCTGCCTGCGAGGCCCTGTCCGCTGAGACTCCAGTGCTTCTTCGCTCTTCCCCTCTGGTGCGCAGCGCCGAGGGGCTGTGAGCCGCGCCGGCTCGGGCCGGCTCACTCCGCCCGGTGCCGCCGCCCGCGCTCGCCCTCGCTCGCGCTGCCGTAGCAGCGGATGGGCTGGCCCCGCCGGCCACGACCCGCTCGGCTTGGCGCCGCGCGGCACCCGCGCCCCCGGCCGCCCCTTTGCCGGCCCGCGCCGGAGCGGCTATCCTGGCCGAAGCCGGCCGGGGGCCGCCACCGAGGAGGACGCCATGCTGTCCATTCCGTACGGGGTCTCGAACTTCCCGACGATTCGTGATGACGGGATGCTTTTCATCGATCGCACGGCCTATATCCGGGCCATCGAGGCGGCCGACCGCAACCTGCTGTTCCTGCGCCCGCGGCGCTTTGGTAAATCGCTCTGGCTGTCCGTGCTGGAGCACTACTACGACGTGCGCCACGCGGCGCGCTTCGACGCGCTGTTCGGCGGGCTCGACATCGGGCGCCGGCCCACCCCGCTCCGAAACACCTTTCTCGTGTTCCGGCTCGATTTCTCGGCCATCGTCACCGCGGGTGACGACGCACTGCTCTACCGGTCGCTATGCCAGAAGGTGGTTGGGCGGGCCACGACCTTCCTTCGCGACCACCGCGATTTCATCGCCGACGCGGATGGCTGGATTCTGCGGGCGGAGGCGGCGCAGGGTCCCGAGCGAGCCTTCGACCTGGCCCTGGAGGCGGCGCGCACCACAGGCCGGCCCGTCTACCTCCTCATCGACGAGTACGACAACTTCACGAACGAACTCCTCGCGACGCGCCAGGAAGAACGCTACAAGCAGCTCGTCACGGGCACGGGCCTGCTGAAGACGTTCTTCAAGGGCATCAAGGAGGCGACGGGGCTCGGCTCGGTCGCACGCACGTTCACGACCGGGGTCAACCCGCTGCTGCTCGACGACCTGACGTCGGGGTTCAACATCGCGACGAACCTCAGTCTCGAGCCGGAATTCGCCGGCATGCTGGGGTTCACGGCGGCCGAGACGCACGCGCTCATCGAACTGGCGGTGGCCGAGGCGCCGGCGGGCAGCGCACTGCCGCCCGCCTCCGAAGTCGTCGACCTAGCGCGCGCGTTCTACGACGGCTACCGGTTCCATCCGGAGGCCGAAGCGCTTTACAACCCCGACATGGCCCTCTACCTGCTCGGCGCCCTCGCGAAGGGCCGGCTGCCGTCCGAGTTGCTCGACCAGAACCTGCGCACCGACATCGGCAAGCTCGACCTCGTCGTGCGCAAAGCGGGCGACTTCGCGAGCCTTTGGGCGGTGGTGGAGGGCGGGGGCAACGTCGCAGCGCGTCCGGTGACGGCCTTCGGCGTGAACCAGCTGGCCGAACGGCGCAATTTTCTGTCGCTGCTCTACTACCTGGGCATGCTCACGTTCGCCGAGGGGGCGGGGGCCGGGCTGCGGGTGCCGAACTACGTCATCCGCACGCTCTACTGGACCCAGGTGCAGCGGCTGGCGGCGCAGACGTTGTCGTTCGACGGCGTCGACGCGGTGGCTACGGCGCTCTCCGACATGATGGGGGCCGGTGAGGCCGAGCCGTTCTTCCGGCTCATGCTCGACCAGGTCATCCGGGAGGCCTCGAATCGTGACTTGATCCACTTCAACGAGGCCGCCATCAAGACCCTGGCGCTGGCGTTTCTGACGCTGTCGCCCGACATCGCCATCTTCTCCGAGTGGGAAACGGGCGGCGGCTACGCCGACCTGGTCATCGTGCCGCAGCCGGCGGTGCACTGGCTCCGGCGCGCCTGGATGATCGAACTCAAGTACCTGAAGAAGAAAGACGACACGCCCGCGGCCCGCCAGCGGCTCTTGGCCGAGGGCCAGGCCGAGCTCCAGACCTACCTCCAAGACGAGCGGCGCATGCGCTACCTCGGGCGCTACGAGCTGCGCACGGCCGTGGCGCTGTTTGTCGACGCCGACGAACTGGTGTGGGCGGCTGGGCCCCTGGGCGGTGTAGACGCGCCATCTTGCCGCGTCGCAGCCGGTGGCTGAGCGCTGGCCGCCGGCCAGGCCGCGGGGCCTGTAGTCGCGACCGCTCGCCGCGTTGAGGCCGGGGCCCGTGCACCTGCCGCGGTCGTTCGGCCTGTAGACGCGGCATTCTGCCCCGGCCCGCTGCCGGCACGAGCGAACCGCCGGCCCGCCTTCGAACGGCCACGCGGCAACCGCCGTCCGCCGCGCGCGGCGCTTGCCGCTGCCGCGTCCGCCGTGGTAAGGCGTCGGGCGCTGAGACGGCGTGGGGGCTTGCCATGGCACTCATCGATCGCGACGAAATCGAACGCTTGGCCACGCTGGCGCGGCTCCGGCTCGACGACGCCGAGGTGGCGCGCTACACGGCCGACCTCGCCGACATCCTCGGCTACGCGGCCGAGCTGCTGGCCGTCGTGCAGGCCGCCCCGGCCGCCGCGGGGCCGGCACCGGCGGAGGCCACCGCCTGTCCGTTGCGCGCCGACACCCCGGCCGGGGGGCTCGAGGCCGCCGCGGCGCTCGCCGCCGCGCCCTCGGCCCGCGATGGCCAGTTCGTCGTGCCACGCGTCGTCACCCACTGAGCGGAGGCCCGCCCCATGCACCCCCTCGACCTGCCGCTCGCCGAGCTGCAAGCCGCCCTCGCCTCGGGCGAACTCTCCGCCGTCGCCGTGACGACGGCCGCCCTCGAACGCGCCGCGGCCCTCAACCCGCGCCTCAACGCCTTCATCACGCTCGACCCCGACGGCGCGCTCGCGGCCGCCCGCGCGGTCGACGCCGTCCGCGCCCGGGGCGACGAGCCCGGCCCGCTCGGCGGGGTGCCGGTGGCCATCAAAGACCAGATCGTCACCCGCGGGCTCCGCACCACCTGCGCCTCGCGGATGCTTGCCCACTACGTGCCGCCCTACGATGCGCACGTCGTCGAACGATTGCGCGCCGCCGGGGCCATCGTCATCGGCAAGACGAATCTGGACGAGTTCGCCATGGGCTCGTCCAACGAATACTCGGCATTCGGCCCCTGCCTCAACCCCTGGAACCCGGCCCACGTGCCGGGCGGCTCGAGCGGCGGCTCGGCCGTGGCCGTGGCCGCGGGCATCACCCCGCTGGCGCTTGGCACCGACACCGGCGGGTCCATCCGGCTGCCGGCCGCGTTTTGCGGGGTCACCGGGCTCAAACCCACCTGGGGCCGCGTCAGCCGCTACGGCATCGTGGCGTTCGCCTCGTCGCTCGACCAGTGCGGGCCGTTCGGCCGCTCGGTCGCCGACGTGGCCGCCGCTTTGCTCGTCATCGCCGCCCCCGACCCGCGCGACGCCACGTGCACCCCCCACGCGCCACCCGACTACCTCGGGGCACTCGGGGTCTCGCCGGCCGGCCTGCGCATCGGCATCCCGGCCGAATACTTCGATGCGGCCGGGCTCGATCCCGAGGTCGGCGCCGCCGTGGCGTCGGCCATCGAGACCCTCCGCGGGCTCGGCGCCACCCCCGTGCCCCTCTCGCTGCCGCACACGAAGGCCTGTGTCGCGACGTACTACCTCATTGCCGACGCCGAGGCCTCGTCCAACCTCGCGCGCTACGACGGCGTGCGCTACGGCCTGCGCGTGCCGCCCGCCGCCACCGCCGCGGGCGACGATGCGCTCGCCGCGTTCTACGCTGCCTCGCGCGGCGCCGGCTTCGGCCCGGAGGTCAAGCGCCGCATCATGATCGGCACCTACGTGCTGTCGGCCGGCTACTACGACGCGTTCTACGGCCGCGCGCAGCAGGTGCGCCGGCTCATCCAGCACGACTTCGCCGACGCGTTCGGCCGCTGCGACCTCGTGCTCACGCCCACCGCCCCCGGGCCCGCGCCGCGGCTTGGCGAACGGCTTGCCGACCCGCTCAGCATGTATCTGCTCGATCTCTGCACCATCTCGTGCAACCTGGCCGGCCTGCCGGGGCTGTCGCTGCCCTGCGGGTTCACCGCCGCGGGGCTGCCGATCGGGCTGCAATTCATCGGCCGGCCGTTCGCCGAGACCACCCTGCTCACCGTCGGCCATGCGTACGAACAGGCCACCGACTGGCACCTACGCCGTCCCCCGGAGGTGCACCCATGAGCGACTACGAGGCCGTGATTGGGCTCGAAGTGCACGCGCAGCTCCAGACCCGCACCAAGGCGTTTTGCGCGTGCAGCACGCGGTTTGGCGACCCGCCGAACACCCACGTCTGCCCCGTGTGCCTCGGGTTGCCGGGCGCCTTGCCGGTCATGAACCGCGAGGCCGTCATACTGGCCGTGCGGCTCGCCCGGGCGCTCGAATGCACGCTGCACCAACAAAGCCGCTTCGCGCGGAAGAACTACTTCTACCCCGACCTGCCGAAGGGCTATCAGATCAGCCAGTACGACGAACCGCTCGCCGAGCACGGCCGCCTCGTCATCGACGGCGAGGGCGGCCCGCGCGCCATCGGCATCACGCGCATCCACCTCGAAGAAGACGCGGGCAAAAGCATCCACGACCCGCAGCACGACGCGAGCACGCTCGACTTCAACCGCTCGGGGGTGCCGCTCGTCGAGATCGTGTCCGAACCCGAACTGCGCACCCCGGCCGAGGGCGCGGCCTATCTGCGCGAGTTGCACGCCATTCTGGTCACGCTCGACGTGTCGGAAGGCAACCTGGAAGAGGGCTCGTTTCGCTGCGACGCCAATGTCAGCGTGCGGCCCCGCGGCGCGGCCCACTTCAACACGCGCACCGAAATCAAGAACATCAACAGTTTTCGCTTCGTCCAGCGCGCGCTGCAAAGCGAAATCGAGCGTCAGGTGGCGCTCTACGAGCGCGGGGAAACGGTCGTGCAGGCCACCTTCGGCTTTCACGGCAGGACGGGCGAGCTGCAACTGCTGCGGGTCAAGGAAGAAGCCCACGACTACCGCTACTTCCCCGAGCCCGACCTGCCGCCGCTCGTCCTCGACCCGGCCTTCGTCGCGGCGGCCACGGCCGACCTGCCCGAGTTGCCGCGCGAGAAGCGCGCGCGCTTCCAGAGTACCCTCGGGCTCAGTGCCTACGATGCGGCCGTGCTCACGGCCAGTCCGGCGCTTTCCGCCTACTACGAGGCCACCCTGGCGGTCGCGGGCGATGCGAAGCGCGCCGCGAACTGGGTCGCGGTCGAGCTGCTCGGCGCCCTGAACCGCTCGGGCCGCGACATCGCCGACTGCCCGCTGCCGCCGGCCGAATTGGGGCTCATCGTGGCCCGCATTGGCGACGGCACGCTCACGAGCAAGCTCGGCAAAGAGGTGTTCGAGGCCGCCTATGGCCGCGGCGAGCCCGTGGCCGCCGCCATCGCGCGCATCGGCAGCCCCGTGCAGGACGCGGGTCTCATCGCCACGGTCGTCGCCGAGGTCGTCGCGGCGCACCCGGCCGAGGTCGCGCGCTACCGCGCCGGCAAGACGCAACTGTTCGGCTTCTTCGTCGGCGCCGTCATGAAGGCCACGCGCGGCAAGGCCGATCCGGCCGAGGTCAACCGGCTGCTCAACGAACGGCTTTCGGCCGCCGCCGAGCCGGCCGCGCCCGGAGGAGAATCGCCATGAGTTTCGAGACCATTCGTTGGGCCCAGGGTCGCGTCGTGATGATCGACCAGACGCGTCTGCCGCTCGCGGAGGTGTACGTCGAGGCGACCACGCCGGCGGCCGTGGCCGACGCCATCCGGACCATGGTCATCCGCGGCGCGCCGGCGATTGGCATCGCCGCCGCGATGGGCGTGGCGCTCGCCGCGGTGCAAAGCCCGGCCCGCGACTTCCCGGCGTTGCGCGCCGAACTCGCCGCGGCGGCGCAAATGCTCGGCGCCACGCGGCCCACGGCCGTCAACCTGTTCTGGGCGCTCGAACGCATGCTGCGGCGGGCCGACGCGCTCGGCGCCGCCCCGCTCGACGCCGTGCGCGCGGCGCTCGTCACGGAGGCCCAGGCCATCCACGCCGAAGACGTGGCCGCCTGCCGCGCCATGGGGCGCTTCGGCGCGGCACTGCTGCCCGACTCGGCCACGGTGCTGACGCACTGCAACGCCGGGGCGCTCGCCACGGGCGGCTACGGCACGGCGCTCGGCGTCATCCGCGCGGCCGTCGAAGCCGGCAAACGCATCCGGGTGTTCGCCGACGAGACGCGGCCGTTCCTGCAAGGCGCGCGGCTCACCGCGTGGGAACTGCAGAAGGACGGCATCGACGTCACGCTCATCACCGACAACATGGCGGGGCACTTCCTCTCGCGCGGGGCCATCGACGCGGTCATCGTCGGCACCGACCGCACCGTGCAAAACGGTGATGTCGCCAACAAGATCGGCACGTACGGGGTCGCCGTGCTGGCCCACGAAAACGGCGTGCCGTTCTACGTCGCGGCGCCGACCTCCACGCTCGATTTGAGCCTGCCCGACGGGGCGGCCATCCCCATCGAAGAACGCGACCCGCGCGAAGTGGCCGAGTTTGGCGGCGTGCGCGTGGCCCCGCCCGGCATCGCGGCCCGCCACCCGGCCTTCGACGTCACGCCGGCGCGCTACGTCTCCGCCATCATCACCGAACGCGGGGTGGCCCGGCCGCCCTACCGCGAAAGCCTCGCGGCACTCATGGCGGCCCCGCCCGCCCGCGCATAGCCCCGCGTCAGGCGACCCGCGGCGGAAACGCCACCACCTCGTCGATGTGCAGTGCCCCCGTGACGAGCATGACGAGCCGGTCGACGCCGAGCGCCGTGCCCGTTGCCGGCGGCAGCCCGGCGCCGAGCGCCTGGAGGAAGCGCTCGTCGAGCGGATAGGCCGGCAGCCCGCGTGCGATGCGCTCGCGCAGGTCGGCCTCGCAGCGGGCGCGTTGTTCGGCGGCGTCGATGAGTTCGCTGAAGCCGTTCGCCAGTTCGAGCCCGCCGGCGTACACCTCGAAGCGTTCGGCGACGCGCGGGTCGCCGGGCTTGAGCCGCGCGAGCGAGGCCATCGATGCGGGGTACTCGCAGAGGATGACGGGCCGCTCGGCGCCGAGCCGCGGCTCGACGGCGGCGACGAAGACTTGCAGCACGAGGTCGTTCCACGTGCCGTCGGGGGCGAGGTAGTGGCCGCGGGCCGCGGCGGCGCGGCGCAGCGCCGGCACGTCGGGGCAGGCGAGCGGGTCGAGGCCGGCGTAGCGTTCCATGGCCTCGCCAAACGGCAGGCGCGGCCAGGGCGGGGTGAAATCGAGCAGGCGGCCGGCGCGCGGGCGCCGCGGCGTGGCGCCGCCGGCGGCGAGCGCCGCCAGCACCAGGGCCTCGGTGTCGGCCATGCAGGCCGTGTAGTCGTGGTGCGCGCGGTACCATTCGAGCATGGTGAATTCGGGGTGGTGAAGCGGACTCGAATCGCCGTCGCGCCACGCTTTCTGCAAGGAGTAGATGCGCTCGAAGCCTGCCCCGAGCAGCCGTTTCATGAAGTATTCGGGCGACGTCACGAGGTAGCGGCGCGTCGTTTCCGGCCCTGCGATGTGCAGGTCGACCGGTACCGCGGCGAGGTGCACTTCGAGGCCCGGCGACGTGGCGAGCGCCGGCGGGTCCATTTCGAGAAAGCCCGCCCCGTGAAACCACTCGCGCAGCGCCCGCAGCACGGCCGCCCGCACCGCGAGGCGCGCCCGCTGCGCCCCGTCGAGCCGCGTCCGGTCGCCGTCCGGCGCAGCGTCCGCGCGTTCTTCGTTCTGCCTCGGTTCCCTCATGGTCGCCCTCCGTCCCGCGCGGCGCCATGCTACCCGAGCCCGGCCGGCCGGCAAGCCGCACTCTGGCGCGGGCGAGGTACGCGGCGTTGCCTGACGCGTTCTTGACGCCGCCCCCCAACCGCGCCGGCGGCCGGTCTCGCGCTCCGCCGCCTCGGCCTGACGCGCCCTCGACGCGGTTTGCCGCGGCGGCAGGGTCGGTCGCCAGCCCGACCGCCCTGGACGCGGCCCCGCGGAATACGGAGAATGACCGCGGCTTGCGCCCGCGGCGTGCAGGGGGCGGTTTGGCGCCGACACCGGCCGCGCGCCGCAGCGCCGCGCGAAGGATGCTTGACCATGCAGCCGCTCCGAGTTCTGCCCGCCAGCCGCTCACCCGTCGCCCGCCAGCCGCGCCTCTTGCCGCCCTCGCAGCGCATCCGGCCGCGCCGCGGCGCTGCCGCGCCGCCGCTCGTCGTGCTCGGGGCCCTGCTCTGGCTCGTCGCGGCCTGTGGCGGCACGCAGAGCAACCCGGGCGCCCCGCCCGCCGACGGCGACCTCGTCTTTGCGCCGCCCGACGGCCAGAGCGATGTCTGGCAGGCCCCTGACGGCCCCGCTCCGGGCCCCGACACTCCGGCTCCGCCCGACACCGCGTCCGGCGACGACGGCGCGCCGCCCACCGATGTACGGCCCGCCGACGTGCCGCCCGGTCCCGACGCGGCCCCGGCCGACGTGCCGGCCTTCGACACCGCCCCGCACGACACGCCGGCCGCCGACCTGCCGGCCGGCGATGCCGGCTGCGGCAACTGCCCGCCCAACGAGCCGGTGTGCCTCGCCGGCTCCTGCCACTGCACCCTCGACAGCTGTCCGGCCGGCCAGTACTGCGCCGCGGGCCACTGCGCGCCCTGCACGGTCGACGCCCACTGCACGCCCGACTGCATCGACTGCGGGCTCTTCGGTCAGGCCTGCGCCCCCGACGGCAGCCGCTGCGCCGCCTGCGGTCCGGCCACCCCCTGCGACGACGGCGCGCTTTGCGAAAACGGCGTCTGCGTGCCCTGCAACACCCCCGACCGTTGCGGCCCCGACTGCGCGCCGTGCGGCGCCGCCACGCCGGCCTGCGTGGACGGCCGCTGTGCCTGCACCGACCGGTCTTGCGAGGTCGGCCGCTTCTGTCAGAACGGCGCCTGCGTGCTCTGCGACACCGACAGCCACTGCGGCTTCGAATGCCTCGACTGCACGGCCACCGCCACGCCCGTCTGCACGAACGGCCAGTGCCGCTGCACGGCCGACGGCCAATGCCCGGCGGGGACCTACTGCGCGGCCGGCGTCTGCGCGCCGTGCGGCCCGAGCGATCCGTTGCACTGCGGCGCGACCTGCGCCACGTGCGGCGGCTCGGCCCCGGTGTGCACGGGGGGGCTCTGCGCCTGCGGCAGCGATGCCGACTGCGGGGCGAACTACTTCTGTGCCGGCGGCGCCTGCACCTACTGCGACACGCCGCAGAACTGTGGCCCCGACTGCGTCACCTGCTCCGGCAACACCCCGTACTGCGACGGCGCCGCCTGCGTTTGCAGCGACGCCAGTTGCCCCACCGGGCAATTCTGCGCCGGCACCGCGTGTGCCCCCTGCGGCCCGAGCGACCCCGACCACTGCGGTCCGCTCTGCGCGCGCTGTACGGGCACGGCCACCCCCGTCTGCGTCGAGGGGGCTTGCCGCTGCACGGCCGACGAGCAGTGCCCGCCCGGCGAATTCTGCGACGGCGGCCGTTGCGGCCCCTGCGGTCCGGCCGACCCGGCGCATTGCGGCCCCGACTGCGAGCGCTGCGCCGCCGACACGCCGCTCTGCACCGACGGCTACTGCGCCTGCTCGGCCGTTTCCTGCGGCGCCGGGCGCTACTGTGCCCCCTCGGGTTTCTGTCAGGCCTGCAACGACGCCGACCACTGCGGCCCCGACTGCCTCCCGTGCAGCGCCCCGACCCCCGTGTGCGACGGCGACGGCTGTGTGGCCTGCACGACCGACGCGCACTGCGGCGCGGGGGCCTACTGCGCCGCGGGCGAATGCCGGCCCTGCGGCCCGAGCGACCCGGCGCATTGCGGCGCGGCCTGTGCCGTCTGCGGCGGCGCCACGCCGGCCTGCGTCGGCGGGCAGTGTCAGTGCACCGCCGATTCGTGCGGTCTCAACTCGGCCTGCGAGGGCGGCACGTGCGTCGCCTGCGACGATGACGCGCGCTGCGGCCCGTTCTGCACCGCCTGTGCGAGCCCCACGCCCTACTGCGCGGCCGACGCCTCGGGCTGCGTCGCCTGCCGCGGCGATAGCGACTGCGCGGCCGGGCTCGGCTGCCAGGGCGGCCGCTGCGTGCTCGCGTGCGCGCCGCTCTGCTGCAATGGCGACCTCAGCCCCGATGCCAACCGCTGCAACCGCGCCGACCTCGTCGGCCGTGTCGCGGCCGCGGCCGGCTTTGCCGCAAACGGCGACACGACCAACGCCGGCTACAACGACGACCTCGGCTCCTGGGAAACCGACTGCTGGGACGCCAACGAAGACCAGTTCTACCGCATCTACCTGCGCGCCGGCGAAACGCTCACGGCCCGCCTCGATGCCATCACAGCGGCCTTCGACGCCATGCTCAAACTCTACACGGGCAGTGACTGCGACGAGAACGGCGACGAAGACCTCGTCGACTGCTACGACCAGGGCGACGACGGCGGCATCGACACGTTTACCTACGTGGCCCCGGCCGACGGCTACTACTCGATTGTGGTCGACGGCCGTTCGGCCTTCGACGAAGAGGGCGACTGGGGCGCCTACCGGCTCGAATTGACGCTCACGTACACCGCAAGCGGCTCGGGTTGCCCCTAGCCGGCAGGCCGTCCGCGGGGCCGGGTGGGGGCCTTCACAGACCGCCCCCTGCCGAGGAGAATCGTCATGAATCCCGTTCAGTCCGTGTCGAACGGCGCCTGCGTGTGCCGGGGCCGGGCCTGCCGCCGGGGGCGACGACCGGCGCTTGTCGCCCTCGCGCTCGGCGCCCTCGCGCTCTTGCTTGCCGCCTGCGAAACCGCAAGCAGCAGCGGCGCCGACACGGGCGGCCCCCCGCCCGGCGGCGACACCTACTCCGACGACCTCGGCTCCTGGCCGCCCGACGGCGGCCGCGGCGACGTCGCGCGCGGCGACGCGGCCTGCGTTGCGAACTGCGTGCACCGCGAATGCGGCAGCGACGGCTGCGGCGGCTCCTGCGGCAGCTGCGCCGCCGAGGAATCGTGCTCCGAATACGGCGAATGCGTGGCGCTGCCCGACGACTGCTCGGCGCTGCCCGCCACGGGCGAATGCTCGCCGCAAAACGAGGCCATCTACTGTGACAACGGCGCCCCGCGCGTCGTCACTTGCCAGCCGGGCGAAACCTGCGGCCTCGACGCGGTGGCCGGCCACATGGCGTGTCTCACCGACGGCAGTTGCGTCCCGAGTTGCACCGGCCGTGCCTGCGGCCCCGACGGCTGCGGCGGGCTTTGCGGCCACTGCCAGCCCGGCCAGCGCTGCCTCGATGGCCAGTGTTCGGGCACGGTCTGCACGCCCGAAGACTGCGCCGGGCGCGAATGCGGCGACAACGGCTGCGGCGGCTCCTGCGGCACGTGCGCCGCCGGCGAGGCGTGCAGCGCCTCGGGGCTCTGCGTGCCCTCCGGTCCCTGCGAGCCCGACTGCACGGGCCGGGTCTGCGGCGGCGACGGCTGCGGCGGCAGTTGCGGCAACTGCGGCCCGCGCGACACCTGCGTCGAGGCGACCGGCCAGTGCGTGCCGCCCGGCTGCACCCCCGACTGCACGGGCCGCCAGTGCGGCCCCGACGGCTGCGGTGGGCGCTGCGGGCTCTGTGCCGGCAGCCAGACCTGCGACGAGGGCGGTCACTGCGTCGCCGTCGCCCCGACGGGTTGCCCCGACGTGCCGGTCGCCGGCCGTTGCGACGGCGCCACGCTGTTGCTCTGTGAAGACGGCGCCGTCGTCGCCGAGCCTTGCGCCCCGCTCGTCTGCGGCTACGACGATGCGCTGCGCCGGTACGGCTGTGTGCCGCCCGAGTGCACGCCCGCCTGTGCCGCCCGCGAATGCGGCCCCGACGGTTGCGGCGGACTGTGCGGCACGTGCCCCGTGGGTCAGGTCTGCGACGGCGCCGGCCAGTGCGCGGCCCCGGGCGAGGGCGAGTGCGGCGACATCACGACGCTCGGCGAATGCCAGGGTGACACGCTGGTCTACTGCGACGACGACGACACGCTCGTCACCGTGAACTGCGCGGTCTACGGGCTCGTCTGCGGCCCGGCCACCGACGCCGCGGGCGAGCCCACGGGCTGGAACGACTGCACGTTGCCGCCCGCATGCGAGCCCCAGTGCGCGGCTTCCGGTGCGTGCGGCCCGGACGGTTGCGGCGGCAGTTGCGGCACGTGTCTGCCGGGCGAGACCTGCGACGCGACCGGCCGCTGCGCCGTCACCGACCCCTGTGCCGACATGCCGGCCGGCGGCGAGTGCGCGGGCTCGCTGCTGCGTTACTGCACGGCGTCCGGCCTTGTGACACTCGACTGCGCCGACTTCGACGAGGAATGCGTCGTCGATGCCGTCACCGGCGGGGCCAACTGCCAGGCGCCCTGCACCCCCAACTGCACGGGGCGGCAGTGCGGCGCCGACGGCTGCGGCGGGCTCTGCGGCACGTGCCCCGCGGGCACGAGTTGCACGGCCGCCGGCCTCTGCGAGGCCCCGCTCTGTGCCGGCTACGCGGGCAGCGACACCGAGTGCTGCCGCACGAACGACCCTTGCGGCTGGGCGGTCGACGACTACTGCGACTGCGAGGGGCTCTGCCCCTGGGACGGCGTCGACTGCGGCTGCCAGCCCCAGTGCGCCGGCCGCGAGTGCGGCGCCGACGGCTGCGGCGGGGTCTGCGGCACGTGCTTCGCCGGCACCCTCTGCGACGCCGCGGGCCAGTGCGTCGACCCCTGCGATGTGCTGCCGCCCGAGGGCGTCTGCGAAGGCAACACGCTCAAGTTCTGCGACGATGGCGGCTACTTCGAGTTCGACTGCACCGAGTACGACGCGACGTGTCAGTTCGACGCGGCCCACGGCTACTACGACTGCGACTGATCCGAGCGCGTGGACCCGCCCACCGGGCGCCGGGGCGCCGGCGCGCCGCGCACGCCCTGAGACCGGAGGTTTCCCGATGACCCGCATTCGGCCCCGTCTGCTCGTCTCCCGCGGCGCCGGCGACCGGCCGGCCCCGGCGTTCTGGGCCCTGCTGCTCTGCGCGGCGGCGCTGGCGTTTGCCGCGTGCGGTTCGGGCGGCGTCACGAACAACCCGGCCGCGCCCTGCGACTGCTCGAACGGCGGCCCGGACGGCTGCGGCCCGGCGGTCCCCGACGCGCCCGATGTCATCGAACCGGACCTCGCCCTGCCCGACGCCCCGCCCGATGACGGCCCTGCCCTCGATCTGCCGGGCTCGGGCGACGCGGCCCCCGGGGCCTTCGGCGCGCCCTGCACCGAAAACGCCGACTGCGACTCGGGTTTCTGTGTGCGCAGCGCCACGGGCCATGTCTGCACCGTGACCTGCGTCGAGAGTTGCCCCGCGGGCTACCTCTGCCGCGAGGCCACGGGCATGGGGCCCGACGTGCTGTTCATCTGCCACCCCACGGGCAGCCTGCTCTGCGAGCCCTGCCGCTCCGACGCCCAATGCGACGACGGGCTCTGCCGCGAGTTTGCCGAGGGGCTGCGCTGCACGCAGCCGTGCAGCGGCTCGGCGCCTTGCCCCGCCGGCTACGAATGTCGCACGCTCACCGCGGGTAGCCGGCCCGGCGAGGGGGTGCTCACGACCCAGTGCGTGCCCCTGTCCGGCGCCTGCGACTGCACGGCCCCCGAGCATGCCGACAGCGTGCGTCCCTGCCGCCGCGACAACGCCGCCGGCTCCTGCTGGGGCGAAGAACAGTGTGTCCCTGAAACCGGCTGGAGCGCCTGCTCGGCCCCTGAGCCCGTCCCCGAACTGTGCGACGGCCAGGACAACGACTGCAACGGGTTTGTCGACGACCAACCGCCGTTGCCCGACGGCGACCCGGCCTGCGTGCGGACGAACGAATTTGGCGCCTGTCCCGGCGAATGGGTCTGCGCCGGGGCCGCGGGCTTCGTCTGCGCCGCCGCCGACGCGGCCCCCGAAACCTGTGACGAGCGCGACAACGACTGCGACGGGGCCACCGACGAAGACTTCCGCGACCCCGTGAGCGGCGCCTACATCCTCAACGCGCACTGCGGGCTGTGCGGCAACGACTGCGCGCGGCGCTACCCTCACGGGCAGGGCGCCTGCGACGGCGCGGCCGAAACCCCCGACTGCATGCTCGTCGGCTGCGAGGCGGGCTACTACCCGCTCGGCGGCGCGGCCTGCCTGCCGCTCATCGACCCGCTCTGCGCGTTCTGCGCGAGCGACGGCGACTGCCTGGTGCCGGGCGACCGCTGCCTCGAACTCGACGGCCAGAACGTCTGCGGTCGCGACTGTTCGGCCGAAAACCTCTACGGCCTGCCCGCCGGCGACTGCCCGCCCGACCATGCCTGCGAGGTTGTTGCGGGCGGTCCCGACCAGTGCGTGCCGCTCACCGGTTCTTGCGCCTGCGGCCCGGCCACGGCCGGCACGTCGCGCGTGTGCAGCGCCGAAAACGCGGTTGGCCGCTGTTTTGGGACGCAGGAATGCGCCGGGGCCGCGGGCTGGCAGTCCTGCACGGCCCCGGAGCCCACGGCCGAAGTCTGCGACGGGCGCGACAACGACTGCAACGGCCAGGCCGACGATGGGGTCGCGCCGCCCGCGGAGCCGTGTGCCCAGGTGAACGAATTCGGCACATGCAGCGTGCCATGGCTCTGTACTGCCGCCGCCGGCGGGACGGTGGCGTGGCAATGTCTCGCCCCGCTGCCCGAAGCCGAGGCGTGCGACGGGCGCGACAACGACTGCAACGGCCAGACCGACGACGTCGCCGCCCCGCCGCTCTGCGAGGCGCAGGCCGGGGTGTGCGCGGGCAGCGTCAAGCGCTGCGCGGGCGGGCTCGGCTGGCTGCCCTGCGCGGCCGGCGACTACCCCGACACGTTCGAGGCGAACGAGAGCCGCTGCGACGGCGCCGACAACGACTGCGACGCCGAGACCGACGAGGTCGACGCCGACCAGGACGGCCACCGGCCCCTGGCCTGCGGCGGCGACGATTGCGACGACGGCAATCCGCTCGTCCACCCGGGGCTCGCCGAACTCTGCGGCGACGGCCTCGACAACGACTGCAACGGCACGCCCGAAGACCGCGACGCCGACGGCGACGGGGTCATCGCCGTGGCCTGCGGCGGCGCCGACTGCAACGACACGGCGGCGGCGGCCTACCCCGGCGGCACCGAGGGGTGCGGCGACGGCCTCGACAATGACTGCGACGGCTCGGTCGACAACCGCGACCAGGACGACGACGGCTTCCTCGACCCGGCCTGCGGCGGCGTCGACTGCAACGACACGCGCGCCGACGTGCACCCGGGTGCCCCTGAGCTCTGCGACGGCCGCGACAACGACTGCAACGGGGCCACCGACGACAAGGACCTCGACCGCGACGGCTTCATCGCCACGGCCTGCGGCGGCGACGATTGCGACGACGGCAACCCCGCCGTCCACCCCGGGCTGACCGAGGTCTGCGGCAACGCCGTCGACGAAGACTGTTCCGGGGCCGTGAACGACCGCGACCTCGACGGCGACCAGGCCATCGAGAGCGGGCTCGGCTGCGGCGGCGCCGATTGCGACGACCTCGACCCGTCGGTCTACCCCGGGGCCACCGAGCGCTACGACTTGAAGGACACCGACTGCGACGGCCTCGTCGACGAAGGCTTCATCCCGCCGGGGGCGCTCGTCGTCACCGAGGCGCTCGCGGCCCCGACCCGCGTCACCCCGGCAAACGGCCAGTGGTTCGAGATCGCGAACGTCTGGGGGCTGCCGGTCAACCTGCACTCTTTCACCGTCGCCGACGCCGGCAGCGACACCTTCACGGTGACGGCGTCCGGCGGGCTCATCGTGCAACCCGGCGCGGCCCTCGTGTTCTGCGCGAACGGCAACGCCGCCCAAAACGGTGGGGTCGACTGCGACCACGTCTTCGCGTACGGCGCGGGCGCGGGGCATTTCGTCCTCGACGCCCCGGGCGACGAGATCTCGCTCCGGCTCGGCGGCGTGCTCGTCGACGGGGTCACGCTCGGCGTCGCCGCGGCGGGCCGCGCCGCGAGCCTCGACCCGGCCGCCTACGACGCGCTGCGCAACGACAACGCGGCCAACTGGTGCGCGGCGGCTCAGCCCTACGGCGCCGGCGACAACGGCACGCCCGGGGCCGCCAATCCGAGCTGCGGCACGCCCACGGTGCAGGCTGTCCGGCCGACCGACGGCGTCGACAACGGCGGCGACCTCCTCACCATCACGGGCACGGGCTTCGCCGGGGTCACGGCCGTCACCCTCGACGGGGTGGGCTGTCTCAGTTGGACCGTCGTCAGCGACACGACCATCACCTGCACCAACCCCGCGCACGGGACCGGCGACGTCGACATCGCGGTCACGAAGGGCGGGGCCGTGGCGGTGCTGGCCGACGCCTTCCGCTACACGGGCGAGGCGGTGCGCGCCATCGACTGGTGCGACTTGCAGTTCCCGGCGACGCTGACGGCTGCGGCCGGTGTGGCGAGCGACTGGGTCTACGGCCAGGTTCACTCGCCCGGCGTCACCGACCCCGCCGGTCCGCCGAGCGGCCTCATCGCGCAGGTGGGCTACGGCCGGCTCGGCAGCGATCCGCGCAACGAGCCCGGCTGGGTCTGGTCGGCGCCGGCAGAATGGCAGCGTCAGTACTACGCCAACGACGAATTCAAGGCGCGGCTCACCGTGCCCGTGGCCGGCAGCTACGCCTATGGCTACCGATTCAGCGACGACGGGGGCTACAACTTCATGTACGGCGACTTCGATCCGGGCACGGCCGACGGCTTCCAGGTGAGTCGTCTTGGCCTACTGACGGTGGTGCCGTAGCCGTCCGGCAGGGCCGGCGGCGCGCCCGCGCTACTCGGTGGCGAGCGGCCGCGCCACGACGATCTCGACGTCGGTGCGTTCGAGCCCCTGGATGGCCGCCAGAAACACGAGGTACTGGCCGTCGGCCGTGGTGGACGGGTGGCCCAACTCGCGGACCGAATTCGGGATGACTTCGGGCCGCTCGGGGTTGGCCACGACCGCGGGCGAGCCCCAGCGGCCGCTGAAGTCGCGCACCGATTTCAGCAGACAGCGGCGGTTGCACACGGAGCGCGTGCCGGCGAAGAACAGCGTCTGGTCGTCGCGCGAGACAAACGGGTGTTCCTGCGATTCGCCCGAGCGGTTGACGGTACCGGGCAGCAGTTCGGGGGTGCCCCAGGTCGTACCGGTGCGTTCGACGACCCAGATGCGCCGCTTGCCCAAGGGGTCGCAGGTGAGGCCGTCGAGCTCGTTGCGCGTCGAGTCGAAGTAGAGGAAGTGGCCGTCGGCCGAGAGCGCGGGATTGTCGTCGGCGCAGGCCGCGCTGTTGACGGGGGCGGGCAGCGCCGTCGGTTCGGTCCACGTGCCGTCGCACTGCCGTTCGCTGAGGTAGAGGTGCGGCCCGGCATAGAGCCGATAGCGCGCGAAAATGAGCGTGTTGCCGTCTTCGCTGAGGCTCGGCGCGGTGTCGGCCACGGCCTCGTCGCTCGAATTGACGGCGTGCGCAAGCGGTAGCGACCACTCGGTCTCGCCCGGCCGGGTGGTGTAGAGGTCGTACGACCAGCCCGTGTGGCCGGGCCGTTCGGGCCCCGTCACGCGCGGGCTCTGCGGGTCGACGAGCACCGCGTCGTAGTCGCGGCGCGTGTACGAGAACATCAGTTCGCGGCCGTCGGCGCGCACGACCGGGCAGTCTTCCCAGCCCGTGGTGGCGACCGGGGCGACGACCCGGCGCGGGTCGACGTAGCCCGTGAGCACGAGCCCCGGCAGCGGGTCGCCGACGAGCCACGTGGGGGCAGGCGGCGGGTCGCCCTCGTACGGGGGCTTGCGCGCTTCGCAGATTTCGACCGTGTCGGGTCCGGTGTCGGGCGCCGCCACCTCGAGGTCGACCGGCGGAATGTCGTGCACGTCGGGCGCGCCGACCTCGTCGACGGCCGGTACGTCGGGGATGTCGGGCCCCGTGTCGGCGGTGCCGCCCTCATCGACCTGCACGTCGGCCGGACCCTGGCCGCGGGTTTCGCCGCCGCCGCAACCCCAGAGCGCACCCACCAACATCGCGAAGGCCACCGCCTGCAACCGGCCGGCGTTGAGCATTGCCCTGCCTCCTCAGCCAAATCCCGCCGAGAGGGTAGCCCGGCTTGCGGGCCGGGTCCAGCTGCCCGCCGCGCCGCTCGGCCGGCGCGCTGCGGCGCGCGCGAACTCGGGTTTCAGCCGGGCCGCGCGAGGCGGCCGAGCGGCGCCCATTGGCTACCGACCCCGCGCCCGGACTAGAATGTCGTCGGTCACCCGTGTGCGGGAGTTGCACACGCTGTCCCTCCCGCGGGACAGCCGGTGACCGCCCGCGGGCCACGGCAGGCCCGCCGCTTCGGCGCGAGCCGCAGGCGGGACGCGGGCTGGCATGCTCTTCGCAGTCGGTTCCGCCGGCGTGGCGTCTGCGGACTGGGGCGCCACGGGCCGTGGCCGGCGGACCTGCAAAGAAGGGAGGACGAGACATGCACAGCGGACGCTTTGTGGCAGCGGTGGCGGCCTGCTTCGCGCTGGCCCTCGGGCTCATGGCCTGCGACAGCGACGGCGGCAACCCGCCCGATGCGGGCGGCGGGCCGGGCGACGCCGACGGCGTCTCCGGTGGCGATGCCGATGGCGGCGGCGGCGACACCGACCCCGGTCGCTGCTGCCGGACGGCCGCCGACTGCGCGGCCGGCCAGCACTGCGTCGGCCTCGACGCCGACGGCGCAAACGGCCAGTGCGTCGCCCAGCCGCCGATTGGCGCGTGCTACAGCAACACCGATTGCACCGACAGCGAGAGCTGCGTCGGGGCCACGGTCTGCACCTGCAACGAACGCTGCGCGCTTCAGCCCGGCACCTGTCAGGCCGCGGGCCCCGAATGCTGTGCGACCGATGCCGACTGCGGCCCGGACCGCATCTGCATCGGCCAGGCGGCGCAGGGCGGCGAGGGGCGCTGCGTCGCCGCGCCGACGGGCGGCGTCTGCTGGTCCGACGCGCACTGCGGCGAGCACGGCGTCTGCGAGGGGGCCGTGGTCTGCGGCTGCCACGAGCTCTGCGCCGACCAGCCGGGCACCTGTCGGTCGACGGAGCCCGGCTGCTGCTTCACGGCGGCCGACTGCGACGAGGGCCAGGCGTGCGTCGGCCAGGACCTGGATGGCAGCGGCGGCTCCTGCGTGGCCGCCCCGGAGCCCGGCGAATGCTACACGGACGCCGACTGTGACCCCCAGAGCCTGTGCCGTGACGGCATGGCCTGCGGCTGCAACGAGGATTGCCGGTCGCAGCTCGGCCAGTGTGAGATCGGGCCCGTCGGCTGCTGTGCCACCGCTGCCGACTGCGCCGTGGGCGAGGTGTGCGTCGGCCAGGAACCCGATGGGGAGTGGGGCTCGTGCGTGCCGGAGCCGCCGGACGGCCAGTGCTATCAAGCCGCCGATTGCGTCGGCGGTGCCCCGTGCCTCGATGCGCTCACCTGCGGCTGCCTCGTCGACTGCATCTCGACGCCGGGCACGTGCGGTTTGGTACCCCCGGGCTGCTGTGCCACGGCCGCCGACTGCGCTGCCGACGAGGTCTGCGTCGGCCAGGACGAAAGCGGCAGCAACGGCTCCTGCGTGCCCGCGCCGGGTCCGGGCGAATGCTACGCGCAGGCCGACTGCGCGCCGGGCACCGAGTGCGTCGGCGGGATGGCGTGCGGCTGCAACGTCTATTGCCTGTCCGAACTCGGCCAATGCCAACTGACGCCGCCCGGCTGCTGCATCACCGATGGCGACTGCCCGGACGGCGACGTGTGCGTCGGCCAATTGCCGGGCGGCGGTAGCGGCGCGTGTGTCCCGGCCCCGAGCCCGGGCGAGTGCTACGGCCCGAGCGACTGCGACGAAGGCTTCCTCTGCATCGGCGGCCGGGCCTGCGGCTGTCTCGTCGACTGCCTGTCCGAGCTCGGCCGCTGCGAGTCCATCCAGCCCGAGTGCTGCGCCACCGACGAGGAGTGCGGCGCCGGTTTGCGCTGCGTTGGCCAGGAACTCGATGGCCAGTGGGGCTCCTGCGTGCCGGAGCCGCCTGACGGCCAGTGCTATCGCGATGCCGACTGCCCGCCCGGCGCACCGTGTCTCGGGGCGCTGGCCTGCGGCTGCCGGGTCGACTGCATCTCGGCGCCGGGCCAGTGCGCCGTGTCGCCCCCCGGCTGCTGCGACTCGGCTGCCGACTGCGGGCCGGACGAGGTCTGCATCGGGCTCGACGCCTCGGGCCACGACGGCCGCTGCGCGCCCGCTCCAATCGGCAACCGCTGCTACGCCGACGCCGACTGCCCCGCCGGCAGCGCGTGTCTCGGCGGCACGGCCTGTGGCTGCGCCGAGACCTGCGAGCCGATGTTTGGCACCTGCCAGATCGTGTTTCCGGGCTGCTGCGCGGTCGACGCCGATTGCCCCGACGGCCGCATCTGCGTCGGGCAACTGCCCGGCGGCCAGTTCGGCGCCTGCGTGCCGCCACCGGGCGAAGGCGAGTGCTACCGCCAGTCCGACTGCCCCGAGGGCACGGGCTGCGTTGGCGCGAGCGAGTGCGGCTGCCTCGTCGACTGCATCTCAAGGCTCGGCACGTGCGAGGCGCCCGGCCCGCGCTGCTGCGCGGCCGACGCCGAGTGCGTGGCCGGCTTCGTCTGCGTCGGCGAAGACGCCGCGGGGCAAAACGGCAGCTGCGTGCCGGCTCCGCCCGCCGGGCAGTGCTACGACGGCGCCGACTGCCCCGCCGACTGGTCCTGCGTCGGCGGCATGGCCTGCGGCTGCAACGTGTTCTGCCTGTCCGAACTCGGCTACTGCGTGCCGCCGCAGGGCGGCTGCTGCGAGACGGCCGACGACTGCCTCGCCGGCTTCGTCTGCGTTGGCCAGGACGAGACCGGCCAGAACGGCAGCTGCGTGCCGCCGCCCGCCCCCGGGGCCTGCTACGCCGACACCGACTGCCGCGTCGGGCCCTGCGTCGACGCGCTGGTCTGCGGCTGCAACGAAGACTGCCTCACCACGGCCGGCCGCTGCGACTACGACGCCATGGGCTGCTGCGAGGTCGGCGCCGACTGTGCCAACGGTCAGACTTGCGTCGGCTTCACCCCGCCCGACTGGTACGGCAGCTGCGTGGCGCTGCCGCCGGCCGGGCGCTGCTACAGCGATGCCGACTGCGCGGACGGCGAGCCCTGCGTCGACGGGCTCGGCTGCGGTTGCATGGCCGAATGCATCTCGCGGCTCGGCTGGTGCGGCGAACTGCTGCCCGGCTGCTGCCACAGCGACGAACACTGCTCCGAGCGCGAGGTGTGCATCGGTCAGGACCTGACGGGCCGCTTCGGCACGTGCCAGCAGGCGCCCGCGCTCGGCCAGTGCTACACGCGGGCCGACTGCCCGCCCGACCACGACTGCGTCGACGGCCGCGCCTGCGGCTGCTACATGGAATGCCCGTCGACCCTCGGCAGCTGCGTCGCCATCCCGCAGCCGTAGCGCGCTCGGGCGCCGTCGTCCGCGGGCCCCGCGCGCCCCGGAACCGGCGCCGCCTCGCCCTGGCTTCGGCACAACTGCGAACCTGCTCCGTTACAACTCCGTTGCTGCTCCGTTTAATAACGGGGTTGTGATGGAGCTATAACGCAGCAGTCACGCGGAAGTCGAGCGGGAACACCGAGCGCCCGCACGGCCGTCGGCGACCCGCGCCTGCGCCGCGTGTCGGGCGCTCTGCGGGCCGGCGCCTGCCCCGCCCCTTGCCGCCGGCCTCGGCGGGACCTACGTTTGAAGCCGCGGGACGCCCCTTGCGCCCCGGAAACGAGGCCGGTCATGCGCCCTTGCTGCTCGTTGCTGCTGCGCCGACTCGTCGTTCTGCTGCCGTTCGTCGCGAGCGTCGCCGCCTTGGCCGCGCCGGCCGCACCTGCACCCCGGAGACCGCCGATGACCGTCAAGCCGCTCACCCCCGAAGAAGCGCGCGTCATCCTGCAGAAGGGCACCGAGCCGCCGTTTTCGGGCGCCTTCGTGGACCACCACGCCGACGGCACCTACACGTGCCGCCAGTGCGGCGCCGAACTGTACCGTTCCACGGCCAAGTTCGACTCGGGCTGCGGCTGGCCGAGTTTCGACGACGCCGTGCCCGGCGCCGTGGCCAAGGCCCCCGACCGCGACGGCCGGCGCACCGAGATTCTCTGCGCGCGCTGCGGCGGGCATCTCGGCCACGTGTTCACGGGCGAGGGCTTCACGCCGAAAGACGTGCGCCACTGCGTCAACTCGCTGTCGCTCGACTTCGTGGCGGCGCCGCCGGCCGCGGCCGAGGCCTTCTTCGCGGGCGGCTGCTTCTGGGGCGTCGAGCACGGGTTCGAGAAGGCGCCGGGGGTCGTCAAAGCCGAGTCGGGCTACATGGGCGGAACCCTGGCCGCGCCCTCATACGAAGACGTCTGCACGGGCGAGACCGGGCACGCCGAAACGGTGCGCGTCGTCTACGATCCGGCGCGCACGACCTACGAGGCGTTGGCAAGGCTCTTCTTCGAGATCCACGACCCGACGCAGCGGGGCCGCCAGGGCCCCGACATCGGCCCGCAGTACCGTTCGGCGGTCTTCTACCGTACGGCCGAAGAGCGCCGGACGGTCGAACGCCTCATCGAACGCCTGAAGGCCCGCGGCTACGCGGTGGTCACCGAACTCGTCCCGGCCGGCCCCTTCTTCGAGGCCGAGGCCTACCACCAGGACTACTACCTGCGCACCGGCAAGACGCCCTATTGCCATGCCCGCGTGCCGCGGTTTGGGGAGTAGGGCCCCCGCCCCCACGCCTATCCGTAGTTGAGCGTCGAGCCGCCAATGAACTCGCGCAACGGCGAATCGCCGGGTACGAGCGAGAGGTCGGTGAGCGTCTTGATTCCTCCTCGCCCTCGGCAGACAATCGGTCGGCAGATAGCTCCGCGGGGGCGAGGGCACTGGCCGGGCCGAAGACCCGGAATCTCGCCGGAAGGGGCAGGACGGCATGCGGGGCGACCCCTACAGTCTGATCGGTCGGGTCATCCAGGAACGCTACCGCGTCCAGGCCCGCATCGCCGAGGGCGGGCAGGCCTACGTCTACTCGGCGAACCACGTCTTCACGGGCCACGCCGTGGCCCTCAAGATCATGCGCCCCGAAATCGCTGGCGACGAACGCAGCGTGGCGCGATTTCGCCGCGAAGCCTTGGCCAGCACGCGTCTGAGCCACCCGCACAACGTTCGCGTCTACGATGTTGGCCAGACGGTCGACGGGCTGTGGTTCCTGGCCATGGAATACCTCGATGGCCGGAACCTGCGGCGCGTCCTGAAGGACGAAGCACCGCTCCATCCCCTCCGCGCCCTGCGCATCGCCCGCGATGTCTGCCAGGCCCTCACCGAGGCCCACAATCTTGGGATGGTGCATCGCGACCTGAAACCTTCCAACATCTACCTGTGCGCCCACCAGGGACTCCGGGACTGGGTGAAGGTCCTCGACTTCGGGATCGTGGCCTTCATCGAGTCGTTCGGCGCGGACGAGCACATCACCGCCCCCGGTCTCATCCTGGGGACTCCCGCGTACTGGTCGCCCGAGCAGATGCTCGGCGAGCCGCTCGACGGCCGCTCCGACCTCTACGCGCTCGGGACCATCCTTTTCGAGATGCTCACCGGGGACACGCCCTTCCCCTCGGCGCCGGGCGCCCGTCCGATCGACCGCACGGCCACGGATGCCCCCGGCTTGCCCGCCGCGGTAGCCGGCACGGAGATGCCCGAGTCTCTGCGCCGGCTCGTCGCCTCGCTGCTTGCCCGCCACCCCGCCGAGCGCCTCGCGAGCGCCCAGGTCGGCGAGCGCGCGATGGACGACGTCATCGCCGAACTCACCCGAGAACAGCCGGACGAAGCCAACGAGGCGCCCACCTTGGTCGACGACGCGCCGACCCTCGTCGAAGGGAGTCCGCGGGGGGCCGTCCATCGCTCTTCTGCCGGCCCAGGGCTGTCGCTCCCCGTCGAGGCGCCGCAGCCTCGGCCAACGGGCCCCGTCCAGACCGGCTCCACCGCGCCCGCGAGTGGCACGCCCGCCCCGAGGCGGGCCGGTACGGGTTCCCGCCCCACGCCGGTGGTCATCCAGCCCCGCGTTCAGGCCCGGGCGTCCCGGCCCGCCGAGCCGCTCCCCGAGCCCGCGCGGCGCGAGGAGCCCACGGCGGGGCGAACGGACCCGGCGCCGTCGCGCGGCCTTCCGCCGTCGGGCATGGCCGCTCCACCGTCCCCGAACCGGCCGGGACCGCTCTCTGGGGCTTCCCGTGGCTTGCGCCCGCCCCCCTCGTCTTCCGCTGCGGCGGAGGCGGAGCCCCTCACCGGCGAAAGCACGGCCACGCCGTTGCGGGGGCGGCCGGCGGTCCCGCCAGCATCCCGAACGGCGCCGGCCCAGCCAGATGCCGAGCACACACCCTTGGCGGCTCCGCGGGCCAGCCTGCGGCCGCGCCCCGCCGGCCCGGCCGCTCCGGGTCCGACCGGCCCGACGTCACGACCTGCCGGGCTGGGCCGCCCCGGGCGGGTCGCGGTCCCGCCGGCCGCCAACGCCAGCCAACCGGCGCTCCCGGCGGCAACCTCGGACAACCCAGAGCGGCCTGCGCCCGAGCGTCCGGCCAAGGCGGTTCTCCTGGGTGCGGCCCGAGCGACGGAGGGGCCCGCCCCGGCTCCCGCCCCCCCGGAAGTCGAGGTGCCAACCATTCCGAGCGCTGCCCGAGCCAGAACGGCGTCCCTGGTCCCCGCGAGGGGCCAGCGGCCCGTCGCCGTTCCTGCGGCGCGGGGCCCGGCGGCGCCAGGCACCGGGGCGCCTTGCGTTCCGCCTGCGGCAAACCCACTCCCCAAGAGCCAGCCGAAGCCCGGCGCGCCAAGCCCCCGGCCGCCCACGGCCGAACCCGCCGTTCCGGTCGTGACACCGGCCCCCGCGGCTGTGCGTCCAGCCGAGCCTGCGCCATCGCGTGCGGCGCCTCCGGCCTCCACGGTCGCGCGTCCGGCCGAGCCCGCGCTGTCGCATGCGGCGCCACCTGCCCCGCCGACGTCCGGTGAAGCCCCTGCCCCAAGCAGCGCCGCCGAGCCGCCCCGCCCGAGTGCCGGCCGGCCGGCCGAGCCCGCCTTGGCGGTCCCAACCGCTCCGGCCGGCGACTCTGCTCGGCCTCTGCGCCGCCCGGCTCACGGCTCCTTCGCGCGGGTGTTCGACCGCCGCTCGTTGGCCCTTGCCGGGGTGGCGGGGCTTGCCCTGCTGGCCGTCGCGTTGGCTTTTCTCCGGCCTCCGCGCCAGGACTCCGCTCCCCCTGCCCCGTCCGTCACGCTGACCGTCACGGCGTCCGCCCCAAGGGGCGCCCCGCGGACGAAGTCGGCGCTGCCGGCCGCCACCAACGTCGCCCCGGCACCAGACCACGAGCGGACCGTGCCTGCGCTGCCGGAGGCCGTGGTCCGCGCCGAGCCGGCTGCCCGCGCGGCCCCGCCGGTCGGGCAGCTCGCGTCGCCCGCCGCAGCCGTCGCCCCGCCGCCGACGTCCGCTCCGGCCTCGGCCGATGTTGCCCCGGCGCCGGTGCACCGCACGACCGCGCCTGTGCCGCCGGACGCCGTGGTCCGCGCCGAGCCCGTCTCAGGCTCCGGCCGGCCGGCCGCGGCCCCCGCGTCGCCCGACCGGATTCCGCTCCCGGCAGGGAGCCCCCGTCCAACCGGCGCGGTCGCGGAGGTTGCGGTGGCGGCGCAGAGCCCCAGTGCTCCCGCTGCCGGCGCCACGACCAAGGCGCGGCCGGCGGAGCCAGCCCGGGCCGCCGCCGTGCCCAAGCCGGTCGCGCCTGCTCCGCGCGTCGTCGCCCCGGCCACGCCGGCGTCGCCCGCGCCCATGAGCGCGGCCGACGCCTGTCGCGCCGATATCCAGCGGGGCATCGCCAGCAGTCGCAGAGGCCGCCACGACCTCGCCCTGCGCTACTTCGGCCGCGCCGTGGAGGTCTGCCCCGACAACCGGGCCGCCAAGATGTACCTGCAGCGGGCTCGGGAACAGCTCCCGCCGGGGCCGGAGCCGACGCCCTGAGCGAGGGAAACGGCGCGTCCCGGCGTCAGGCCATGGGGCGCTCGCCATCGCCGTGGCGAGCGCACGCCCGACGAACGTGGCACGGTCGAACGCTTCATCGAACGCCTGAAGGCCCGCGGCTACGCGGTGGTCACCGAACTCGTCCCGGCCGGCCCCTTCTTCGAGGCCGAGGCCTACCACCAGGACTACTACCTGCGCACCGGCAAGACGCCCCATTGCCATGCCCGCGTGCCGCGGTTTGGGGAGTAGGGCGGCGGCGCTCTTGTGTACACAATCTGACGCACCGGCCTCGGTTCCGTAGCCTTCCTACCGGGAGGTGACCGATGCGAGTCGCCGGTGCTCGTGAACTCCGAGAGAACCTGGCGGGTCTGCTCGACGGCGGGGAGCCCGTGCTCGTGACCCGCCATGGCAAGCTCTCCGGATTGTACCTGCCGCTCGCCGATCCCGATCGCGTCCCGACCGACTTGCGCCTCGAACTGGCCCGCGTGCTCGGGCGCCACCTGGCCGGGCTGCTTCAGGCCAAGGGCATCAGCGAGGACGACGTCCTGGAGGACTTCAGTGCCCATCGCCGCCGTCGTCGGTGACGCCAACGTCCTGCTCTCCGCGGTCATCGGCAAGGCGGCCCTGAGAGTCCTTGGCGAGTTTGGCGTTGAAGGGCACGTCTGTGCGTTCAACGCCGCGGAGGTGGCCGAATACCTCCCGCTCATGGCAGCCAAGTACGCACTGCCTGTCGAACTCCTGGATCTTCAGTGGCGGCTGCTCCCGCTGCGCCCCCACCCCGAGACCGACTACGCCGCTCATCTGCCGCAGGCTCGGGCCGAGATCGCCACCCGCGACCCGGATGACGCCCATCCCCTGGCTCTGGCCCGCGCGCGCGGTCTGCCGCTCTGGACGAACGACCGGGACCTCGAAGGCCACGGCGTCGTCTGCTACTCGACCGCGCGCCTGCTGGCGTCGCTGGAGGCCTGAGGCGCCGGAAAGCGAGCGCCGCCGCAGCTCGTCGCGCGGCGCGGAACCGTCCCGTGAGCCAGACCCGACGACGGCTGCTGTGGCCCGCGCGCCGAGGTTTGAGGACAGGAAGCCGACGCGAGCCAGGCGGGCTGGCCCTGGACGCACGCACAAGCCGCCTGCACTCAACATGCGGGAGGGGCCGCAAACCGTCCGACACCTCGAAGAACTCGCCCGCCCCGAAGTCGCCGTCAAAAGATGTCCGGCTCGCCTCAGGATCTTGCCCGTCGCAGTCTGCCAATGCGGTCGCAGGGATACGCCGTGAGGACGATGTCGCCGTCCGCCACAATCACAACGAGGTCGCGGAGGTCGCGGATGCTGGTCCCCGAACGTTCGGCGATCGCGCGCTCTCGTCGGCCCAGATGGTATGCGATGACGCCTCCCCGGAGGGGCACCGCGCGTCCCCATTGCAGTGCCGCGTCGATTTCGGTGTCAGACAAGCCGCGCTGCTGCTGCCTGACCCGCGCGTGGCGCGTCAGGCGTGGGCCCGCGCTCTGCCCGGTCGCGGTCGAAATGATGGTTGCCATGGGCTCACCCTTTCCGTTGCCTTCCGAAAAGGGGTGGGCGGCAACGGTACGGCGAGTTTCCCCAGACGGGCTACAGGCCGAGCAGCACCCAGGCAGCCCAGTCCGATCGAGCCGCGCCAGGCGGGTTGGGGTCGGGTTCGGCGACCCGAACGCGAGTGCCGCCGCGGAGAGACGATGGACTCTGTCGGTGCAGCGCCTGGATTCTGGCGTCGAGTTCTCCACTACGGAGAGCGAGTTGCGCCCGACGGAGTGCGTCCCATGAGGGGAGTTGGTCACCAATCCCGGCGTAGAATCGCTCCATCAGCGCAACGGTGGCAACGTCGTAGACCGGCCAGAGGGGTGCCATTACGCGGCGGCAGGGCACCAAGTCGAGAAGGCTGCGTGCCAGGCTGGCAGGCTCTGCGAGAAGCGGGCTGTTCTGGGGGTCGGCTGCCTCGCAAGCGGCCAGAACCACGGTGGCCCCCGGCTGTAGGGGGTGCGCCCCGTTGCCAACGAGATCGCGGACGGTTACGAGGCCGTCGTCGTCTGTGTTGGGCAGAAGTCGTATCCCGGCCTTCAACCGCTCGGCGTGGTTTGGCGCGGGCACGCCGTGGGCGGCAATGTGGAGCCAGGCCAGGTCGCGCGCCCGCCCCAGGAACCGTGTTCGGGTGCACGGCCAGCTCGGATGGCGCAGGGCTCGCGCGTCTGGAATGGCCTGCTCCAGCGCACGGCCCTCGCAGTCCGCGTGGCGCAGGTCTGCCGTGGGATTGACGAGATGGGCCGCCGGGGCGCGGCCCACGTCAACCGTGGACAGCACGCGGCGAGCCGACTCTGGGGATGGCAGGTAGCTCACCCCGACCGCTTCGAGCACACACCGTCGGTCGGGCAACTCAGCGACGTGGAACGGCACCCCGGCGAGTTCGGGGCAGAGAACGATGACGAGGCGATGGACCCCCGCGCGTTCGAGCAGCGTCAGCAGCGTCGAATGGCCGCCGCCCCCGTCCGGGGGCTGGTAGTTGGCAAGCGGCACCAATGTCGCCGGGACCGTCCAGAACTGTTCGCCGAGACTCCGGGCGGCCGTCACCTCCAGGCCGCGGGCGGCCAGGAAGGCCTCACCGATTCTGTTGCCTGTCTCGCGGAGCCCAGACACCGTCGATTCGAGATGGAGTGCCGCGGCTCGGAGTCGTCGGCCGTCGGCCGAGGGCAGCCACAGGAAGCCCTGCACACGCCCGTCGCGACGGGACGCCAGGAGGATCGCCGCCGTGTCCGGGCACTCGATGGGGATCTGGCTGCAGGAAGCCGAGGACTCGGCCGGCAGTGCCGCGCCAAGTTGCACACCGTCGCGACGGGGGAACACGTCCTGCCGCTCCTCAGCAAGTTGGAGCGCCCGCGCCGGGTCGCCGCGTTTGAGACTTGTCTCGAATTCGACCTCGCTCGCCATCTTCTCTTGGAGCGCGACGGCCTCCGCGTTGTTGTCGTTGCCACAGCGGTCGCGCAGTGCTCGAAGTGCACGCCGCAACACGGCGTTGTCGTCCGCTGGGACCTCAGATTCGCTGCAGAGCAGCCGTTCAAAGCGCCGGTCTTGCTGCCAGAGGCCGTGCGCGTGTTGCTCGAAAGCCCGCTGGCTGCGCTCCCGGACAGAGCGGTGCCGCTTGGCCGTCGCCTCGTCGACAGCGAGGCCGGCAAGCCGGTCATGAACATCCGCCCAAACGCGCAGTGCGAGTCCGCGGGATGGCCACGCCGCCGGGAGCAGCAGGCGAGAGAACCGTGCGAGGTCGCTCCGGTCCTTGCGCACCGTTGCCAGGAGTCTGACGGCGCCGCGCGCAAACCCGAGCGCGGCCTGCGCATCGCCGCATGCGAGGAGGAGCCGGGCGGCCAGCGCCTCACGCACGAGCAGGAACGCAGGAAACTCCGCCATCGGCGACCACTGTGCTGTCTGGCCGACATCGCTGTCGTCGACGAGCGCGTTCAACGTGGCGACGATGGCCGCGTGCGTCTCCTCATCGAGCGAACCCGTCTCAGGCGAGAGAAGGACATCTGCGCAGGCGAGACGGTACGCGTGCCGTGCCAAGCCGCGGAACCATTGGTCATCATCACCTTCCGACGCTCCGTCCGCCCGTTCGATGGACTCGAGCGCTGCATCGAGGACAGCCACGGCCTCGTTCGGCCGATTGAGAAGCCGGAGTGCTTCCGCCCGCCAAAGCGGTGTCCAGAGCCTCAGCCGGCTCGCGCGAGCAAGTTCCTCCGACACGGAGAAAAGACTTTCGAACACATCGAGCATCGAACGTTGCTCCGGCGGCAACGTTGGTCCGACCCGACGCAACGGCGTGACGCCCCCGGAGCACAGTTCGTCGATGGTCGTGAGCAAGTGCTCGGCCGCCTCCGGGTCTTCGGCGAGCAGCAATTCCATGAACAGGGGGATCCTCTCGGTCGGGAGGCTGCCAGCCTCGGATTCGGACAGAAGCACGGCCACGGCTGCGCCGGTCTCACCGAGACGAGCCTCCAGCCTTGTCGCCGTGAGGAGGCACGACGTGAGCGTCCCGTTGGAAAGTCCAGGCCCGGAAAACAGTTGGAGGAGTTCGACGAGTTGCCTCAATACGTGCTGGATTGCGGACCGCGAGCCGGCCTCGATAGTGGCACCTGCCGCGGTCTTCCAGAGACGGCAACGCAATTCGCTCCACCCGGCCTCCAAATTTGGGGGAGGATCGGCCGCCGGGGCCGGCGGCGCATCGAAGAGTCCTTCGTTCGCGCGCAGCATGTCCTCGGCCCATGCACACCACTTCAGGCAGCGCCGGGCGTCCCGCGCCGGTGCCGAGAGCGCAATCGAACGCTCGGCAAACTCCGTCACGACGCCGACGATGAGCGCCAGGGCTGACGGCAACTGCGACGCAATCCCGCGGAAGGCGGTTGCGGGGAGCCCCGAGAACGGCGACGAACCGGGAAAGCGCAGCCACACGTATCGGCGTGCCTCCGGGACGTACCGGACCCGCACTCCGCCGGGCACGCCGTCGCGCAGCGCCACCGCTGCCGCGCTCTTGAAGAGGCGTTCGCAGGCCGCGAAGTCTTGCAGTTCGAAGGCTGAACAGCTCAGCAGCAGCTGGTACTCGGCCAGTTGCGACTCGCAGCCATCCGGGATGGGCGGGTCTTCGGTTGCGAGTGCCCCGCGCAGCGCCTCCTGACGTCCGGCGGTGACCAGCCGCCGCAGAGCCGCTGTCCGGCAGCCGAGAAGGATGCCCTCCACGCCTCCCAGCCGCTTTTCGCGGGCGCCGCCGAAGAAATCGTCCAGAACCTGGTTCAGCACGAACCTGTCGTAGTTACTGCGTGCATTGGCACGAGCCGCCGCGATGGCGTGCAGTGCCCGCCCTGTGGCGTGCAACAGGGCGAGTGGCTCGCGTTCTGCGATGGCCCGGGTTGTCTGCAGGAGGCCGCGAAGAAGTCGGAGCAGCGGCAACGCGTGCTCCCGGCTCGTGCCTTCGAGCGTCGCGAAAGCTTCGTCCGCCGTGCTCAACTCGGCGGGCGTCGGCGGCCGACTCGCCCCCGTGCCGGCAGACGACGCGGACAGCCGGAGGATGGCGGCCATTGGGGGCGCAACGGCCTGGACTCGTTCCAGCATCCCGGCCGGTGGTGGGCCGCTGCCTGACTTCGCGTGTCGCAGGCATTCCACGATGGCAGAGAGAACGACCAAGTCCTCCTCCGACGGGGAGGCCCCGAGCGCCGTGGCCATGGCCTCGAAGAAGCGTCGCGGGCCTCCACTCGCAGCATTCTCAGCGCTGACGAGGGCTTCCGCGATTTGCAGCCAGGCGTCGCTGGGTACGGGAGCGAGGCCGACGTCCGGCGCGAAGAACTCGCGCAGCCAATCCTGAAGCCCCGCTAGTTCCTGCTTCGCCTCGTCCGCGGCGCCGAGGCGCACCAGGATGCCGGCTCGCAGCAGCGGTAAGACAAGCCGGATCGACGGTTCCGCCTCGGGTTGCGTTGCCGCCGCCTCATCAGGCACGCGGGTTGCGAAGAGCGCCGCACGCAGCGCACCGGCGCCGAGCAACTGGACACCCACCGCCTCCGCCGCGCGTTCCGGTGGGATCCTCTGGCCGCGGAGCAGCGCGATCGCCTGCGCCGTTCGCTCCTGCGCCTCGGCATCACGCCCAGCCTCCTCCAGCCGGGCCGCGAGCCGGAGGAAAAGTCCAAGACGTTCGTTCGCCGGCAAGTTGGCCGTCGCCAGTTGTGCTTCCAGACTCGCAAGGCTCTCAGCGTCCGGCATTCGCATCCTCCTTGACCGTGTACTCGGCAACGAAGGCGAGCGCGGGCGACCGACCGGCCGCGTCGAGAATCGCCAGGATCTGGGGGAGCCCTGCGCTGGCCTCCAACGGGGCGATGACGCCCGCCTCGATCTTCCCCGGCGCTGCCAGCACCACGACCAGATGCTGTCCGGGCTGCGGATCCGCATCGACTTGCAGGGAGCAGCCCCAGCGGAGGCAGACGGTTTCGTCGCGCGGACCGGTTGGCCACACCACGCGGAACGGCGCACCCGCCGCAGAGTGCAGCACCACGAGGGGCGCGTCGTTCAACTCTGCCTGCGTTGCCTCGTCCACGCCCGCAGGCGACAGATGCAGTTCCAGCGGGCAGCCCGGGCCAACACCGGCGAGAGCCGCCCCTCGTTGGTATTCGCCGGCCGGCACGAGCATGCGCCAGCCGACAAACAAGTGCTCAGGGAGCAGTCGTTGCAGATGCTCGACGACGGAGGGTGGCGCGAGGCGCTCCGCGAGTCGATGGCCCAGTAGCACGCCCGCGGTCGCGAGGCGGTGACAGGAGGGGTCGCGACACGTGAGCAGATGAGCGCCAACGCCTGCCTCGGCGGCGCCATCCAGCATGCCCGCTCCGTATCGGTACAGCGTTGCCTCATCCGGATGGTCGCCATGGACGCTGCGCATGGAAGTGTCCCCCGCAGTCGGCCGAGCGCCCGAACCGCCGGGGGGCGTTCGCCGCGCCTGGTATTTGTCGACGCCCACGCCCGCGCGCAGGGTCGATTCGGATTGGTGCAGAATCGCTGCCAGAATCGGGTCATCCAGGCGCACGGAGAGCCACTCATCGAGGAGACACGCTGCCGCCTCATTGCGCAGCCGCGCGAGTTCCCTGGGTGCCAGATCCTCCCGAAAGAGACGGGCGGCCACCGTCTCCCACTCGTGCCGGACAAGGGGGGCCTCCGCCGCCCGTTCTTCGTCGAATTCGCGCAGCCGAAGGACCCTGCGACCGAGGTCGCAAGCGGCCGGGCCGTCGAGCGCGCGCTGGAATAGCGTTGCCAGGCGAAAATGTGCATCGGCCTCTCTCTTGGAGAGCGCGGCTTTCCGCATTTCATAGGCGGCACAAACTGCCGCGCGACACGAGTCAGGCTCCGGCTCCCACCCCACTCCACAGCGGGCGAGCAACGCAAGCAGGGGATGGATGCGCTGGAGACGATGATGGGCGTCTTCGAGCACGCGCAAGTCGACGCTCATCGCGACGCCCGCCAACGGCGACGGGCTTTGCTCTCGGGTCAGTTCGTCGGCGGAGTCGAGCAGCAGTTCCTCGGCCCTTGGCGGGCGAGCGGCCGGGCGCAGGCTTGAGCCCCAGCGCAGCAGAAACCGCGGCACCCACTCGGAAAGCAGAAGGCGCGCGTCCCGAAACGGCAGTTTGCTCGGGTCGATCGTCGTTTCCCGGAGGGCGGCGACGGCGCGGTCGGTCCAGCGGTCCAGCGTGTCACCGTCCTCATTGGGCAGACTCGCCTCGCGGAAAATGTACCGACAGAAGAATAGCGCCTCGCGAACAAGCGCCCTTGGATCGCAGCGCATCTCGCCCGTCGTCAATGCCCCTGAGATGTCTCGGCGGCCCGTCAGCGCAGCGCACTCGTGCGAGCCCGCATCCCAAAGCGCGCACCGGGCGCAGCAACGCTTGACGACCTGTTGCATTCGCCGGGCCCAGTCGTTCGCAACGGCGGCGGCTGCGGAATCCGACGCTGCACTCGGTGCACCCCAGCCGACCAACCGCGTCCTCGATTCCTGCATCGCGAGACCTCCTTGTCTGGCGAACCGTCCTGACGGAGTGGGAGCAATGGCGCGCCCGGAGTTTCCCCGAACCGGAAGACTCGTTCCTGCGCCCCCTCCCGCACGCGCCTTTCGGCAGGCCGCGGCCAGCTGCCCGAGGCGAAACGCCCAGCGGCAGCGTTCGGCCTCGGGCAGGCCGGCCGCGAGGGCCAGCAGGCGGCGCCGTCTCCCGACCGTGAATAGCGGAAACGTCGCGATCAGGTTCTCCAACCGGGCCTCGATCTCTATCACCATGAGCGGCTCACCTTTCGGGCGTCTCGTCGTCCTCTGTCGGTTGGTGAGACCCGGGTGGCCGGTTTCCCCGCGAACAACCTTTCCCTTGGCTGACGGAGTCATGGCGCGGTCATTGTGCTTCCTGGCTCTACGGGCAGTCGAATGGGGTCATCGCAGTTGCGGCCGGCATCGCTGACCTGGACTCCCATGCCCGAATGCCCAGCCCGTGGCGGGCGGGAGCGTCGCGGGTGAGCCATCGTCGGGCGGGTATTCCTACCTCGGGGGGAGCCTGATGGAACTGCAACGTCCGTTGCCGCGACTTGCCGGGGGCCGGTCGGCCGCGGCCCCTTCCCTCGTCGGCGTGTCACTCGGAGTCTGGCAGCGACCCGCCGACCTGTTCGGCCATCCGGGCGGCAAGTGCGGCATCGGCAGCGCGCCCAAGTTCCTGAAAGATTCTCGCCGCCTCAGCCAAGTCGGCGCGCGCTGCTTGCGTGTCGCCATTCTGGCCCCGAACTTCGCCGCGGTAGGCAAGACAGCGGCCCAGTGTCCCCGGGCCGAGGTCCCGCGCGACCGTCACCGCTCGGTCCAGCAGTTCCCGGGCCTCTTCGGAACGTCCGGTCCGGGCGAGTAGCCGGCCGAGATCGGTCAGGCAGTTGGCCTCGCCAAGCCGAGCCCCGATCGCCCGGTAGATCGGCAGCGCCTCGTTGTACCGCTCTTCCGACTCCCCGTAGCGGTCCAACCTCATCGCCACGTCACCAAGGCTCTTCAGGCAGTTGGCCTCGCCCAGCCGATCCCCGATGGCCCGGTAGATCGGCAGCGCCTCATTGTACCGCTCTGTCGACTCGCCGTGGCGGTCCAACCTCATCGCCACGTCACCAAGGCTGCGCAAGCAGTTGGCCTCGCCAAGCCGATCCCCGATCGCCCCGTAGATCGGCAGCGCCTCGTTGTACCGCTGTTCCGACTCGACGTAGCGGTCCGACATCATCGCCGCGTCACCAAGGCACTTCAGGCAGTTGGCCTCGCCCAGCCGGTCCCCAATGTTCCGGAAGATCTGCAGCGCCTCGCGGACCCGCTGTCCCGCGTCGACGTGGCGGTCCAACCGCATCGCCACGTTGCCCAGGCACAGAAGGCAGTTGGCCTCGCCCTGCCGATCCCCGATGATCCGGAAGATCGTCAGGGCCTCCCCGAAGCGCTGCGCAGACTCCCCGCAGCGGTCCAACCTTGTCGTCACGTTGCCCAGGCACAGAAGACAGTTGGCCTCGCTCTGCCGATCCCCGAGGGCCCGGCAGATTGCCAACGCCTGCGCGGTGCGCCGTTCTGACTCGCCCGGGCCGGACAATATCATCGTCACGTCGCCCTGGCGTAGAAAGCAGTTGGCCTCGCCCCGCCGATCCCCGATGGCCCGGTAGGTCGCCAACGCCTCGTTGTACCGCTGGTCCGACTCCCCGTAGCGGCACAACATCCTCGCCATGTCGCCAAGGTGCATCAGGCAGTTGGCCTCGCCCGGCCGGTCGCCGACCTCAGCGAGGAGTCTCCGGCTCGCGTGCAGTTCGGTTTCGGCGGCGGGCAAGCGCTGTTCATACATGTAGGCATCGGCGAGCGTCTTGCGTGCTCGCGCCTCGGCGCTCGCATCGCCCGCCTCGTGGGCCAGCCGCGCGGCCCGGCGCAGGTACTCGATGGCGGTAGCGGCATGACCCAACGTGGTGTAGTCGGCGCCGACCGCGGTGAGCGCGTCGATCGCCTGCAGCACGGCGCGCCGGTCGGGCAGCGCATCGAGCGGGCCGAGCGCGTTGAGCACGGCCAACTGCCGGTCGATGTGCTGGCAGAGGGCGCTCGCCTCCTCAGGGGTCTTCTTGAAGCGCGCGTGCCCGGTCACTCGCTCCGCCACGGCCGACTCGATGTCGGCGGGTGGCCGCTCCGGGCCGCCGGCGCCGGAGAAGTCGAACAGTCCGCTCCAGTAGTCGTAGAAGTCGGGCGCCCCGAGTTGCACGCGAAGGAGCGCGACCGGGTCGAGCCACAGCACGAGCGGATTCGGGAGCGTGCGCCGGATGCGGTCACGTTCGAGGTTGAGGATGCGCAGGAAACGGTTCTCGTCGGGGGGGGCCGCCAGAATGGCCCGTTCGAGGCCCGTGATGACGAGCGGTTCGGCGGGCGGCACGTCGTTCACGAGCAGCCCGCGGGCCCGCAACGCCGCGAGCAGGTCGTCGGCGTCGCGATTGTCGACGTCGACCACCCGCAGGGCCACCCCCTCGCGTGCAAGCGCCGCCCCAAGCGAGGCGAGCAGGGCCTCGCGGTGCAGCGGCCCGGCGCCGCGCACGAACCCGAGGGCGAAGCGGCCTTGCCCCTCGACCAGGAAGCGGCGCAGATGCTCCCATTCTGCGGAAGGCTCTACCTGGGCCGGTTCGGCGGGCTTCATGGCGCGAGCGCGCGCCGTCGGGCCAGCGCCTCGACGAACGGCGGGTCGTCGAAGAAGTAGGGGTGCGCGTCATACCAGCGGCTGTCGTCGTAGTGGAGCACGAAGCGGTGGTGCAGCAACCGGAAGTGGTCGGTGTCCTTGTCGACACGGTGGCTCAGGTGCACGGCGGCCAGCCGGTCGTAGTCGCCCGACTCCACCGGCCACAGATGGTTGATGCGCGCGCGCGCGACGGCCTGTTCGACGACGGGGGCCGTGATGCGGCCGTCGCCCGCGTATTGGCAGGCGAGGGTCATGATGTGGAGCAGGTCGCGGGGACAACCGCCGCTCATGCGCACGATGCGCTCGATGAGGGCCGGCGACTCGAAGACCCGCTCGACTTCCACCCGCCGCCGAATGATCTCGGCGAGCGACGCCGTCGGTGCGGGCAGCAGCGTGTCGCGCGGGTCCTGGGGCCCGCGCAACGCCACCATGGGCACGACGACATGTTGGAATACGTCGCTCGGATTGCCCCCTTCGCCCGGATCCATGAAGAGCGCGAGCGGCACCGTGTAGAGGATCGTGCAGCGTATTTGATGAAAGAGCGAGGCGCGTCGGATGAGCGCCTCGTCGACCTGTTCCTTGGCCTTCGACACCTTCTCGAGATTGTCGAAGAAAAACAGGATCTGCTTGAAGCCGCGCGGCTCCAGGGCACGCGTCGCCGCATCGAGGAAGCGGTTGACGTTGATGACGAGGTCGTCGGGACTGCGGTCGATCTGCTTGCGAATCTCCTCGCGGTACTTGCTGCCGCCCTTGAACGCGGCGGTGACCTTCGCGAAGAGTTTGCCGATGAACGGGATGGTCGGCCCCGTCGAGGCGCCCGTCTCGACCCCGAGGTCGAGTTCCTTGAACTGTTCTTCGGTGAGCACGCGCTCGGTGAACCAGTCCAGCACCTGCTTGCGCGCGGCCGCGTCGATTTCGACGCCATCCCCGTGTAGGGCCTTGTCGACGTAGGTCACGAGGGTGAGCAGCAGGTCGGAATACTGGATGTCCCCGGGGTCGAGGGCGTTCAGCACATCGACGTGCACCGGGTAGAGGCCGAGCTGGCGGCACCTGTCGAACTGCTGGATGACGAAGGTCGACTTGCCGCTGCCGCGCGGGCCGGCGACCAGCATGTGCAGGCTCGGGCGGTCGCGATAGCGCGGGTCGAGGTCGGCCAGCAACGCATTGTCGCCCCCGCGACACAGCCCGAGAAACGATTCGAGCGGCACGTAGCGCCGGTCACCGGCTTCTTCGAGCGGAAACACCTCGCAGGCCCAGCGCGCCTCGCGGCAGTTTGTCGCCTTGCGTTCGCGGAAGTTCGGCAGGGAGTCCAAGGAGCGCACCTCCTCTATTCTCGGGGTCGATTGCCGCCGGACCCTTCGAATCCTAGTCCGGCCGCCATGCCCTGACAAGGCGCCGGAGCCGACCGTCCCTCGCCCTGCCGCCCCCACGCCTATCCGTAGTTGAGCGTCGAGCCGCCAATGAACTCGCGCAACGGCGAATCGCCGGGTACGAGCGAGAGGTCGGTGAGCGTCTCGATCTGGTCGAGCAGGCGGTGCACACGCTGGGCGCGGATGTAGGCGTCTTCGCGTTCGGGGTTGTTCTTGAAGCGCGCCAGGCACTCGGGAAAATACTGGAACGCAAAGTGTTTGAGCACCGGCAGCTCGTAGCAGAGGCTGCCGTTGAAAATGAAGTCGACCGAGCCGAGAAACGGCAGGATGTGCTTCATCTCGGAGCGGCGCACGTAGTGCCAGTGGCCGACCGTGTCGACCGGCGGGTGGTTGCGAAACTGCATGTCGCGCACCATGCGCCGCAGCAGCCGGATGTCGGTCCAGCGCACAAAGCGCCCGTCGTTGTCTTTGAGCTGGCTGAAGGTCTCGATGTAGAGCTTGAACTTCGCCCGGTCGGGCACACTCTCGGTGAGTTTGGCGAAAAGCCCGTGCAGCGTGTCGATGAGCAGAATCTGCTTTTCGCCGAGGCGGAACTCGCGCCCGTCGCGCCATTCGCGCTTGCCGCTCTGGAAATTGTAGTACGGCATGCGGATGGTTTTGCCGGCGATGAGCTGCGCGAGATGCTCGTTGATGAGGTTCAGGTCGAGGGCCTCGGGCGTCTCGTAGTCGTAGTCGCCGAACTCGTCGCGCGGGTGCAACTCGAGGTCGAAGAAGTAGTGGTCGAGGTTGAGCGCCACGAGGTCGTAGCCGCGCTCGCGCAGCCGCTCGGCGACCTTGGCGGTGCAGGTCGTTTTGCCCGACGACGACGGCCCGGCGACGATGATCATGCGCACGTCGTCGAGCCGTTCCATGACGGCGCTGGCGGCGCGCTCGATCTGCTCGCGATAGAGGTTTTCGGCGGCCCGGACGAGCTCGCCGAACTTACCGCCGCGCACCCAGTCGTTGAGCCCGGCCACGGTGTGGCAGCCGTGCGTCACGTTCCAGTCGAGCGTCCACCAGAGCACCTGGTAGGGGATGAGCCCGCCCGTCGAGATGCGCCCGGAGCGGTCTTTTCGGAGTCGCGCGCGCTCCTCGCGGTAGAGGATGTAGGCCTTGGCCGTCTCGGCCTGCTGCGCCAGGATGAGCGTGCGTTCGACCAGGTCCTGCACTTCCTCGACGCTCGGCGGCTCGCTGCCCGGCCGTTGGTTGCAGTGGCTCACCACGTCGTCGGAGAGCCGTTCGGCCAGCGCCCGGTCGTGCAACCCGACGGAAGCCATGGCTTTGTAGATGGCGACGGTGATCTTCTCCTGGTCGAAGGGGACGATTTCGCCTGTACGTTTGAGGACGTGCGTGATTCGCGGCTCGGTGACCATGCGCGGCTGCCTCCACCCAGGGCGGCCCGTTCGGGCCTGCTCCAGCGGTCCGCTCACCCGGCGGACCGCATGCACAATCGCGAAGGATAGCGCGGAGATCGGCGCGCGGCCAAAATTCGGGCGCGTTCCGCCGGACCGGCGTTTGACCCGCCCGCCGCCCGGCGGCATGATGCGCCCGCCGCTGAACGGAGGTCACCCTATGAACTACGCCCGCATGGTCGAACAGTCGGAAGCGCAACTCGCCCCGTACGCCGCGCGCGACGAGCGCTCCAAGCGCCGCGCCATGCCGCTCCGGCCCGACGGAAACCGCAACGAATTCCAGCGCGACCGCGACCGCATCCTGTACTCTTCGGCGTTTCGCCGGCTCGGCTTCAAGACCCAGGTGTTCGTCTACAACCGCAACAACATGCACCGCACCCGGCTCACGCACACGCTCGAAGTGGCGCAGTTGGCCCGCGCCATCGCGCAGATGCTCGGCATCAACGCCGACTTGTGCGAAGCCATCTCGCTGGGCCACGACCTCGGCCACGCGCCGTTTGGCCACGCCGGCGAATGGGCGCTGAATCGCCTCATGGCCGACCACGGCGGCTTCGATCACAACGAGCACAGCCTGCGCGTCGTCGACTTCATCGAGCACCGCTTCCCCGAGCACAAGGGGCTCAACCTGGCGTTTGCCACGCGCGAGGGCATCATCCGCCACAGCACGTCGTACGACAGCCCCAAGGCGCCGGCCGAATTCCGCGAACGCAGCGCCACGGTCGAGGCCGAGGTGGTCAACCTGGCCGACCGCATCGCCTACAACATCCACGACGTCGAAGACGCCTACCGCGAAGGGCTGCTCGACCTCGGCGGCTTCGGCCGCGCCATCGACCTCTGGCGCTGGGCCGATTCGCGGGTGCGGCAGCGCTACATCGATCTCTGCGAAGAGGACTTCTTCTACCGGGTCAAAAGCGAGTGGCTGAAAAGGCTCATCAATTCGGCCATCGAGACCACGCAGCGCAACATCGACGAACTCGGCATCCAGACGTTCGACGACGTCACGAGCCCGCGGCGCGCCCGGGCCCTCGTGGCCCTGCCGCACGAACTCGAAGAGGGCATGCGGCAAGTCGAGGCCTACCTCATGCAGAACGTGTACTTGAGCCCGCTCGTGCAGAAGATGAACGACAAGGGCATGATGCTCATCACGTCGGTCTTCGAGCGCTACCTCAAGAACCCGCGCACGCTGCCGGCTTCGTTCGTGGCACAGTACCCCGAGGGCACGCTGGCCGCCGACCCGAAGATCATCGTGTGCGACTACATCGCCGGCATGACGGACCAGTACCTCATCAAGGAATACCAGTCGCTGTTCGACCCCAACTACGACGTTTTCTGATCTCCGGTCGCCTTCCTTCGGATACCCATGTTGCCAGCGTCGCTCCCCCCTGCGGCGTACCCGACCTACGCCTCGGGGGATCGCGCTAGGCGCCTCGGTATCCTTTGGAATGCAACCGGGTATGCGGGCGGGCTACAGCAGAGCGGTCGAGAAGTAGCGTTCGGCGCGGTCGGGCAGCACGGTGACGACGCGGCGGTTGCCGCCCGCGACCTGCAGGGCCGACCACACGTTGGCGCCCGACGACGTGCCGACGAGCAGCCCTTCGCGCAAGGCCAACTGCCGCGTGGTGGCCACGGCGTCTTCGTCGGTGACGGTGATGACGAAGTCGACGAGCCCCTTGTCGAGCACCTCGGGCACGAACCCGTCGCCGATGCCCTGGATCTGGTGGAGCCCCGGCTCGCGGCCGAGCAGTGCCGAGGCGGCGCGCGGCTCGACGGCCACGACGCGCACGTTCGGCAGCCGCTCCTTGAGGAACATGCCGACCCCCTGCAGCGTGCCGCCGCTGCCGACGCCGGCGACGAAGACGTCGATGTTGCCTTCGAGGTCGTCCCAGATTTCCTGCGCCGTCGTGCGGTAGTGGATTTCGGGGTTGGCCTTGTTCGTGAACTGGCTTGCGACCCACGGGTCTTTGACTTGCTCTTTGAGTTCGGCGAGTTTGCGCAGACACCCATCGAGGCTTTCGAGCGCCGGGGTGAGGATCAGTTCGGCGCCGAACGCGCGGATGATTTTTTTGCGTTCGTCGCTCATGTTTTCGGGCATGACGATGATGACGCGGTAGCCGCGCTGCACGCCGACGAGGGCGAGCCCGATGCCGGTGTTGCCGGAACTCGCCTCGAGGATGGTGCCGCCCGGCTTCAGCGCGCCCGAGGCTTCGGCTTCGAGGATGAGATGGCGCGCCACGCGGTCTTTGATGCTGCCGCCGGGGTTCAGGAATTCGGCTTTGGCGTAGATGAGGCCGTCGGTCAGGCGGGACAGCTTGAAAATCGGCGTGCGGCCGATCGCGCTGAGAACCGAGTCATGCACCATGGCAGTACCTCCCCCAATCCGGCCGCCGACATTCGCACAGGGCCGGCCCGTGCGTCAACCGACGCGTCATTTCGCCGCGGCTATTCGAAACGGTGCGCTGCGATGGGCCCCATGAACGAGAGGTACGCGCCAAACTCATCGAGTGTGCACCAGGGCGCCGCATCGGCCGGGGTGCCGAGGGGACGCACGACCTGGAGGTTCTGGGCGGGCAGAAAGCCCATGCCGACGAGGTAGCGGCGCTCGCCCGCCGGCCCGCGGGCCTCGTCGAGCACGATGGACGCGTGGCCGACCCCGCCCGTGGGGTTGGGCTGGGCGAGCACGTCGCCGGCCGCGACGGCGTCGGGGACCACGGCCGGCAGGGTGCGGTGCAGAGTCGAACTGTTGGCCCACGTCATGACGGCCCGGACGAAGGCGCGCGCGGCCTCGCTGCGCGCGGCCGGGCTCGTCGGGGCGGCCCGCCGCCCGCCGCCGCAGCCGATCGACAGACGCTTCGTCGCACGGTCGTAGAGCGGCCGGCAGCCGGCCTGGAAGCGCGGGAAGGTAAGCCGCTGGCGCTGGTTCATCTCGACCGCCAGGGCCTCGGATTTGCCGGCGGCGAGCAGATACTCGGCGCGCAGCCGCACGGCGGTCGTTGCGCAGTCCTGCACCTTGCCCATGACGTCGAGGTCGACGACGGCGGCAACGAGCGCCTGGGGCCAGAGCGTCGCCGCCCCGTCGTAGGTGACGACCGGCGTGCCGGCCGGCCGCAGCGGCAGGTGGCGCAGCCAGGCGGCGAAACTGCCGGGCACCGCCGGCACCCGGACGAAGCCCGGCGGTGGCGGCAACGTGTGGCAGAGGTCGCGGGCGAGCGATTCGGGCGCGGCAAACGGGTAGTCGGCGGCGGTGGCCGCCTGACACGCGGCCGACGGGGCGCTCGGCGGGGCCGGCGGAGCCGCCAGGGCGGGGCCTCCGAGGACCCCGAGCGCGACGAACAGCAGCAGCCGCGCGGGGCGTCGTGCCGCGAGGCCGCGACGGCCCACAAACCGCCCGGTGCGCCCCGGGTTCATGGGGCATCGTCCGGGGTGCGGATCATGCCTTTGGCGGCGTAGCGCTGGAGCGGCGAGACCCGCCGCCGCACGGGGCCGTCGGCGGTACCGCCGCGGTAGACGGACAAGGGCACGACCGCGTCGCGATAGGCGTGGATGCCCTCGGTGACGCGGAAGACGGCGGCCGCGGCGGCCGCCCCCGAGCCGTAGAAGCCGACGAGCAGCAGGTTGCCGGGGGCGAGTCGGACGCGCCAGTCGGGGTCGTCGCCACCGGGCAGGCGCCGCTCGGGTTCGTGGAGCAGTTCGGCGAGGCCGAACAGCGCCGCGGCGTCGTACGTGTTGCCGAGCCATTCGCCGGCACTCGCGATGAGGCAGGGCGGCCGGCCGGCCCCGCGCGGCGCCGTGAGCCCCACATCGGCCGCGAGCCGGCGCACGAAGCGCATGTTGGGCGAGTGCAGCGACGCCCCCACGATGTCGCCGGGGGCGACCCCGGCCTCGCCGAGCGCGTTCTGGATGGCGCGGCGCTGAAACGCGAAGTACGACGGCTCGCCCGTAAACGCCCCGCCGTGGAACGGGTAGGGGCGGCCCGCGCGGCGCGCGAAATCGGGGTGGTCGCCGGTCGAGGCGCACAGCGCCACCGGTTCGAGCACGACGTTGTAACGCGAGAGCACGACGCACACGGCCCCGGCTCCGGTGTCGAGGTCGAGCGGGTCGCCGGGGGCGCCCTGCGCGACGTCGGCGCCGATCACGAGCGCCGACTCGATGGCGCCGCTCCGGATGAGGGCCAATGCGGGCGCGAGTTGCATGCCCGCGCCGATGCAGGCGAATTCGGCGTCGTAGGCGATGACCTGGTCGCCGAGCCCGGCCGCGTGCACGACCGACGTGGCGATGGGTTTGACCGCGTACGGCTTGCTCTCGGAGCCGACGACCACGAGCCCGACGGTGCGCGCGAAGTCGGGCGGCAGCAGCGCCAAGGCGTCGAGCGTGGCGTCGATGGCGAGTGTGGTGGCGTCCTGATCGAATGCCGGCACCGCCACTTCGCTCACGCCGAGCCCGAGGCTCACGTACTGCGGGTCGAGGCGCAGGAATTCGGCGAGTTCGGCCGTGCGCATGCGGTCGCGCGGCACGGCGACGCCCAGCGCTGCGATGCCGGGGCGCGGCGCCGGCTGGAGCGTCGTCGTCGCGGGCCGTGGGCCGTGGCCGGCCGGCCAGGGCGCCGGGCGGTACTTGACCCCGTAGAGGATGACGCCGTCGGGCTCGGCGGCGAGCAGCCGCATCGTGGGTACCACGGGCTGGCCGCGCCAGGCCGCCGTGTCGAACGGTGCCGCGCCGACGTCGAGGTCGGTGAACGCCGTGGCCACGCTGGCCGCCGTGTCGCCGAACGGGATGCGCACCGTGCCGAAGGCCTGCGGCCCGTCCCAGTGGCGCGCCGGGCGGCCGACGACGAGCCGTTCGATGGTGCCGGGGCGGCGCAGTTCGACGGTCTGCATTTCGCCTTCGCGGCCGCAGTGCGGGCAGTAACGCAGGCCGCCGCCCGCCGTCGAAAAGGTGCCGCAGGCCGCGTGGTAGCGGTGGCTGAGCCGCTGGCGCAGGTCGAGAGTGCGTACGTAGTCGGGCAGCCCGTAGGTCGGGTTCATGGCGCGACTCCGAGGAGCGCCAGCGTCTGGCAGGCCCCGGCGGCGGCCTGCTCGTGCAGCAGCGCCGCGGGCCCGAGGGGCGCGTCGGCCGGGGCCGCGCGCAGCCGCTCGACGAGCGCCGTGAGCCGATAGAGGCCGGCCGCGCCGCCGAGCATC
>CAYRCM010000017.1:0-52164 GCA_964422715.1 uncultured Myxococcales bacterium | reverse complement strand
GCCGGCGCCCCCGGCGGGCCGGCGGCGCCGGCGGCCACCGCGCCAGTGCCGCCTGCGCCAAGCGTTCGTGGCCGGTGGCGCGCGGCGCTCGCCGCCCGTAGGCCGTTGGCCAGGCCCCCCGCCAGCACTTCGGCGGTCGACCTTGCGGCCTGCGCCGCCCCTGGCGGGCCCGCCGAGACCGCCTGTCGGGCGGCACTCGCGGCGTGCTACGCCGATCTGTGGTGTGCGCGGACGGGGGGGCCTGCGGTGGCCGAGCGCGCCCCCCTGTGGCGCCGCTGCGGAGGGGCCGACGAACACCAGTGGGCGCGCGCCTGGCGCTTCGCGGTGGTCGACGAGGCCTGGCTCGGCCGTGTGGCGGCGGCGACGCACGCGCGCTGCCCCTGACCTGCGGCTCGGCGCCGGGCCCGGCGTTTGCCCGCCAACAGGGGCAGGCGGTCGCGCCCGCCCGATCCGATTGACCGATTGACACCCGGGAGCCGGTGCGCCATAGCTCACGTGCGCACCCCGGCGCCCTGAACGGCGAGGCATGTCGCAGCAGGAAGCAGACAGCAGCGGCCGCGCGCCGCCCTCCCTCGAAGTCGGCAGCCGCGTCGACCATTTTCAGGTCGTCCGGCTCGTCGGGCGGGGCGGCATGGGCGACGTGTACCTTGCGCGCGACACGCTGCTCGGGCGCAAGGTAGCCCTCAAGGTCATCCACGCCGATCGCCTCGGCAACCCCGAACTCGTCGATCGCTTCCTCTTCGAAGCGCGCGTGACGGCGCGTTTCAACCACCCGCACATCGTCACGATCTTCGCGGTCGGGCAGCACGGCGGCCGTCCGTACCTCGCCCTCGAGTACCTCGAAGGCCAGACGCTGCGCGAACGCCTCACCGTGCAGCCACCGAGCGTGCGCGAAGCCATGCGCATGGGGCTGGCCATCGCGGAGGCGCTCCAGGAAGCCCACGCCCAGGGCATTCTGCACCGCGACCTCAAGCCCGAAAACGTGCACATCCAGCGCGACGGACGGCTGCGCGTGCTCGACTTCGGGTTGGCCAAGGCCATCGCCCCCGTCGCGCCGGTACCCCCGCTCGACACCAGCACGCCCGCCGGCGACCGACTCGAATCGGCCTCCACCGGCGAGCAGTTCCGCAGCCACGCGTCGGGCGCGCGCGGCACCCCGGCCTACATGGCGCCCGAACAGTGGCGTCATCAAGAGGGCACCGACGCCACCGACATCTGGGCGCTCGGGGTCATGCTGTACGAGTTGGTCGTCGGCGAACGGCCGTTCCTGGCCCAGACGCGCGTCGATCTGGCCCTCAAAGTGGCCGGGCCCGACCCGGCCCCCACCGTGGCCGTCACGGCCGACGTACCGCAGTCGCTCGCGACCCTCATCGACGGCTGCCTCCAGAAAGACCCGCGGGCGCGCCCGAAGGCCCGCGAGGTGGCCGACGTGCTGCGCGAGCTCCTGGCGGTGCCGCGCACGCATCACGCGCCCAACGAGTCCCCGTTTCGCGGCCTGCTGCCCTTTGGCGAACAGCACGCCGACTTCTTCTTCGGGCGAGACGCAGAGGTTGCCGCGGCGCTCGAACGGCTGCGCGAAGAGCCGGTTCTGGCGGTTGTCGGCCCCTCCGGCAGCGGCAAGAGCTCCTTTGTGCAGGCCGGCGTCATCCCCCGGTTGCGCGAGCAGGGCCACTGGATCGTCCTGCGCATGCGTCCGGGCAGCCAGCCGTGGTTCTCGCTGGCGTCGCGGCTCGTCTTCGGTGAGACCGCTGCTACCGCGCCGACGCTGTCGGAACCGGTCCTGTCCGATGAACTCGACGATCTCGGCGACCAGCACACACCGTCCGGGCCGCTGCCGGCCTCTTCCACGGCTCGCGTGCGCGCGTTTCACGAACAGGATCGCCTCGTCCACGACCTCATGGCGTCGCCGCCGCTGCTCGGCCTCATGCTCCAACGCCTCGCCGACCAGCACCAGGCGCGCGTACTGCTCTTCGTCGACCAACTCGAGGAGTTGCAGACGCTCGTCACCGACCCCGAGGTGCGGCGCACCTTCTTGCAGGCCGCGTGTCTCGCGGCCGATGACCCGCAGGGCCCGGTGCGTGTCGTTTTCACGCTGCGCGACGACTTCCTCGTGCGGCTTGCGGCCGGGCGCGAGGCGCGCGACGCGTTGAGCCGCGTCACCGTGTTGCGGCCGCTCGGCAGCGAGGGTTTGCGCCAGGCCATCACCGAACCCGTGCGGGCCGTCGGCTATCGCTATGACGACCCGGCGCTCGTCGAGGAGATGGTCGCCGCCGTGCAGGGCGAGCGGGCGGCACTGCCCGTGCTGCAGTTCGCCGGACGTATGCTCTGGGAACGGCGCGACCGCGCGCGGCGGCTGCTCCTGCGTTCGGCCTACGAGGCCATGGGCGGGGTCGCGGGCGCGCTCGCGAGCCATGCCGACGGCGTGCTGTCCGGGCTGTCGGCCGTGCAACTCGGGCTCACGCGCGACATTCTGCTGCGCCTCGTGTCGGCCGAGGGCACGCGCGTCGTGCTCTCGCGCCAGCGCGTGCTCGACGGGTTGCCGGCCGCGGCGTCCGACGTGCTCGACCGCCTCATCGAAGCCCGGCTGCTCTCGGTGCGCAAGTCCCGCGCCGAGGAAGGGCCCGAAGAAGAGCTCGAAGTCGTTCACGAATCGCTCATCCATGTCTGGAAACGGCTGGCCCAATGGGTCGACGAAAGCCGCGAGGAGCGCGCTTTCCTCAACGAGGCCACGCAGGCCGCCGACCTCTGGCAGCGTCGCGGGAGGCGGCTCGACGAAGTCTGGCAGGGCGACGCCCTGCGCGAGGCACTGCGGGCCTGCGCGCGCCTCCAGAGCGGCGTGCCCGACAAGGTCAAGCGTTTTCTGGAGGCCGGGCAGAAGCGCGAGCGCAGGAAACGGGTGCTGAAGCGCGCGATCTTCGCGTCGGGGGCCACGCTGCTCCTCGTCGTGACGGTCGTGGCCGTCCTGGTGGCCCTGGCGTTCGACGAACGCAAACGCGAGGCCCAGGGCGAACGCCAGAAAGCCGAGCAGAAACGAAGCGAAGCCGAACTGCGTCAGGCGGAGGCGCAGCGCGAGGGGGCGCTTGCCGCGTTGCTGCGCGGCGACGTGCTCGAAGCCCGCGCGAAGGTGCGCAGCTCGCTCACAACGTACGACTCCACAGCTGCCCGGGCGGCCTGGTGGCGCCTGCAGCGTGATCCGCTGCTGTGGCGGCTCGATCTCGGCTGGCCGGTCAACGATGTAGCGTACTCGCCGCGCGAGCCGTTGCTCGCCGCCGCCGCGGGCCAGTCGGTGCACGTCATCGACGCGCGCACCCGCGCCACGCGGCGCGTGCTGCGCGGCCACGACGACCGCATCTACGCCGTCACGTTCTCGCCTGACGGCCGGCAACTGGCCAGCGGCTCGTGGCAGGGGCGGGTCACCGTGTGGGACCTGGCCGCGGGCGCCGCGGTGCGCGAATGGGCGGGGGAGGGCGGCTACCTGCGCGCGCTCGCGTTTGCGCCCGACGGGCAGCGGCTCGCCTGGGGCAGCCAGGACCGCAGCGTACGCATCTGGCAACTGAGCCAGGGCGGTGAGCCCACGGTGCTGACGGGCCACGAGGGCATCGTGCTCGCGCTCGCCTTCAGTCCGGCTGGCGACCGGCTGGCCTCGGCTGACGACCACGGCCATGCGCGCGTGTGGGACGTGGCGAGCGGGCGCGAACTCTACGCGGCGCAGCGACACGGCGGACAGGTCAACACGCTCGCCTGGACGCCGGACGGTAGCCAACTCGTGTCGGGCGGCGACGACGGGCGCGTCGTCATCGGCGAGCCGGTGGCGGGCCGCCCGAGTCGTTTCATCCAGGCCGACCCGGCCGAGGTCACCCGCATTGCGCTCAGCGCCGACGGGCGCGCGCTCGTCGCGGCGGGCAGCGACCGCGCGCTGCGCCTCTTCGCCTTCGACGGCGGCCGCGAGTTGAAGGGGTTTCAGGGCCACACCGACCGCGTGCGTGGGTTGGCGTTCAGCCCGGACGGACGCCTGCTCGCGTCCGGTTCCTGGGACGGCACGCTGCGGCTCTGGGACGTCGCGACCGACGCGCCCCCGGCGCTCACACGTTCGCATGCGGCAGCCGTCTTCGGTGTGGCGGTCTCGCCCGAGGGGCGCACGCTGGCCACGTCCGGTGCCGACCGTCGCGTGCTGCTCTGGGACGTTGCCTCCGGCGAGGTGGTGAAGGCGTTGTCGGGCCACCAGGCGCTCGTCTTCACCGTGGCGTTCAGCCCGGACGGGCAGTGGCTCGCCTCCGGCAGCGAAGACACCACCGTGCGGCTCTGGGACCTCACCGGCGGGCAGCGCCCGCGCGTGCTCGAAGGGCATACCGCGGCGGTCATGGACGCGGCCTTCAGCCCGGGCGGCCGTTTCCTCGCGTCGGCCAGCTGGGACAAGACCGTGCGGGTCTGGGACCTCGATACGGGCGCCGCCCCCCGCGTGCTGCGCGGGCACACCGCCATCGTGCGGGGCGTTGCGTTCCATCCGGACGGCCGCCGACTGGCAAGCGCCTCGGTCGACGGCGCCATCCGCATCTGGGACACCGACACGGGCGAATTGCGTCAAGTGCTCGACGCGGGCGCGGGGGCGCTCGAATCCGTCGATTTCCATCCCGACGGCCGCACGCTCGCTGCCGGCCACTGGGACGCGACGGTGCGGCTCTGGGATCTCGACCTCGGCAAGTCCGAGATCCTCGGCCGTCACGGCGACCGAGCCTACCGCGTGCGATTCAGCCCCGACGGCCGGTATCTCGGCTCCACGAGCGCCGACCGCACGGCGCGCGTCTGGGATCTTGCGAACCGCACCGACGTCGTGCTCGCGGGCCACCGCGCCGAAGTCAACCGCCTGGCCTTCACCCCCGACGGCGCGCGGGTCGTGACGACGAGCGACGACGGCACCGTGCGCTACTGGGATGCGCGCTCGGGCCGCCCCGTATGGCGGGCCCCGCTGCTCTTGCCGGCGCCGCCCCGGCTGTTCACCGACCGCGGTTGGGTGGCGCTTTCCGATCCCCAGGCGCCGGCCGGCCGGCCGCCGGCGGGCCGTGGCTGGCGAGAAGCCGTCGAAGTTCGCGCGCGCGCCGCCTCGGTCGACCCGCAGGGGCGCACGCTGTGCATCCGCACCTACGCCGACGAACTCGAGTACTGGCTCGTCGAGGCCGACCGTCTGGTGTTGCGGGCGCCGCTGGCCAAGCTCGACGAGGTCCTCGCGCTGCCCGCGGGCTGCGTGACCCGGGCGGCGGGGGTCGTGCGCCTGTATTCGCCGGCGGGAGATTTTCAGGGGCTCGAAACCGATGCGAGCGCGCTCGCGCCCGATGCCGGCGGCTTCCTCGTCGCCGCGCCGACGCACCTGCGCCAGTACGACGCTGCCGGCCGCGTGCTGGGCGAGGCGCCCGGGGCCGCGGGGGTCACGGCGTTGCTGCGTACCCCGAACGCGTGGTTCGTCGGCTTCGAAGACGGGGTGGTCGAACGGAGAGCCACCCGCAGCCCGAGCGGTCGCGGCGTCACCACGTTCGAGAGCGTTCCGCCCGCCGCCGTCGTGCGGCTCGTGGCCGGACCCATGGACACGGTGGTGGCCGGTTTCGCAAACGGCGTGCTGGGGCTATGGCAGCCGCGCACCGGTGCCCGTCTCGACAGCCTGAGCCTGCACGGCCCGGTCGTGCACCTGCACATCGAGGGGCGCGTGGCCTATGCCGCCACGAGCCTGGGCGACCGCGGCCTGCTCGACCTGAGCGTGTTCCACGAGCGTCCCTGCGACCTGCTGCGCGACGTGTGGCAGCGGGTTCCGGTGGTCTGGGAAGACGGGCAGGCTGTGGTGCGTCCGCCGCCGACCGAGCACCGTTGCCGCGGGCCGCTCGGTGCTGCGGCGCTTCGCTAAGCCCCGCCGCGCCGGGCTGGCCGGGCCGCCCGCGTGAGGGGCCGGGGCGACCCAACCGGGCGCCGTCCGACGTCCAGCTACGGCTTGGTGACGCAGAAGTAGTTGTAGCGCAGGGTGGGCGGGGAGCCGCCGTTGTCGTAGCAGGCGCTGTAGACGTCGCCGGAGATGGCGGCCGACTTGAAGGCGCCGGTCTGCCAGGCTCCGCCCTGCCAGCCGTGCAACCGGAATGCCGTCACCGCGTCGGGGCTCGACACCGTGAGCGACACCTGGATGGTGCCCTGCACGAGCAGGGCAGGGGCGCTGACTTCGAGGATGGCCGAGACGACCTTGCAGCCCCCGAGCGGACCCGCGAACGCCGAGCTCGGCCAGACCTTGAGCGTGACCTGGACGGGACCCTGGGCGTTGGCCAGCCGCGGAAACACCACGAGCGCGGTGTCGAACGCTTCGTTGCAGCCGGGACAGCCAACGACCCCGCCCTTGAGCGGCACGGCATGGGTACACGTGCGAATGGGCGTGGTGTTGATGACCTTGTTCGGCGAGGACGCAGTCGTGTCTGGCATGTACTTCCCTCCGCTTTCGCTCGATCGCCGTCAGGGCCCTTTCCAGAGCCCGTCCTCAACGTCTTCGTGAGCGGCGCCGCCCCTCGTCGCCGGGCGCGTCCGCCCGCGCCGCCGCTAGGCGCCGAACGTGCCCAGTCGACTGAGCGGCGAGGCCAGCAGCCGCTCGGCAATGCGGCGGTTGTGCGTCGTGGCCTCGCTGTCGGGGTCGAGGGGGGCCAGGTATCGCCGCCAACGGCCTCGGTTGGCGCTCACGACCGCCACGTTGGCGCTGAAGCGGCGCGCGAGGGCCGCGCGCGGCCAGCCCGTCGGGCCACAGTCGACGAGCAACATGCGGCCCGGGTTGCGGGCCTCGATGCGCGTGAGCGCTTCGACGTTCGCCAGACTCTCTTCGGCCCATTCGGCCGTGAGAAACGGATGCCCGGACATGACCGTGACCCGCGCCGTCGCCCCGCGGGACGTCACGTCGGCCAGCAGCGTCAGCACATCGTGCACCGTGAAGCCCTTGCGGAAGAGCCGCAGCGCCCCGTCGCAGAAGGCTTCGAGGCCCACGTGGAAGTCGAGCCCCGCAAGCGAGCCCCGATAGGCCTCGAAGACGCGGCTCGTGGCCGCATCGGCGCGCACGTAGAGTTCGATCCCCGAGGGGCGTTCGGCGCGGAGCACGTCGGCCAGAATCTCGGGCGGAACCGACGAGCAACACAGATGCGCGCGCGTCAGCGGATGGGTCGGGGCCGGCAGCTGCCGCAGGATGGGGGCCACGGGCGTGCGCCAGCGGTCGGGGCGCGGCGGCCGGTTGTGCGGCTCGCCGCAGAACGTGCAGCGGTGCCAGTAGCAGCCGAGCCCGAGGCTGCAAGCGTAGGTCACGGGCAGCCCGAGCGGACCGAGCGCCTCATCCCAGTAGGCGCCAAAGCGCGCGCTGAGCGGTTGCCCGACCCAGGCTTCGTAGGCGCCGCTCACCACGGTTGCCCCGGGCACGGCACACCAGTCGGCAAGCGGCCCGCCGAGCACCCAGCGGGCGTCGGCAACGGCTGAGACGAGTTGCACGTGCGTGACGGCCGCCACCGTGCAGAAAACGCGGGCATAGGGCGCCAGCCGTTCGCGCAGAGCGTCGGCCTCGGCCAGGTCGGCGCGCACGATGACGTCGGCTCCCGGCGGCAGCAAATGGCGCACGAACGAGAAGCCGTTGCTGAGCGACAGGCGCGGCCCCTGGAGGTCGGGGTAGGGGTCGTAGAACGTCACGAAGGCTGTCGCCGCCATCGTCCCCCCGCTCGCGAACCCGGCCGTCCGTTGGGCTCGCCGGCCCCGAGCCGGCGCACCGCAAGGTCAACTCTTGCGCAACGCCTCCCTGCTTACCACAAGGCCCGCGTACCGTCCATCGGTTCGCGTGTCTCTCCCGGTGCGCCAAACGACCACGGAACGGGCGCCACCGGTCGTCGCGGCGCGCCCGCGCGCGACGCCGCCGGCCGCGTTCCGCCGTCCACCAGGGCGTGGGCGTGACAGAAAGGCGGGCGAATTGGCACCGTTTCCGGGCCGATGCTATCCTTGCGACCCAACGGCCCACGACTGCGCCCGACACGTCGTGCTGTCGGGACCTGGGCAATGGAAGGCACAGCGATGGCCGCAGGGGCCCGCGTTCGCAATCCCCGCTGGGTCAGGGCGTCGGCGCTCGTCGGCGGGCTAGCGGCGCCGTTGCTCCAGGGCGCGGCGGCGCTCGCGGCGGCGGCCCCGATCGAGGCGGCCCTCGCGCGCGCCGGCAGCGCCGACTACGCCGTGTACGCCGTCCATGTGGGCACGAGCAGGCCCGTGGCGCTGCACCTCTTCTTGGCCGGTACCGCACCCGCAGAGCGCGTGCCCATTGCCTTCTTCTTCTGGGCCATCGTCGGGCCCGACGCCGTCGTGCTCGTCGACACGGGCTTCGCCGACCGCGACCGGGCCGAGAAGTGGGGGCTTGCCGACCACCGCGCGCCGCTGCAGGCGCTCGCCGCGCTGGGGCTCCGCGCGAACGACGTAGACGACATTGCGATCACGCACGGCCACTGGGACCACGTGGGCGGCTTGTCCGATTTTCCGCGCGCTCGCGTATGGTTCGCGCCTGGCGAGTTCGCGGCACTCAGCCGCCAGGAACCCGTCGATCCGCGGCTCGGCGCGACCCTTGCCGCGCTCGAGCGCGAGGGGCGCCTGGCCCCGGCCGACGACGCTGCCGACGTGGTCATCGTCCGTCCCGGCCTGGCGCTCGTGCGCCAGGGGCGGCACACACCGCGGTTCCAGTACGTTGTGGTCCAGTCGCCGCGGGGACGCTACATCCTGGCCTCCGACGAGGCCCCGCTCTACCGCAACGTGGAAGGACCGACGCCGTCCGGCCAGACGCACGACGCAGCGGCATCGCTTGCGACGCTGCGCACCATGCGGGCCCTCGTCGGGGGGGGCGTCGAACGCATCGTGCCCGGCCACGACCCCCTCGTGCTCACGCGATACACTCCCGTGGCTCCCGGCGTCGTCCGCATTCTCGCCCGCGCGGCCGCGGCCGGCGGCTCTGAGGTTCCCGATGCACGCGTTGCACCCTGACCTTGGGGCCCGACTGGGGCCCTGCCTCGTGGCGCTGGTCGTCGCTCTGACGGCCTGCGGTCCCGGCGGCGAGGCTGCGTCCCCCGACGCCGCCGCCGACGTTGCGGCCGACGGGGCTCGGGTCGGCGACGCCGGCGACGCCCCCGATGCCGCCGGCGACGTCATTCTGCCGGGCGAACTCGACGCCGCGGGCGACGACGCATCCGGCACCGACCCGGCGGGCGACGCCGACGTGCCGACGGTGGGCGAGGGCCTCACCATCGTGGGCGACACCGTGGCGTGGAGCGCGGGTCCGAGCGGCGTCACGCTCGCCTGGCGACCCGAGGTGCGCATCGCCGGGCAGTGGCGCGGCGGCGGTCGCGACGGCGCGTGCCTGGCCAGCGCTGCCGAACTCTCGTGCCCGGCCGGCGAGGCCGGCGAAGTCGTCGTGCGCGTCTCGCCCGACACGCTCCACCTCTCGTTCGAGGCGGCCGCCCCGGTCACGCTCGAAGCCCTGGCGCTGCGCGGGCCGACCACGGTCCCGGGTGCCCGGGCCTGGCTGTCCGACGGCTTCCAGTCGTGGTCGCAGGCCGGCATGATGGCCATCGGACCGGCGCTGAGCGACGCGGCCCTCGCCGCCGCGCTGCTCGTCCGCGGCGAGCCCGAGGTCAGTCGCACCGGCGAGGCGTTCTCCCACGGCTCCACGCTCATCGCGGGCGGGCCTCAGGCGTTTTTCATCGGCGCCCTTACGGCCGAACGCTTCAAGTCGTGGGTGCGCGTCGCCGCCGACGGCGCGGGCGACCTCGATGTCATCGTTGCGAATGGCGGCACCGGCGAGCAGGTGACGCTCACCGCGGGCGAGTCCTGCGCCGGCGAAGCCTTCTTCGTGGCGTTGGGTGCGGCCCCGGAGACCCTGCTCACGGCCTATGCCCGGCGGCTGCCGTCCCGGCGCGCGCTCGCGCCCCGTCAGGCCGACGCCGGCTGGAACTCGTGGTACGACCTCTGGGACGGCGTCGACGACGCCGCCGTGCGCGCCAACGCCACGCTGGCGGCCGCCATCATCGGCCCGCACCGCGGCCCCGCCGCGCCCCCCCTGCGTATCGTCATCGACGACGGCTGGCAGCGCGCCTGGGGCGACTGGTTCCCGAACGACAAGTTCCCGACGGGGCTCCAGGGGCTCGCGAGCGACCTGCGGGCCCAGGGCTTCACCGTCGGCGTGTGGCTCGCCCCGCTGCTCGTGGCGGCCGACACGGCGCTCGCGGCCGAGCACCCCGATTGGTTCGTCGCCGACGCAGCCTACGCGCACCCGGCCGAGGGGCGCATGCTCATCCTCGACGTCACGCATCCCGAAGCGCGCGCCCACCTGCACGACACCATCCGGCGCATCGTGGCGTGGGGCTTCGACTTGCTGAAAATCGACTTTCTCTTTGCCGGCACGTTCGAGGGCCTGCGCCACGAGCCGGTCACAGGCTTGCAGGCCTACCACCGGGCGCTCGCCACCATGCGCGAGGCGGCCGGCGACGACACGCTGCTCCTCGCCGTCGGCGCCCCCGTCTTGCCGAGTTTGCCCTACGTCGACGCCTGGCGCGTAGGCGCCGACATCGCTTTCGGCGGGCTCGGTGCCTCGTGGGGTTTTGTCGTCAACCAGGCCCGCAGCATCGGTGTGCGCTTCCACTGGTGCGACGTCACGTTGTGCGACGCCGATCCCCTGCTCATGCGCGACCTCGAACGACCGGAGGTCGAGGCAGCCGGCTGGGTCGTGGCGCTCGCGGGCGGTGCCTTCTTCCTCTCCGACGACCTGCGCGCCCTCGACCCCGCGCGCACGTCCTGGGGCATCGATGCCGAGCGGGTCGCGTTCGCCACTGGCGGACTTCCGGCCGTGCCGCTCGACCTCGTGCCCGAGACGGCGCCCGACCGCCTCATCAATCCCGTGCTCGAACATCTGAGTCCCGGCACCCAGCACGTTCTGCCCACCTTGTGGCGGCTGCCCGATGGCGGTCGCCTGGCTTTCAATCCCGGCGAGGGCGACCTGCTCGTCGGGGACGAAATCGTCGCGCCCCATACTGCCCGGCGTCTCGGTGCCGCGGCAGCCGAGGCCGCTGAAGGAGATGCGTCGTGGTCCGCGATTCCCTGAAGTTTCTTGCGTCGGTGGCGACCGTTCTGGTCTTCGCGCTGGCGGCGCGTCCCGGCCTGGCCCAGGTTGCGCCGTACGAAGACGTCATGATCTTCGCTGCTCCCGAATCGGGGGGCGAATTCGGCGACTACGTGCCGAGTGCCGCCCACGGGCCGACGCCCCACGGCGAGATCCACGTCGTGCGCGAACGGGCCTTCGACGCCCTGACGGGGCCCGCGCCGGTGGCCGGTCTCCAGCCGGGGGCGCATTGGCAGGGGCTCAACCCCGACGACCCGAGCGCCGACGGCCTGTTCGCCCAATCCATCCTGGTCCGCGTCGGGCCCGTGCAGGACTGCTTCGCCGTGCCCGACGGGGCTGTCGACATCGAATTCAGTCCAGGGCTGCGCATCGTGGGCGTGCTGGGCGCCTCGCCGGGCTCGGGAGGCGAGAACCTGCGGGTCTCCGACAGCAGCTGGGGCATCCGCTACAACGCCTACTTCATCAACTACCAGGCGCAGTTCCGCCCCTTCGAGAGCAGCGACTACCTCGACGTCGATCCGGCGCCGGGACGCATCAACCTCGTGTCCGAGGCGGCCTGCGGCTCCGGCACCGACGACCTGCGCATCCTGGTCGATCACGGCAACGCCTTCCTGCCCGGGGCCTGGATGCGCATCTCGGCCTCGCAGGAGCGCTGCGGCGACGGCCAGGCGTGCAACGCCGACATCAACGTGGGCGGCATCGACGGCAACGCCGACCCCGACCTCGACCCGTTCACCGACGATACGTTGGTGGTGACCGTGCCCCTCACGCCGGCCGCCGCCACCGGCGTCACGGCCAGCCCCGTGCTCGATTGTCCCGTCGGCGCCGGTCAGACCACGTTCTCGGGCAACGTGGCCGGTGCCGCGCCCGGCACGCGCGTGCAACTGTTCGTATACGACCCCGAATGGCAGGACACGGGGGTGCTCGGCGAAACCCTGACGGACGCCGACGGCGCCTTCACGGTCGCGCTCGACCCCGGCTGGCCGTGGCCCCTCGCCGCCGGCTGGCAGGTCTTCGCGCGCGCCCTGAACGAGCCCGACGCCCAGGGCTGCAGCGCCGACAGCACCGCGCGCGTCGTCGGCGACCGCGACTGCGACGGCTCGATCGAACCGGACGACTGCGCCCCGGACGAGCCCGACGTGTTCCCGGGCGCACCCGAGCTCTGCGATGGCGCAGACAACGACTGCGACGGCGTCGCCGATGAGGACTTGCCCGACCACGACGGCGACGGCGCGCCCGACTGCCTCGACCCCGACGACGACGACGACGGGCTGAACGACACCGACGAAGCCACCTACGGCTCCGATCCCTTCCTTCCCGACAGCGACAGCGACGGCATCCCGGATGGCGCCGAGGTCCACGACCACGGCACCGACCCGACCAACCCCGACACCGACGGCGATGGCATCGACGACGGCCTCGAACTCGATACCAGCAATGCCGACGGCATTCCTGGCACGGCCGACGACTACGCCACCGACCCGACCAACCCCGACACCGACGGCGACGGCTTCGCCGACGCGGGCGAGATCGCCTGCGGCACCGACCCGACGCGGGCAAGCGACGTGCCGGCCGACGCCGACGGCGACGGGCTGTGCGACCCCCTCGACGACTGCAACGACCACGACGGCGACGGCTACGGCGAGGGCGCGGCGTGCCTCGGCCCCGACTGCGACGACTCGGCCGCGACCTGCGCGGCCGATTGCGCCGACGGAAACGCCAACGGCATCGCCGACTGCCGCGAGGCCTGCACCGATCTCGACGGCGACGGCTACGGCGAGGGCGCGGCGTGCCTCGGCCCCGACTGCGACGACACGCTTGCCGCCTGCCAGGCCGAATGCCGCGACAGCGACGGCGACCACATCCCCGACTGTGCCGACCCGTGCACCGATGCCGACCTCGACGGCGCGGGGATTGGCCCCGATTGCGCGGGGCCCGATTGCGACGACCGCCACCCCGCTTGCGCGGCCGATTGCACCGACGGCGACGGCGACGGGATCGCCGATTGCGCCGTCAGTCAGTGCACGAGCGACGCCGACTGCGCGGCCGGGCTGCGCTGCCTCGTCGCGATCGGGGCCTGCGTGGCTTGCCTCGCCGACGACGACTGTGCGTCGGGCCGTTGCGACCTGACCCGCCACGTTTGCCTCGACGTCTGCACGAGCGACGCCGATTGTCCGGAGGGGCGCTGCGACGCGCAGAGCGGGGTGTGCGTCGAGTGCCTCGATACCGCAGACTGCGCGCTCGGCGTGTGCGATGCCGTGCTCCAGGCGTGCGTGCCGGAGTGCCTCGTCGACGGAGACTGCTCACCGGGCGCCGTGTGCAACCCGACGAGCCAGCGCTGCGAGGCCCAGCCGGCGTGCACGTTCGATGCCGAATGTTCGCCCGACACCTACTGCAGCGCGGGTCTCTGCTTGCCGTTCGAGTGCACGGCCGACCGCGCTTGCGGCGCCTGGGACCGGGTGTGCGTCTTCGCGCCCGGCAAAGTCGGGGGTGTCTGTCAGCGCGGCGATCTGTCGTTGGGGGGCGGGCCCGATGCCTGCGCCGCGGGGCCGGGCAGCGGCCTCGGAGCCGGCGCGGTCTGGTTCGTGCTCGGGGCATGGCTGGCTTTGGCGACGGCGCGCCGACGCGCCCGCCGGATGTAGATCCCGTGTCGCAACGGCCGGTCATCTGCTAGACTATCGCGCACGCTCCGCCGGGCCCCAGTTGGTATCCCCTTCCGGGCTGCGGTGGGTGAGAAGGGAGGAACCTCATGACCCCACGCCAACGCTCGTTCGCCCTATCCGTGCTCGCGCTGAGCTGGCTGGGTATCGCGGTGCCGGCGGCACACGCGCAGATCGTGCCGTACCGCGACGCGCTGCTGTTCGCGGCACCGGCCTCGGGCGACAGCTTCGGCTACGTTCCGAGCACCACGCGTGGCCCCACGCGCTACGGCGAATTGCACATCCTGCGCGATGCGGCATTCGACGCCAGCAGTGGCGCGGCACCGGTCGACGGCATCGCTACCGAGCCCACCTGGGGCGGGCTTGGCGTGCTTCCGTCGGTCGACGGGCGCTTCGCTCAGGCGCTCACCATCCGCGCCGGGCCCATCGAGATGTGCCTGGGAGCTCCCGACGTCGTGGCCACCCTCTCGTTCAGCGCCGGCATCAACATCGTCGGCGTGCTCACGACGCGCGGCAACCTCGAAGCCACCGACGCCACCTGGGGCTCGCCCCTGCTCAACTACGCGTCCGACGACCGCGGGCTCGAGCCGAGCGACGGGCTCGTGCTCGACCTCGGCAGCGACACCCTGCGGCTGTCCTGGGATGTTTTCTGCAACACCTCCGTTGACGAGGTGCGCGTTCTCATCGACCACGGTGCGGCGTTCCGCAGCGGCGCCACCATGACGATCACGCTCGACCAGGCGAGTTGCCCGGCCGGGCGCCCCTGCAACGCCGACGTCAACGTCGGCGGCGTCGACGGCAACGCCGATCCCGACGGCGACCCCTCCGTTCCGCAGGCCTTCAGCGTCGCCGTGCCGCTCACGTCCACCGACGGCGCCGGCACCACGCCGAAGCCCAGGGTCGACTGCCCCGTCGTCCCCGGCGAGACGTCGCTCGGCGGCGCGGCAGACGGCGCACCGGGCGCGCGCGTGCAGATCTTCGTGCGTAACCCGCTGAGCGGGCTCACCTATCCGGCGGGCGAGGCGCTCGCCGGGCCCGATGGCGCGTTCGCGTTCACGCTCGACCCGCGGGCGCCGTTCACCCTCCTCCCCTCCTGGCAGATCTACGCCGTGGCCATCGACGAGGCGGCGGGCCGCGCCCGCAGTCCCGAGAGCGTGCGCGTCGTCGTCGACGACAGCGACTGCGACGGCATCGCCGACGCCGAAGACCACTGCCTCGATTCCGACGGCGACGGACACGGCGAGGGCCCCGATTGTCTCGCCGCCGACTGCGACGACCGCTATCCCACCTGCACGCTGGTCTGTGAAGACGTCGACAAGGACGATTTGCCCGACTGCGCCGACCCGTGCATCGACGTCGACACCGATGGCTACGGCGTCGGGCCGGCCTGCACCGGTGCCGACTGCGACGACGAGTCGCCGTTCTGCAATGTCAGCTGCGACGACAGCGACGGCGATGGGGTCATCGACTGCCTCGACGTGTGCGTCGACGCCGACGGCGACGGGTTCGGCGTCGGGCCGGCCTGCGACGGGCCCGATTGCGACGACACGCTGCCGAGCTGCAGCGCCGACTGCAGCGACAGCGACGGCGATGGCGTGCCCGATTGCGGCGACGACTGCATCGACGTCGACCAAGATGGGCTGTGCGCCGACACCGACTGCGACGACACGGCCGACACGTGCGGCCTCGACTGCACCGACGCCGACGGCGACGGGCTGCCCGACTGCGCCGACGATTGTCTCGACCAAGACGGCGACGGCTACGGCGTCGGGCCGGCCTGCGACGGCCCCGACTGCGACGACGATGCGCCGACCTGCTCGGTGGACTGCAGCGACGGCGACGGCGACGGCATTCCGGATTGCGCCGACCCGTGCGTCGACGTCGATGGCGACGGCATCTGCGCCGGCGTCGACTGCGACGACCTGTCCGACGCCTGCGGCCTCGATTGTAGCGACAGCGACGGCGACGGGGTGCCCGACTGCGCCGACGGCTGCGTCGACGTCGACCAGGATGGCTACGGCACGGGCCCGGCCTGCGACGGCCCCGACTGCGACGATGCCTCGCCGAGCTGCAACCTCGACTGCGGCGACGGCGACGGCGACGGCGTGGCCGACTGCGAAGACGACTGCATCGACATCGACGAAGACGGGCTGTGCAGCCCGCCCGACTGCGACGACGAGGAACCCGACTGCGGCACCGACTGCTCCGACGGCGACGGCGACGGGCTGGCCGACTGCGCCGATCCGTGCGTCGACGGCGATGGCGACGGCTTCGGCACGGGCCCGGCCTGCGACGGTCCCGACTGCGACGACACCGAGGCCACTTGCGCGTCCATCTGCGTCGACATGGACGACGATGCCACGCCCGACTGCGCCGACGACTGCGTCGACGCCGATGGTGACGGCTACGGATGGGGTCCGGCCTGCCGCGGGCTCGACTGCGACGACAGCGAACCGACCTGCGCCACCACCTGCGCCGACGTCGACTGGGACGGCGTGCCCGACTGCGCCGACGACTGCCTCGACGTCGATTGGGACGGCTTCGGCACGGGTGCCGGGTGCGACGGTCCCGACTGCAACGACCTCGCGCCGCTGTGCACCGACGACTGTGGCGACTGGGACGGCGATGGGGTTTCCGACTGCGCCGAAGACTGCGTCGACCCTGACGGCGACGGCTTTGGCGAGGGCACGGCCTGCATCGGCCCCGACTGCGACGAAGGCAACCCCGACTGCGGCCGCAACTGCCAGGACCTCGACCACGACGGCATCGCCGACTGCGACGATGGCTGCATCGACCGCGACAACGACGGCTACGGCCTCGGTCCCGACTGCATCGGCCCCGACTGCAACGACCTCGGGCCGTTGTGCACCAACAACTGCTGGGACCTCAACGGCGACGGGGTGCCCGACTGCGCCGACGAGTGCGACGACGCCGACCACGATGGCTACGGCGTCGGGCCCGAGTGCATCGGCCCCGACTGCAATGACGCCGACAGCCGGTGCAACTACGATTGCACGGTCGACCTCGACGGCGACGGCGAGCCCGACTGCGCCGACGGCTGCGTCGACAACGACCACGACGGGTTCGGCATCGGCCCCGACTGCGACGGCTGGGACTGTGACGACGCGCTTGTCGACTGCAACCTCGACTGCCGGGCCGACGTCGACTGGGACAACATCAAAGACTGCGCCGACGGGTGCCTCGACGTCGACGGAGACGGCTACGGTGCGGGGCCCGACTGCATCGGCCCCGACTGCAACGACCGCGCGCCGCGCTGCAGCACCGACTGCAGCGACAACGACGGCGACGGCCGTGCCGATTGCATCGGCGACTGCCTCGACCTCGACGGCGACGGCTTCGGTGAGGGCCCCGACTGCATCGCTCCCGACTGCAACGACCTCAGCCCCAACTGCAATCGCGACTGCTCCGACCTCGACGGCGACGGGCTGCCCGACTGCGGCGAATGGTGCGTCGACCGCGACCGCGACGGGTTCGGCGAAGGCGAAGACTGCATCGGGCCCGACTGCAACGACGCCCAGCCGCGCTGCTCACGCGACTGCGAAGACCACGATGGTGACGGCACGCCCGACTGCGCCGAACCCATCTGCACGGGCGACGAAAACTGCCCCACCGGCCTGTTCTGCGAGGTTGCCACGGGCAGCTGCGTCGCGTGCTACACCGACGAGCACTGCCGCAACGGCTCGTGCAACGTCGAGACCCACGAGTGCGTGCCCTGGGACTGCGTCGACGACGCCGACTGCGTGCAGGGCTCCTGCAACCCCGACACGCACACGTGCGAACCCTGGCTCTGCGTCGACCAGAACGATTGCACCGAGGCCAATTGCGACCCCGTGACGCACACCTGCGTGCCCTGGGAATGCCTCGGCGTCGAACCCGACGAGTGCGGCGAAGGCGACTGCGACCTCGAGACCCACGCTTGCGTGCCCTGGGAATGCACCGGCGACGCCGACTGCGTCGAGGCCAACTGCAATCTCGAAACGCACCGCTGCGAACCCTGGCAGTGCATCACCGACGGCCAGTGCGGCGAGAACCGACGCTGCGACCTCGACCGCCACGAATGCGTGCCGCTGCTCGCCTGCGACGACGACGGCGACTGCGCGCTCGATGCGTATTGCAAGGACAGTGTGTGTACGCCGTACCCCTGTTCGGTCGACCGCCCTTGCGCGGGCTGGGACGAGGAGTGCATCTCGCCCGTGGGTCGCGCGGGTGGGTTCTGCGAGAAGCAGGGGGTTACCGTGCAGGGCGGTGTCGAAGGCTGCGCAGCCGCGCAGCCCGGGGCGCCCCTCGCGTTGGTATTGGCCCTGGGCCTCATGCTCGGAGCGCGCGCTCTGCGGCGGCGGGTCCGCTAGCGGCGGTGCGGGCCGGCAAGCCCCACGGGGCGACCCGGCACCCACGACGCGTTCGACTGGACGGCGCTCAACGACCGGGGCATGGCCCCGGCAGTGGAACAAGGCATGCGAAGGCTATCCATCATCGTCGCGCTGCTCGCGGTTCTCGTTCCGGCTCTCGTCCGCGGGCAGGACGTCAACGTCCAGACGTACCAACCCTCGCCCCATCCGCAAGACTACTTCTCCGTGCGGGGCACGGAGACGCTCGGGCATCTCAACTGGGCCGTGGGGCTGCACTTCAACTACGCGCGCAATCCCTTGCTCACGCGGCGCGACAACGGCGACATCTTCCGGCGCGCGGTCAGCGACATGCTCACCGCCGACCTGCAGTTCACGCTGGGGGTGTTGAGTTTCATGGAGTTCGCCGTCGAACTGCCCGTGCACCCCTACATCGGCGGAGACGGCTTCGCCGCGGGCCGGGAACCCAACAGCGGCGCGCTGGGTGACATCCGGGTATCCCCGCGCTTCCGCATCCTCGACCACGGCGGCAACGGCTTCGGGCTCGCCGCCGAGGGGGTCCTCGGCATCCCGGTCGGCAAGTTCACCGACCGCTACACGGGCGACCGCAACGTCACGTTCACGCCGCAACTCATGGCCGAATACAAGATGCCGCTGTTCCGCGTCGCCTTCGACATCGGCTACCGCTTCGCCGAGGAAGCCAACCTTGGCAATTTGCAGTCCGACGACGAGCTCACCTACGGCCTCGGTCTCGGTGTGAAACCCGCAACCGAATACGTCGAGATTCTGGCCGAGGTCTTCGGTGCGGCCGGCGTCAACAGCCTGACCAAGGCCAACGAACGGCAGCTCGAAGCCCTGCTCGGTCTCAAGATCTTTCCGGGCGCCGGGCTCACCATCAACGCGGGCGGCGGCGCCGGGGTGCTGCCGGGCTACGGCACGCCGCAGTGGCGCGTGTTCGCCGGCATCGCGTTCTCGCCGCGCGTGCCCACCGACGAAGACAACGACCGGCTGTTCGGCCGCGAAGACGGCTGTCCGAGCGAAGCCGAAGACCTCGACGGCTTCCAGGACCAGGACGGCTGTCCCGATCCCGACAACGACAACGACAGCATCCTCGACGCCGACGACCCGTGCCCCAACGTGGCCGAAGACCTCGACGGTTTCGAAGACCAGGACGGCTGCCCCGAGCCCGACAACGACGGCGACGGCATCCTCGACGCCTCCGATGGCTGTCCCAATGTGGCGGAAGACGTCGACGGCTTCGAAGACCAGGACGGCTGCCCCGAGCCCGACAACGACGGCGACGGCATCCTCGACGCGACCGACAAGTGTCCGAATGCGCCCGAGAACAAGAACAACTGCGAAGACGAAGATGGCTGTCCCGAGGAGCGCCTCGTGTGCATCACGCCGAGACGGCTCGTGACCCTCGAACCCATCTACTTCGTGTTCGGCAAGGCCACGCTCCAGGAACGCTCCACGCCGGTGCTGCTCGACGTGGCCAAGGTCATGCGCGAACACCGCGAGTTGCTGCGCATCCGCATCGAGGGCCACACCGATGACGTCGGCGCCGACCGTCGCAACCTGGTGCTCTCCAAGCGGCGCGCCGAGGCCGTCTACCAGTTCCTGGTCGGCCAGGGCATCTCGCCGGCGCGGCTCAACTTCCGCGGCTTTGGCGAATCCGAACCGCTCGTGCCCAACACGTCCGACGAGAACCGCTCCCGCAACCGCCGCGTCGAGTTCATCATCCTCGACCGGGCCGTCGAGTAGGCCCGGGCCCTCGCGCACCACGCCCCTGTGCGCCCGGGTTTCCGGCCCGCCACGTTGCGGGCCGGGGGCCGGAGGCGGCGACCGCGAAAACGGCGGGCGCTTCGGCTACCGGGACGCGCGCACGCGCGCCCAAGGCGTCAGCACCAGGTAGGGCGGCACGAAGGCGAGGGCGAAAGCAACGAGCTCCGGGCGTTGATGCCCGAACACGAAGAGCAGCCCGAGGAAGAACGCGGCGGCGGGCATGCGCTGGGCGAGCGTTGCCAACGGCACGCGGCGCCAGAGCCGGCCGCGCACGATGAGCGCCGTCAGCCCCAGACTGAGCCCCCAGGCGCCGAGCACCAGCGGCGCGGCGGCGAGCGGGAACGCGACGGCGCGCAGGCCCCCCCACCACGTGGCGAGCAGCAGCGCGTGGGTCGCCAGCGGGGCCACGAGCAGCACGGCGCATTCGGGAAGCCAGCCGGCCCGGCGCCGCTCGACGAACGCAAACCAGGTCACGGCCGCGAACGTGAAGTAGGCCCAGCCGAGCACCCCGATGATGGGTACCTCGAAGAACCCCGGCACCGTCCAGCGCCACAGCCCGGCCTGCACCGCGATGGGTTCCATGAGCGAGGCGTCGGCCAGCACCAGCGCCGCGGTGAGCAGCGGGACGCAGCGGCCGCGTGGTGAAAGCGCGCTCACCAGCTGTTCGGCCGAATGGATGACCACCGGCCAGATGAGCACGATGAGCAGCGGCGTTTGGTCGAGCGGCAACGCCCATCCTGCGTCGTAGGCGTAGAAGCCGTAGACCCGGATGGCGCTGTCTTCGGCGAGCCAGGCCGCGCCGGCGAGCAGCCCGAGGCGCCGGAGCAGCGCCGGGGCCGCCTGGCGGCGCAGGGCGAACGCCAAATAGACGGCCAGGATGGCCGCGCAGAGCCCTTGGATGAGGGTCACCGCAGGCCCTCGCTGCCCGGCAGGCCCAGGTGGATCCAGAGGTGGTAGCCGACGAGCAACGCCGCGCCGAGCCACGTCAAGCCCACGCAGTCGCCGCTCGTGATGCCGCGGCGCAACGCGACGTGAAACCACACGAACTGGATGACCGGCGCGGTGGCCATGATGAAGAGGCCCCAGGGGACGACGCCCGTCACGTAGCCCAGAGCCAGGATGGCAACGCTGCCGCCGAGCAGGGCGTCGACCACGCGGGCCGTGACGCGTGGGCCGTGGACGACGGGCAGGGTGCGCACGTGCGCCGCGCGATCGCCGGCGATGTCTCGAAAATCGTAAAGAATTTCGTAGCTCAACTCGAAGAAGAAGAAAAACGCCATGGCCAGGGCCACGGTCGCCGCGGTGATGCCCGGGGCCAGCGCGCCCCCGGCGGCCACGAGCGGGTACGCGAAGACCGTCAGGAGAAAACCCGTCGCCGAGGCCACGTTTTTTGCGAGGTAGAGCGGCTTCAGGCGGCGGCGGACGCCGGGCAGCAGCCCGTTGTAGGCGAGACCGAGCGCGTGGTAGGCAAGCCGCCACGGGACCAGCGCGGGCAGGAGCCACCCGCCGACGAGCAGCGTGCCGAGGCCGAACGCCACGCCGATCGCCCAGAGCGCGCGCGGGTGCCGGCGCACGAGGGGGGCGGCGACCACGCCGTTGATCTCGTCTTCAGTACGGTCGACGAGGCGGTTCAGCAGGTTGACGACGAACCAGTCGGCGGCGGCGAGGGCCGCGACAAGCCCGAGCGACTGTCGCACGAGCAGCCAGCCGAACGTGCAGGTGCCGAGCCCCGCGATGGCCACGATGTGGAGGCGTACGAGCGATGCGCCTTGAGCCACGGCCTGGCCGATTCGCGCGAGGGTCGCTGGGGTGCGGTCGGGCATGCGGTTCGGAGCCTCCTCACAGAGCCGCCGCGAGTGTAGCGCAAGCCGATGCCGGCCGCATGCCCGATGACCGAGCCGCGGCGGCGTGCTAGCATGCTTGCGCCAATGATGCGGGGGACGGCATGCTTGCAAAACCCAGTGCTCTTCACGGGCGCGCTTGCTGGCGCGGCGGGCGCGCGGCGGCACGAATCGGCTGGCTGCTCGGGGCCTTCGGCTGCGCCCTCGTTCTGAGCGGGGCTGGCTGCGGCGGCTCCGGGGGCAGCGCCGACGCGGGCGGCGGCGACCTCGTCTTCGTGCCGCCCGACGGCGGTGTGGCGCCGGTCGACGTGCCCGCCGGCGTGCCCGACGCCTCGGCCGACGCGGGCCGCGCCGACGCGGGCGATGGTGGGGCCGAGCCAGCCGATGCGCCGGCGCCCGACGCCGGGGCCGACAGCCCCATGGCCGCCGACACGGTGGCTCCGCCGGTCGACGTGCCACCCGACGACGTCGGCCCGCCGCCCGACCAGTCCGACCCCGACCGCGACAACGTCCCGACGAGCGCCGACAACTGCCCGACGGTCCCGAACACGAGCCAGACCGATGGCGACGGCGACGGACTCGGCGATGCCTGCGACGGCGACCGCGACGGCGACGACGTGCCGAACGACGCCGACGCCTGGCCCGACGACGCGAGCCAGCCCGGGGTGTGCCTCGACGAGGCCGTCTACGCGCACACGAGCGACCGGCTGTTTCGCATGGACGTGAAGACGTTCCAGGTGTCCGACGTCGGGCCGTTCGGTTGGCCAAGCGACGGCTACAGGCACGAGATGACCGACATCGCCATCGACCGGCACGGCGTGCTCTACGGGGTCTCGTTCGACGCGCTGTACATCTGCCATCCGGACACGGCGCGCTGCCAACACCTGGCCGCGCTGCCGGCGCTCGCGTCGTTCAACGGCCTGACGTTCGTGCCGGGCGCGACGTTCTCCGAGGCCGAAGACGTGCTCATCGCCATGACGCAGGAGGGCGGCTGGTACCGCATCCGGCGTGAGGGCACCACGGCCCGTGCTGAGGCGCTCGGCGAGTACGGCGGCTACTGCTCCACGGGCGACGCCTACTCGGCGGAGGGCGTCGGCACGTTCGCTGCGGCCAACCGCGGCAGCTACCCCTGCGGCGGCGACACCTACGTCGTGCAGGTCGACCCTGTCGACGGCGCCGTTACGAACGAGATCGCAGCGCTCGCGGGCTACGACACCATCTACGGCCTCGCCGGCTGGACCGAGCAGGCGTTCGCCTTCGACGCCGGCGGCGACATCCTGGTCGTCAACGTGCAGAGCGGCAGCATCCAGCGGGTCATCCCCAGTCCCAACGCCTGGTGGGGGGCCGGGACGCGCACGGTGTTCTGAACCCATCTGCGGCGGCCGCGACACCCGATCCGCGGTTCCGGCCCGGCCAGCCGCCGGGGATCGAAATCGGCCCGATGCACTCCGAAATCGACACGTTCTTTCGTCCCCAAGGTGTGCTGGCGCGCGCCTTTCGGCGTCACGAATGGCGCCCGGCACAGGCCGAGATGGCGCAGCGGGTCGGGGAAGTGCTGCAGCACGGCGGCATCCTGCTCGCGGAGGCCGGCACCGGGGTCGGCAAGACGCTCGCGTATCTCGTGCCGGCGTTGCTCTCGGGGCAACGCGTGTTCGTCGCCACGGGCACCCGCACGCTGCAATCGCAGATCGCCGAGAACGAGCTGCCGCTGCTCGCGCGCATCCTGCCCGTGCCCGTGCAGTGGGCCTTGCTGCGGGGCCGGGCGAACTACCTGTGTCGCGCCCGGCTGCACGCCGAGTGGGGGCAGCTCATCCACGACCCGCACGATCGGCGCATCCTCGGCGAAATCGTGCGTTGGGCCGAGACCTCGCGCACGGGCGACCGGGCCGAGCTGCAAGACCTGCCCGACGATTTGCCGCTCTGGGGGCGCATCAACTGCGACGACCCCCTGTGCGAGCCCGCGGGCTGCCGATTCGCGCCCGACTGCTTCCTGCTGCGCAGCCGCCGCCAGGCAGCCGAAGTGCCGTTGCTCATCCTGAACCACCACCTCGTTTTCGCCGAGTTGGCGCTGCGCGCCCGTAGCGGCGCGGCGCTCCTGCCGCAGCCCGACGCCTTCGTCTTCGACGAGGCCCACGACCTCGAAGACGTGGCCTGCGCCTTCTTCGGCGCCAGCGCTGGCTCAAATGAACTGACGCGGCTGCTGCGCGACGTACGCGGTCTGCTCGCGAACACCGGTGCGCACCTCGGGGCCGAGGCCGAACGGCTCCAGCGCGCCGAACGCATCGGAGGGGTGTTTTTTGAGCATTTTCGGTCGCTGGCCCCGGGGCGCCACGCGTTTCCGGGCGCGGGGCTCAGCGAGCCGGCCGAGCGCGACGCCTTCGCGCTCGACGGTGTCCTCGAAGGGCTCGAACAGGTTCTCGCCTCGCTCGCCGAACGCGCCGGCCAGGATGGCCTGCGGCTTGCGGCCCGGCGCGTGCGGCTCTTCCGCGACGACCTCGCACGCGCGACGACGAGCGACGGCGAAGGCGACGTGCGTTTCGTCGAGCGCTCCGGCTCCGGCGTGCGGCTGCGTTCGGCACCCGTCGACGGGGCCGCCATCCTGGCCGAGCACGTGCTTGACCAGGTGCGCAGCGTCGTGTTCACTTCGGCCACGCTCAGCACGGGCGGCGACTTCGCGTTTTTTCGCCAGCGCATGGGAATCGACCACGAAGTCGCCGAGTTGTCTGTACCCTCGCCGTTCGACTATGCGCGCAACGTGCTGCTGTATCTGCCCACGCACCTGCCGAACGTCGACGCCGGCCCGGCCTTCACGACGGCCGCGGCCGCCGAGGTCGTGCGCATCCTGACCTGGACCCGTGGTCGGGCGCTCGTGCTCTTCACGTCGCACGCCAACCTCGATGCGGTGCACGCCCTCGCGAGCCGCCACGCGCTCGGCTTCCCGCTCATGAAGCAGGGCGAGGCCCAGCGCGCGCTGCTCCTGCAGCGGCTGCGCGACGAGACCCACTCGTGCCTGTTTGCGACGGCCAGTTTCTGGCAGGGCGTCGACGTCGTCGGCCCGGCGCTCAGTGCCGTCATCATCGACCGCCTGCCCTTTGCCCGGCCTGCCGACCCGCTGGTCCAGGCCCGGCTCGAACGGCTGGCCGAGCGCGGCGGAAACCCGTTTCGCGACTATCAGTTGCCCGAGGCGGCGCTCGTGCTGAAGCAGGGCTTCGGCCGGCTCATCCGCTCGGCGGCCGACCGGGGGCTCGTCGCCGTGCTCGACGGGCGCATCGTGGCGCGGCCCTACGGCCGCCACTTCATCGAGACGTTGCCGCCGTGTCCGCGCACGTCCGAGCCCACCGAAGCCGAGCGCTTCTGCTCCGAACGACTCGATTCCTGAACCCCTTGACGGGCGTGCGGCGTTTGTCCCGGCGTCGCCTCAGCGGGACCGCCGGGCCCGGCGCCCGAGCCCGAGACCGGCGAGGAGCAGCAGGGCCGGTAGCGCAGCCCCGAAGCCCGCCGGCACGGGGCTGCCGGCAAGGCGACAACCGCCGCCCGAGCCGCCGGGCACGCTCGCCGTGTCACCCTGACCGGGCGGAGCGTCGGGGCCGGCGCCGTCGGGCAGGGCGGCCCCGGCGTCGCCGTCGCCGGCGGCGGCTCCGTCGGCGCCCGCAGACTCGGCGGTTTGGGCGTCGCCGGCCGTGGCGGCATCGCCGTCCCCGGGCTCAGCCGCCGCGTCGTCACCGGCCTCGGGGCCCGGCTCGTGGCTGCCGCCGCACAGCTCGGCCGCGCCCCAGACGGGCCGCGCCGCGGGTGCGCTCTCGGCGCGGGCGCCGGCCACGTTGCCCACTTCGAACTGTACGCGTGCGCTCGCGCCGGTCTCGTCGGCGGGCAGCGTGAACGCGAGGCTTGCCGCGCCAGGCTCGTCGGGCAGCGGTTCGAGCGCGGCGTTCGTCGTCTCGTAGGCCCCGTCGTCGGTGCGCCAGCGGACGGTGGCGGAAACGGCCGTGTGCGGCTCGACCACCGTCAGGCGCACGTCGAGGGCCGGAGCGTAGGGCGCGACGGGAGCGCAGGCCACGTCGGCGCGGGGCGTGAGCGCCACGTCGCGTACTTCGGGGGCCGAGCCGTCGAGCACGATGGGCTCGCTCACGCCCGGAACCCCGAGCGTTCCGTCGCCATATTCGGCCTGCACCTGGATACGCAACCGGCGGCCGTCGGGCTGCGGGGCGAAGCAGGCGTCGGCCGTGCCCGAGAGGCCAAGCGCGGTCGGTTCGGACAGCGCCGCTTCGCTCGCGTCGTCGAGGGGTTGGGCCCAGAACTCGGCCGCCTGGTCGGCGAAAGCCCCGGCGTTCCAGTGGATCGGCACGCACGCGTTGCTCGGGCTGTACGGCGCGTCGCTCGTGACGACCGGAACGGCGTGCAGCGGCAGCCACACCCAGGCCTGCTGCTGCGCCGCCAGGGCCACCGGCTGCGGGCCGCCGGCGGCGTAGCCCGGCAGCGCGGCCGCAACCTCGTACGAGCCCGGCGGCAGCGCGTCGAACCAGGCCACGCCGTTTTGCGCGCTCAGCGCGGGCACGACGCCCGCCCCGAGGTCGACCGTCGCGCCGGCGAGCGGTGGCCCGGCGGGAGCGAGCTGCACCTTCGCGAAGAGCGCGCCCTCGTTGCGGTCCGCCGCGCGCAGCGACGGTGGCCAGTGGCCGTAGGTGCCGAAGTTTTCGCGGTAGAGCGCCCAATCGACCGGGAGGCCCGGCGCCGTCCACAGCCGATCCCAGCTCGTCGTGAACCACGGGTTCTGGCGGGGCTCGGCGTACAGTTCCGCCGTGTAGCCGAGGGCTTCGCCCACCGTGGCGGTGAACGGCAGCACGACCTCGATGCGTGGGTTGGTCTCGACCGCGAGCGGGTCGATGTCCACGTCGAAGGTCGTTTCGGCCACGATGTCGGCCGGGGCCGTTTCGGCGCCCGGCCGATCGCTGCGCACGACCACCCGGATGGGCCCGGCAAAGGGCAAGGCGGCGTAGAAGCGCACCCACAGCGCGTAGTCGCCGCCCGGTTCGGCCGTGCCTACGCCGGCGCCCCCCGCGTTGCGCCATTCGAGCCCGTCGACGATGAGCCCGGGGACAACGCCTTCCTCGCCCTCGGGCAAAAACCGCATCGCCGATTGCACGTTGCCGCACACCTGGGCAAGCGGGTTGTAGCCCGGCCAGCCGATGGCCGGGCGGCGCAGGTAGCGGTCGCGACCGATGTGCGGACCGAGCTCGGCCACGTGGTCGTCGTAGAGCCGCCACGTCTCGCGGTCCATGAGCGGGGTCGTGCGCAGGCGCGCCACTTCGGCGTCGTAGTGTGCGGACTGGCTAACCCAGCCGCCGGGCAGCAGTTGCGCGAGCAGCAGTTCGAAGGCGGAGAGCACCTGGTCGGGCGGTGAGTTCTGGATGTTGCGCACGACCTGCTTCAGGTAGGCCCGTGTCGTGCCGCCGAGCCGTTCCTCGGCGCTCGCGAGCAGGGCGTGCACGTCGGCCTGCACCTGGGCGCAGTCGGTGGGCGTGCCCGTGAAGGCCGCGCCCTCTGCGCAGTACCACTGAAGCAGCGCGTCGAGATCGGCACGCGCGGCCCCACCGTCGAGCCAGAAATCGTAGAGCGTGTCGATGACCCCTTCCCAGTTGCCCACGAGGATGTCGCCGAAGCCCTCGGTCAGCGTTTCGGCTTCGCCTGCGGCGTCGTCGTCGCCCTCGTACAGATCGACCATGCCGATGGCCGCCGACGCGAAGAGCGCGGGCGTGAAGAACATCTCGCAGGCCGGGTCGGAGGCGTTGTGAGCGAGGTGACCGAGCGCGAACAGCTGTTCGAGCGGCCCGCGTTGCTCGGCGGCGGCGACCAAGTGGTTGCTCAAGTCGGGACCATGTCCGAACGGCAGGCTGTCGATGGGCCACTGCAAGTCGGGCGAGATGGAACCGAGCCGCAGGTACGCGAGCGCGAGCGGCAGGGCGGCACGCTCGGCCCACGCGGGCTCGTCGACGCTGAGCAGGGCCAGCAGGCGCTCGGCCTCGCGCATGTGGACGCCTGGACCGCACGCGGCCACAGGGCGGGCCGGCAGCGCCGTCAACAGGACCCCGAGCAGGCAGATGAACGACCTCAGCAGTGTCGGACCATGGGCGGGCATGACGGCCTCCGTGCGGCGGGGCGACCGTGCGCGCCGGAACGGCGGCCGAGCGGGACTTCGTCGGGTCTCACGGCGCCCCTGGGGCGGCGGGATCATACCGGACCTGGGGGGGGCGGTCCAATCCCGACGCCTGCGGCCCTGGCCGGGATTCTCAGGCGGCACCGGGCCTTGACGGCGTGCCCCGCCGCGCGGGACAGTGGCGTCGGCGTGCCGCCGGCGTGCCCCGCCGCGCCGGGTTGCGCCCGGCCGGGGAATGGGCACCGCCGCACTCACGTTTCCGCTTCGCCGCTTGGTGCGGTAGGGAGAGTCTGCCATGGCTGGATCGAGCCACGTGCTCCGTGCGTGCGCCCGCCTCACCGGCTGGTGTGCGGGGGTTGCGGTCCTTCTTGTCGCCGTTTCCTGTGGCGGGCCTGCCGTCCAGGTCGAGCACGGTCGGCCCGAGGCGCTCGCGCCCATCGTCGGGGCGGCCGGCGCCCCCATCGAGGCCGCTCCCGACGCCGCCGACAGCAGCGGCCCGCTGGCCGATTTCGCGGTCGACATCGGCCCCTTCGAAGCCGCCTGGCCCGACGTTGCCGACGAACTGCCGCGCCTCGTGCAGGCGGCCATCGCCCGCGGCACCTGGACCGGCCGACTGCGCGGAGTCTGGGCTGCCGACGGCGTGTTGCGCGTGCGGCACACCCCTGCGGTCGTCAACAGCGTCAAGGCCTTTGTGGCCGACTTGCAGCGCCAGTTGCTGCGCTCGCTCGACGTGCACGTGGCCTTCGTGGAACTGCCCGCGGCGCTTTCGGGCAGACTGCTCGCGACGCGCGGGGGCGCCGGGGGCACGGCCGTCGACGCGACCCCGCTGCGCGCGGCCGTCCGGCGCGGCGAAGCCCGCACGCTCGCCGAGGTCGTGCTCCGGGCACCGCATGGCCGCTGGGTCGACAGCGACGCCGTGTCGAACCAGATGGTCGTCTCGGGGCTCGAAGTCGCCTCCGGCAGCGTCGTCCCGCGGGTGACCACGCTCGCGTCGGGCTTCACCGTGCAGGCCGCCGCGTGGTTCTGGGGCGCCGAACGCGCGGTGCTGGCGTGCACCGGGCTCTACACCGGGCCTGGAACGGCCGCCCGCTCGGTGGTGCAGCGCGTCCACCGGGAACTGCCGAACCGCAAGGCCGACGAGCACGAATGGGAAGTGCATGAGCCGGCGCTACCGCTGCACGTGCGCGATGTGCTCGAATTCCAAGGACAGCTCACGGTCGACAAAGGCCGCTGGACGCTCGCGGCCGTGCTGCCGCGCAACGCCGAGCGGGCTTTCGCGGTGCTCGTCAAGGTCGACTGGCAGGCTGCCGAGCGCGCCACGGTCACGGCCGACCCGCAGTCCGGGCGCGGCTACGTCCTCGACGTCATTCCCGTGGCCTTGCCCACCGACACCCGCCGCGACGTCACCGTCCAGGAGGAAGGCTACGACAACCGCCGCGACATCAACCTCAACGAGGCCGGCTGGTTTCGCAGTCGCGCCAAGAAAGTCCAGACGCTGCAGCGGGGCAACGTTTACAATTTCCAGGCCAAGTCCGGCTCGGCCGTCAACCTCGACGACGTGCAGTTCTCGACCAACGCCTACAACCCGGCCGACGCGGTGCAGCAGGGTTCATCGCTTGGCCAGACGCCCTGGGGCGGCCGCGAACTCACGGCCCCGGCACCCCGCGAAGGCCAGGGCAACGCCGGTCTGCTGCCCGAGGAACTCGACCGGCTGCGCCTCGACGTCATGCGCGCCGCCTGGCCGGAAGGCACGGCCCTCGAATTCATGGCCGGGCACGTCTTCGTCGTCCATCGGCCCGAACTCACCGCCAAGGTGCGCCGCCTGCTCGAAGAGACCGAACGGTGGCGCAACCAGCGCGTGCACGTCGACGTGCTCTTCCCGGAACTGGCCGCAGACCGGGCCGAAGCCCTGGCCGGCGGCCGGCTAGCGGCCGACGACCTTCGCGAACTCCGCAAAGGCAATGGATTTTTGCCGCCGGCCTACCTCGCGGCGCGCGGCGGCGCGTGGGCCGAGATCTTCGCCGGCGAGATGCATGCCGTGCTCTCGGCGCCGTGGGCGCCCGACCGTTCGTCGCCGCCCGCGCACGTCTACTGGCGCGGCTCGCGGCTCGCGGTGCTGCCGTTTCTCGGTCCCGCCGGGGCCGACCGCCTCAGCGTACGTTGGCGCCACTACCAACTCGACAACCTGGAGCCGCAAACCCTCGCCGCAACGGTGCTCCAGCAGCCCGCCGACGCCATCTGGGACGACGCCGCCACCGTGGCCCTGCCCGAAAGCCGAACCGTTGTGCTCGGGTTGCACGGCGCGGGTGGCGACCTGCGGGCGCTTCTCCTCGGCGCGCAGACCGCTCCCTGAGGGCCCCGCTGCATCCCCGCGCTCCCTATTCTCGCCTGCGTCGCCCGCGGTGGCAGAAGACAGGTACGCCGCGGTTGCATCCGGCAAGCGGCGCGCGCCGGGTGGCGCTACCCGAGCAGCAGCACGGCGGCGGCGATCACGGTGGTCCACTTGCCGCCGGGCTTCACCACGGTCGACTGGCTGATGTTGCGGGTGGTGACGATCTTGTTCGAAATCTTCCAGAGTTGTCGCTTCTCGTCCCAGGACTGGTCCTCGTCGAATTCGACGCCGAGCGTTGAGGCCAGCATGGCCGCCGCCAGGTCTTCGGCGTAGTCGCCCGCCTCGCCGGCCGTCTGACCGAAAGCGTGGTGCTCGGACAAGTAGCCGTACATGCGCTTGTCGCGCGGAATGGCGACGCCCACCGACGCGGCCAGCATGCGGTGAGTCTCGTTCGACTCGGCACGGCTCATGACCACAAATGAGATTTGGCCCGGCTCGAGCATGCGTTCCCCTTGGTTGCGCGGCACGATGCGACATCCGGGCGGGTAGATGGACGATACGACGACGAGGTTGAGCGTGGCGATGCCCGCGTCGCGCAGGGCCAACTCGAAGGATTGCAGCTTCTCGCGGTGCGAACCGACGCCGCGGGTGAGGTAGACGTGAGTCGGAACCAGCGGAACCTGCATGGTTGCCTCCCTTGGCGGAGCGGGCGGCGCCCGTTGGGCGGGTGCCTGTCGAACCGCGCCAGGCGCGCGGGCAGAGCCCGGTCACGCCGCGCGAGTAGAACGCAGCTTGGCCGCGCGTGCAACGCCGGAGACCGCCCCGCGTCGCGGCCTTCGCGCCTGCGGCTTGTTCCCGCCCGGTGTGGCGTGCTACGAAGGGCCCGCGGGCTGCCCGCCGCGGGAGGCCGCCGCCAGCCGCCACAGGAGGGCTCCATGGACCGAACCGACGCCCCCGAAGCCGCACGCTCCCCCGAACGCCCCAGTCGTTTGCCGGCTGCCGTGCGCATCACCGAAACGGCGCTCCGCGACGGCCACCAATCGTTGCTGGCAACGCGCATGCGCACCGAACACATGCTGCCGGCGCTCGCCGACATCGATGCGGCGGGCTACTTCGCCGTCGAGATGTGGGGTGGCGCCACCTTCGATTCCTGCATTCGCTATCTCGACGAAGACCCCTGGCAACGCTGCCGCGCCATTCGCGCGGGCTTGCCCCACACGAAAACGATGATGCTGCTCCGCGGCCAGAACGTGCTCGGCTACCGCCACTACGCCGACGACGTCGTCGAGGCCTTCGTCGAACGCGCCGTGGCCGCCGGCATCGACATCCTCCGCATCTTCGATGCGCTGAACGACGTGCGCAATCTGCGCACGGCCATCCGCGCCACCCTGGCGGTCGGGGCGCATGCCCAGGGCGCTTTCAGCTACACGACGAGCCCCGTCCACACCATTGCCGGCTTCGTCGACCTCGCCTGCGAACTCGAAGACCTCGGCTGTCATTCCATCTGCATCAAGGACATGGCGGGCCTGCTCCACCCGGCCGCCGCCTACGAACTCGTGCGGGCGCTCAAGGCGCGGCTCGGCGTGCCCATCGAGTTGCACGGTCACTGCACGAGCGGCATGGCCGAGATGGCCTACCTCAAGGCCATCGAGGCGGGCGTCGACATCGTCGACTGCGCGCTCTCGCCACTCGGCGGCGGCACCTCGCAGCCGCCGACCGAGGCCATCGTGGCCGCCCTGGCCGGCGGGCCGCGCGACACCGGCATCCCGCTACCCCGGCTCACGGGCCTTGCGCGGCATTTCCGCGAAGTGCGCAAGGCGTACGCGGCGTTCGAGAGCCCGCACACCGGCGTCGACACCAACGTGCTCGAGTTCCAGATTCCGGGCGGCATGATCTCCAATCTGGCGGCGCAGTTGAAGGCCGCCGGCGCCGAGGAGCGTTTCGCCGAGGTGCTCGACGAGGTGCCCCGCGTACGCCGCGATCTCGGCTACCCCCCGCTCGTCACGCCCACCAGCCAGATCGTGGGCACCCAGGCCGCTTTCAACGTGCTGTTTGGGCGCTACGAGCGCTTGACGACCGAGACGACGCGCTACCTGCTCGGCCACTACGGCCAGGCGCCGGCCCCCGTCGACGAGGCACTCCAGCAGCGCGCCGGCGGCAGCGAGCCGGTCATCGCTTGCCGGCCGGCGGACTTGCTGGCCCCCGAACTGCCTCGGGCCCGCGAGCAGGGCGGCGAACTCATCCGCTCGCTCGACGACGTGCTGACCGTCGCGCTGTTCGAGCAGGTGGGGCTCAAGTTCCTCGAACGCCGCGAGGGCCGGGCGGTGGCCAAAGACGCCGGTGGCGTCGCCGCGTCGACGACCGCGAGCGCCCCGCCGCCCGCCGCCAGCCCTGCCGATGGCGCCGCGCCGCCCGCGGCCGCCGCCTCGGCCGACGGCTGCCCCACGACCACTTTCGCGGTCGAACTCGGCGGCCGGCGCTTCGTCGTGCAGGCCGACCGACCGTTCCGGCTCGGGCCCGTCTCCCTGGACTTCGCCGTCGCCGGGCGTGCGCTACGGGCCGAGGTCTCGGGCGCTCCCGAGGCTTCCACAGCGGCCGCGTGCGCCGGTTGACGGCCGTCCAGGGCCGGGCTACCATGCCTCATCCGCGTGCAGAAGGCGTGAGGATGCCATGCGATTCTGCGGTGCACTGCTTGCGATACTGGCGCTCGTGATGGGGGGGTGTCTACCCCCTTCACGGCCCTCCGGCAACCCGGGCGGCGACAGCCAAGGCCCCGACGTGCCGCACGACACGGGGTTCGACGGGCTTCGCCCCGACGCCGACGCCGATGCCCGGCCGCCCGACGTGGCCGACGACGGGCTCGGCGACACGGCCCCCGAACTCGACGGCGGTCGTCCCGATGCCGACGTTCCGCCTCACGACGGCACCGGCGACACGCCGTCTGAACTTGGGCCCGGCGACGCCGATGCTTCCACCGACCTCATCCCCGAACTGCCCGACGGCGACACCGGCGCCGATATCCGGCCCGATGGCCCCGCGCCCGAGGTCGACGGCGCCGGCGACGCGCGTGACGTGCCCGACGAAGGGGCGGGCGACCTGCTGCCCGACGGCGACACGGGCGACGTCCTGCCCGACCTCCGCGATGCGGGCGATGTCGATTCGAGCGCCGACGCCGAACTCGGGCCCCTCGACCTCGGCGACGGCGACGCGGTGCCCGACGGCGAGACCGCCGATGCCGACGGCGGGGCCGATGGCGACGCCACGCCATGTCCGGAGCCGCCGCTCTGCATTCCGGGCGAGCTCGACTGCCAGGACTTCTGGGTCGTGACCTGCGTGACTGACGCCCTGGGCTGTCCGCTCTGGGGTCCCGCCGAACCGTGCCCCGACGACGTCGACCCGTGCACCCTCGAACGCTGCATCGCGGGCGCCTGCGTCAGCGATGCCATCGTGATCGACGCCACGTGCGACGGCATCGACGACGATTGCGACGGCCAGACCGACGAAGACTGCGTCATCGGCCCGTTCGCCTTGCGCGGCGGGTTCGTCGTGGCCCCGGCGGGGCAGGGCGTCGACGCCCGATTCCGGCTCCGCGCGACGGTTGTGCCCCTGTCCTCGAACCCCAGTCTCACCGACGGGACCTACACCTTGCGTGCCCTGCCGCCCTGGCCCGTGACCCGGGGCGCCGCTCCAGCGAAAACCGGGGGTGTCCGATGAGAAAGGCAATCCTCTCCGCGCAGACTCTGAGCGGTCTGCTGGTGCTGCTCGTCATGGCGCCGGCTGCGCGCGCCCAAGATGCGGTCCCCGGCCTCATGGCCTACGCGGGCGAGCTCAGCACTCTCGATGGCGAGGCTGCGCCCGACGCGGTCTACGACCTGGGCTTCCGCCTGTATGCCACGCCCACCGAGGGCGACGTGCTGTGGGAAGAAGTCCTGGCGCGCGACCCCGGCACCGGAGAAGGCGGCGTGCTCGTCGAGGGCGGGCGTTTCGTGGTCTATCTCGGCGAAACCACGCCACTTGCGGCCGATCTTTTCCGGCTGCCCGCCATCTACTTGGGGGTCACGGTCGGTGTTGATGGCACCGAGATGCAGCCGCGCCAGCGCCTGTCCACGCTGCCCTACGCGCTGCTCGCCGAAAGCGCCGGGACCTGCGATGCGGCGGCCAACGCGGCCAACGCGGCTACCTTCGACGGCCACGCTTGGTCCGAAGTGGCTCCGGCAAGCCACACGCACGCGGGCACCGATGTCGCGTCGCCCGTAGCGAACGCGCTCGCGGCCGGCACGTGCGATTTCCTCGACGGGCTCGACTCGCTCGATTTCGCACCGGTGCTCCACGGCCATGCGGGCAGCGACATCGAGGGCGCCGTCGCGCTGTGCGACACCGCCGGCCGCCTGGGTCCCTACACGGCCAACGACTTCGCGCTCACCGACCACCTCCACGACATGAGTTCGCTCGAAGGGGTCGCCCCGGCCGTCCACACGCATTCTGGGGCCGACATCACGTCGCCCGTAGCGGTGTGCAGCAACGCCGACACGGTCGACGGCGTGCATGCCGAGGTGCTCGAAGAATCCGACGAAATCCAGTCGCTCGCCTCCGCCATCGCGACTCAACTCGACGGGGTTCGCGGCGATATCGGGGCCCTCGAAGCGCTGCTCTACGAAGCCGATGGCCAGCTCCAAAGCCTGCAGGGCGAAGTCGACGCGTTGCAGCCGGTCGTCGGAACCTTGCAGACCGCGGTTGGCACGTTGACGACCGACCTCAACGCGCTCGAATCGCTGGTCGGCCAGCAGCGGAGCGAACTCGACGCGCTGGGCGACCGCGTTGGCACGAACGAAACCGACATCGCGGCGCTCGAAGCGCAGGTCGCCTCGCAGCTGACCGCCATCGCCACCCTGCAATCGCAGGTCACGACCCTCGGCGACGATCGTTGCCCACGCGGCTACACGCCCGAAACGCTGGGCCCGCTCACCATCTGCCGCAAAGGCAGCGACGAAATGGTGAAGGCAGGCGACGTCTGGGTCGACCGCTACGAGGCGAGCGTCTGGCAGGCCGGCACTTGCGGCGGCACCCAGTACGGCGCGGGCGACACCGACGACTACCCCACGTCGTTCCCCGACAACGGCCAGTTCACGGCGCGCGTCTACGCCTGCTCCAAGGCGGGCGTCTTCCCATCGCGCAACATCACGTACTTCCAGGCCCAGGCCGCCTGCGCCGCGGCCGGTAAGCACCTCATCACCAACGCCGAATGGCAGCAGGCGGCGGTCGCCACCCCCGACCCCGGCAGCAACGACGGCTTGAACGGCAGCTGCCGCACCAACAACGCGGCCGCGTTCGGCCTCACGGGCGCGCACCCGGCCTGTCTCTCCGCCTGGGGCGCGCAAGACCTCATCGGCAATGCCTGGGAATGGACGGCCAACTGGTACGGGCACAACGCGACCGGCTTCGACAGCACGCAGCCGGCGGCCTTCAACGGCGACTCGTACGAAAACATCACGCCCGCGCAGAACCAGGCCACCGACACGCAATTTCCGCCGGCCGCCGTGCGCGGCGGCTACAAGGGCTCAGGCACCCAGGCCGGGGTGTTCGCCATCACGCTCAAGTATGCGCCCTCCGTGTCCAACCTCGACATCGGCTTCCGCTGCGCCCGAGGCTACTGAGCCTCGGGCACGGCCTCCCGTCCCCCGCACAGACCGTTTCCGCATGCCAGGCTACCCGTTTGCGGTGCGCGCGCCCCGCGGGCTGCCGCCGCCCGCTTGACCGCCAGCCCCCTTCGCGGCCAGGATGGGGCGCCGCCGCGGGGTGTCCATGGCTTTCTACCTGCACCGCAGCAATCGGCTCGAAGCGCTGGTCGATGCACTGGCCGAGGTCGTGGCGTGTCCGCTCGGCAGCCCGCTCGACCCCGAAGTCATCGCCGTGCCGACCCGCGGCCTCGAACGCTATGTGGCCATGGGGCTCGCCGACCGAATCGGGGTCCACGGCGCAGCCGACTTCCCCTTCCCGCGGCGGCTCGTCGAGCGCGCCCAGGACCTCGTGCTCGGGGCCCCCGACCCGGCCGCGGCCGCCTACGAACCCGAGGCCCTGCGCTGGGCCGTGGCCGCGCGGCTCGCCGCAGTGGCCGCCGGCGCCGGTGGAGCCCCGCTGCGCGCCTATCTGACCGGCAGCGATGGCCCGAGGCGGCGTTTCGAACTCGCCGGCCGTCTGGCGACACTTTTCGACCACTACGCCGTGTATCGGCCCGAACTCCTCGCGACCTGGCAGCACGGCGGCGAGCCCACCGACTGGCAGGCCGAACTGTGGCGCGCGTTGGCCGGTGAACTCGGCCCCGCCCATGCCGGGGCCCGCGCCGACGCCTTCTTTCGCGCTTTCGCGGCTCTCGGCGACCTCCCGGCGCGGTTTCCGCGGCGCCTCTCGTTTTTTGGCGTATCCACGCTGCCGCCCCTCTACGTGCGCATCCTGGGGGCGCTCTCCCGGCGGCTCGACGTCCACCTGTTCGTGCCCAGTCCCTGCCGAGAGTACTGGGGCGACGTGCGGCGCGCCTCGCGCTTCGACGGCACCCCCGAGGCTCCCGCCGACGCCGGCGCCGCGGGCCACCCCTTGCTCGCGTCGCTCGGGCGGCTCGGGCGCGAATTCCACGACGTCCTGCTCGAAACGCTCGGCGACGCCGACCTGCGGGAAGACGAGCGTCCCATCGAACCGGGCACCGACACGCGGCTCCATGCCTTGCAGTCCGCCATGCTGAACCTGCGCCCCGCCGGTCCGGCCCCGCTGGGCGCCCCGACCGACGCATCCGTTGCCATCCACGTCTGCCACGGCCCGCAGCGCGAAGTGGAGGTCCTGCACGACCAACTGTTGGCCCTGTTCGAGGCCGATTCGAGCCTTCGGCCGAGCGACGTGGTGGTCCTCGTGCCGCACATCGACGCCTACGCGCCCTATGTCGAGGCGGTGTTTGGCGGTTCGCCGGCGGGCGAGCCCGGCTTCTTGCCGTTTCACATCGCCGACCGCGGCGCGGTCTCCGAGGACGAGCCGGTCGCCGCCTTCGGGGCGCTCCTCGATGCGCTCACGGGGCGGCTCAGCGTCACTTCCGTCATCGACCTGATCGCGCGTCCCTCCGTGCAGCGCCGTCTCGGGCTCGCCGGCCCCGACGGCGCCTGGCTGCGGCGCGCCGTCGCGGCGGCTGGCGTGCGTTGGGGCGTCGACGCCACCCACCGCGCCAGCCTCGGCCTGCCCGCGTTCGGCGAGTTCTCCTGGCGTTTTGGGCTCGATCGGTTGCTCGTGGGCTACGCGCTGCCGGGCAGTGGGCCGCGCCTGTGGCAGGGCGTGCTGCCTTTCGACGACCTCGAAGGGCATGAGGCGGCCATCGTCGGCGTACTGGCCGATTTCTGTACGCTTCTCTTCTCGTACCGTGCGGCCTGCGCGGCCGAGCGCACGCCCGCCGAGTGGGTGGCGCTGCTGCAAGCGTTCGCCGACGCGACACTGCCGGCGCCCGACCCGCGCGATGCGAGCGCGGCGCGGGTCCGCGAGGCGCTCGTGGCCCTGCGCCTGGCCGCTGAGCGGGGCCGATTCGCCGAGACCGTCCCGTTCGACGTCGTGCGCGTCGACCTCAGCAGCCGGTTGTCGGCCCTGCCGTCGGCCCGCGGTTTCCAGACGGGCGGCATCACGTTTGGCGAACTGCGCCCGATGCGCGCGGTGCCGTTTCGCGTCGTCTGCCTTCTCGGCATGAACGATGATGCCTTTCCGCGTGGCGACGCGGCGACCACGTTCGACCGGCTCGCCAGCGCTCCCCGGCCCGGCGACCGTTCGGCGCGGGAAGAAGACCGCTACCTCTTCCTCGAAATCCTGCTCGCCGCGCGCGAGCGCCTCTTCATCACCTACGTGGGCCAGGACTTGCAGGACAATCGGCCCCGCCCGCCGTCGGTCGTCGTCTCCGAACTGTTCGATGCCCTGGCCGACGGGCCGCCCGGCGCGGTTCCGACCGCCCCGGTGTCGGGCGATGCGGCCGACACCGCCGAAGCGTTGCGGCGTGCGCTCGTCGTGCGTCACCCGCTGCAGCCCTTCAGCCCGCGCTACTTTGGCGGCGATCCCGATCCGCGCCTGTTCAGCTACCAGGCGTCGTTTCTGGCCGGCGCCCGCACCAGCCGGGGCACGCGCCAGCCCGCGCGGCCCTTCTTCGCAGCGCCGCTGCCGACGGAAGCGGCCGGTGGTCCCGCCGAAGCCCGCCTCGCCGACGTGGTGCGCTTCTTCCAGAACCCCGCCCGCGCGCTGCTCGTCGCGCGACTCGGGCTGCTGCTCGAAGACGACGAAGTGGCGCTGACCGACCGCGAGCCCGTTCTGCTCGCGCCGCTGGAGCGACATGCACTCGGTCTCTGGCTGCTGCGCCAGCGGCTGGCCGGCCACGAGCCGCATGCGCTGCTTCCGGCCGCGCGCGCGGCCGGCCTGTTGCCGCCCGGAGCGCCGGGCGGGCACGCATTTGCCCAGCTGCTGCCCGAGGTCGATGCCCTGGCCGCTCAGCTGGCCGCCTGGGCTGCGGGCCCGCGCCTCGAACCCTTCGCGCTCGACCTTGCCTGCGCCGCCCTGCGGCTTCGCGGCACGCTCGGCGACGTCTGGTCCCGGGCCCAGGTGCACGCGCAGTACGCCCGAACGGGCCCCGGCAAGCAACTCGCCTGTTGGATCGCGCACTTGGCCCTCAACTGCGCGGCCCCGCCGGGTTTTCCGCGCACGAGCGTACTCGTCGGCCGGGCCCCGCGGGGGAGCGGTGCCCGCACCGTCGTGTTTGCGCCCGTGCCGGCCGCCGCCCAGCACCTCGAAACGCTGCTTCGTCTCTATGTCCGCGGGCAGTGTGCGCCGCTGCCACTCTTTCCGCGGGCTTCGTGCGCCTATGCCGAAGCCCTCGCGGCCGGTGAATCGGCCGACCGCGCGCTCGGCCGGGCGCGCGCCGAATTCGCCACCCGGCCGTTCGCCTCCGGAGAGGGCGACGACCCCTACGTGGCCCGCGCGTTCGCCGGCCACGACCCGCTCGCAGCGCGGGCGACCGAGACAGGGGCCGACGCCGAATTCGACTTCGCGGCCGTGGCCGCGGCGGTCTTCGCGCCCCTCATCGCGCACCGCCAGGAGGCCGCCGAATGACGCTTGCCCCCCTTGACCCGCTGCGGGTTCCCCTCAACGGCGTTCGCCGCATCGAGGCGAGTGCGGGCACGGGCAAGACATACGCCATCACCGCGCTCTTCGTGCGGCTCGTGGTCGAGCGCAACCTCGACGTGAGCCAGATCCTGGTCGTGACGTTCACGCGGGCGGCCACCGACGAGTTGCGCGATCGCATCCGCGCCGGCCTGCGCACGGCGCTGCGCGCCATCGCCGGGTCGGCTCCGGCGCCCGACCCGTTCTACGCCCAGTTCGCCGCACGCCACGCCGGCTCGTCGGCGGCCCTGGCGGCCCTGCGGGCGGCGCTCGCCAACCTCGACCGCGCGGCCATCTTCACCATCCATGGCTTTTGTCAGCGCGCACTCAGCGATCACGCCATCGAGAGTGGCGTCGCCTTCGACACCGCCGTCGTGGCCGACGAACAGCCGCTGCTCGCCGAAGTCGTTGCCGACTTCTGGGTGAGCCGACTCTACGCCGCACCGCCGGCGCTCATCGCGCGGCTCCAGGCCGGTGGCGAGCCGCGCGCCCGGCTGGCCGAGCTCGCCCGCACGGTGCTCGCCCGGCCCGATGTGCACGTCGTCCCCGGACGCTCCCCCGACCTGCTCGAACCGAGTCTCGCGGCCTTCGGCGCGGCCTGGCAGGCCGCCGCCGCGCTGTTCCAGGCGCCCGGCGCGCGCGAGCGCATCCGCGAAACCCTCGAAGCCGCACTCCGCGGCCGCGTCCTCGACGGCCGGCGCTACCGCGCGGCCTCACTCGGGCCCTGGATGCTGCGGTTGGCCGACGTATTCGCCGCACCCGACCCGCTGCGCCTCGAGCGCTTCGAAGCGTTCGAGAAGTTCACGCCCGCCGGGCTGCTCGCCGCCACCCGTGCGCCGCACCCACCGCCGTGCGACCCCTTCTTCGAGGCCTGCGGCTCGTTGCATGAGGCCCACCAGCAGCTCGATGTCGCGCTCGCCGCGGCCGTTCGCAACGTGTATGCCGACTTCGTGGCGTTCGCGCGGCGCGAAGTGCCGCGGCGCAACGCGGCCTTGCGTCAGCAGGGCTTCGACGACCTGCTGCTCGGCCTCGGGCAGGCTCTCGCCGGTCCCGGGGGCCCGCGGCTCGCGAAGGCCCTGCGGGCTCGCTATCACGCGGCCCTCGTCGACGAATTCCAGGACACCGACCCGCTCCAATACGACATCCTGCGCCGCGTGTTCGGTGAGGCCCCGGAGGGCGCCCTCTTCCTCATCGGCGACCCGAAGCAGGCCATCTACGGCTTTCGCGGCGCCGACGTCTTCGCCTACCTCGCCGCAGCGGCCGATGCCGGCGCCGAAGCCTATGGGCTGCTGCACAACTGGCGCTCCGACCCGCGACTCGTGCGCGCCACGAGCACGCTGTTCGAGCGGCTGGCGGAGCCCTTCCTGGTCGCCGACATCGCGTTTCAACCCGTTGCCCCCGCGGCCCCCTGCGACCGCCTACAGGGCCTGGCCGACGGTGCGGCGCTCGACGTCCTCTTCGTGTCCCGCGCGACGGCGGGTGTTCCGTCCGGCGCGCGCATTCCGAAGGCCTGGGCCGACGCGCAGTTGCCCCGGCTCGTGGCCGCCGAGGTCGTCCGCCTGCTGCGCTCGCCGGCCCGGCTCGCCGACAAGCCTCCTGCGGCCGGTGGCCCCGGGCGCGCCCTCGACCCGGGCGACGTGGCCGTGCTCGTGCGCAAGAACGCCCAAGCGCTCGACGTCCAGGGGGCGTTGCGGGCCCACGGGTTGCCCTCGACGCTCGCGACGCAGGCGAGCGTCTTCGAAACCCCCGAAGCGGCCGACCTGCGTCTCGTGCTCGCGGCCCTCGCCGAGCCGCAGCGTGCGGCGCCGCTGCGCGCCGCCCTGGCCACGGCGTTTTTCGGCTACGACGCGGCGGCCCTGCTGCGGCTCCACACCGACGAGGTCGCCGCCGATGCCGAGGCCGAGCGCTTTCGCCGCTGGCACGAACTCTGGCAGGCCAGCGGCTTCATCGCAGCCTTCCGCCGGCTGCTCGACGAGGGCGAAGTCTCAGCCCGGCTGCTCGGCCACCCCGATGGCGAGCGGCGCCTCACGAACGTGCTGCACCTCTGCGAACTGCTCCACCGCGCCAGCGTTGACTACCGCCTCGGCCCGACGGGGCTCAGCACGTGGCTGGGCGAGCTCTGCGCCGACCCTGCTCGGGCTGCCGCGCTCGGCTCGGAGGCCACGCAGATGCGCCTCGAAAGCGACGCCCGCGCGGTGCACGTGGTCACGGTCCATCGCAGCAAAGGCCTCGAATATCCAATTGTTTTCCTGCCGTACCTGTGGGACGGGCGGTTGCAGCTGCCCGGCGCGGCCGATCCCCTGCTGTTTCACGACGAGACCGCGGCGCGCCGCCTCACCCTCGACCTCGGCTCCGCCGAGCGCGCCGCGCACGAGGCGCAGGCCGCCGCCGAGGCCCAGGCCGAAAACGTTCGACTGCTCTACGTGGCGCTGACGCGCGCGAAGCACCGCTGCACGGTCGTCTGGGGCGCCTTCCAGGACGCCCACACGTCGGCGCTCGGCTGGCTGCTCCACGGGCGCCCGCCTGCCGCCCCGGCCGGCCTCGGTTTCGCCGCCGCGGCCGCGCGCCTCGCCGAATTGCCCGATGCCACGCTCGACAGCGAGCTGGCAGCACTCCGCGCCGAAAGTGGCGGGGCCATCGGCGTGCGCCATGCCAGCCTCGACCCGGAGCCGGCGTGGCGCCCGCCGCCGGGGCCCGCCGTCGAACTGGCCTGCCGGGTGCCGCGCCGCCGCGTGTTCCCCGCGTGGGGGCTTACGAGCTTCTCGGCGCTCGTCGCCGAGCGGGGCCGGCTCTCGCCCTCCGACACCGGCCCGGCTGCCCCCGGGGCCGACGATGCCCCGGTGCCCGACGCCGGCGCGCACCCCCCGCCGTCGGCGCTCGCGCCGGTGGCGTTGCGCCCAGCCGATGCGCTCACGCTCGCCGACTTTCCGCGCGGGGCGGCCGCCGGAACGCTGCTCCACGCCCTGTTCGAGACCTACGACTTCGCGCTTCGCGACCCCGATGCGCGCCGCACGCACGTCCGCGCCGGGCTCGCCCGCGCGGCCGCGGCCGAGGGGTGGGTCGAGCCCCTGTGCACACTCCTCGACGACGTTGCGGCCGTGTCGCTCGACGGCCGCAACCCGACCTTCGCGCTCCAGCACATCGCTGCGAGCGAGCGCGTCGCCGAGTTCGAGTTCCTGCTCCCGGTGGCCGCCCCGCCCATCCGCTCGGCCGCAGGCGGCTTCTCGGCGGCGGCGCTCGCCGACGTGTTTGCGCGCGCGGCCGCCCCGCCCATTCCCGCCGACTACCCCGCGGCGCTGCGGGCGCTCGCGACCGCTCCGCTCCAGGGCTACCTGCACGGCTTCATCGACCTCGTCGTGCAGCACGCGGGGCGCTACTTCATCCTCGACTACAAGTCGAACGACCTCGGGCCCCGGCCCGAAGACTACGCCGCCGCCGCGCTCGGCGCCGAAATGCGCCGCCACCACTACTTCCTGCAGTACGTGCTCTACGTGCTGGCGCTGCACCGCCATCTCCGGGCGCGGCTGCCCGACTACGACTACGAGCGGCACGTTGGCGGCGTGTTCTACCTCTTCTTGCGGGCCCTTTCGCCACGTCCCGCCACCGATGTCGGCGTCTTTCGCGACCGTCCGCCCCGCGCGCTCATCGACGCGCTCGACGCGCTGCTCGGCCCCGCGCCGCTTGGCGACCGCAGCTCCGGAGGCCGGCCATGACGCTCCTCGCCCCCGACCTCGCCGCACTGCGCGCCCTCGGCGTCATCCGCGCTCTCGACGAGCACGTGGCGCGCACCCTCGGGCGGCTCGCCGGCGACGACCGTCCCGCCGTGCTGGCCGCGGTGGCGGCCGTCTCGCGGGCGACCGCCGATGGACACGTCTGCCTGCGCCTCGCGCGCGTGGCCGGCCAGCCCGTGGCCGCCGACCCCGAAGACTCGGCGCCGCTCGCCGGGCGCTGGCCCGGCCGCGCGGCCTGGCTCTCCGAACTCGCGTCCAGTCCGCTCGTCGGAGGGCCGCACGACTTCACGCCGCTCGTGCTCGGGGCGTCCGAACGGCTCTATCTGCGGCGCTACTGGCAACTCGAAGCCGCTCTCGCGGGGCGCATCCGCGCCCGCCTCTCGGCCCCCGACCTCGTGGTCGCCCAGGCCCCGCTGTGCGACGCGCTCGAGCGGCTCTTTCCCTGTCCGGCGGGCGCGGCCGAGAGTCACCCGGCGCGCCGACTCCGGGACGCGGCCCGCTCCGCTGCGTTGCGGCCTCTGGTTGTGCTCACGGGCGGGCCGGGCTCCGGCAAGACGACCGCCGTCGTGCGCATCCTGGCCCTGCTCGCCGAACTGGCCCGGGCCACGGGCGCCGGGCTGCCGCGCGTTGCGCTGCTGGCGCCCACGGGCAAGGCGGCGGCCCGTCTCGCCGAAGCCGTGCGTCAGGCCCGCGCCGGGCTGCCGTGTGCGGCCGAGGTCCGGGATGCTCTGCCCACAGAGGCGGCGACCGTGCACCGAGCGCTCGGATCGCTGCCGCACAGCCGCACGCGCTTCCGCCACGACGAAGCGCACCCCCTCCCGGCCGATGTCGTCGTCGTCGACGAGGCCTCCATGCTCGATCTGGCCCTCGCGGCGCGGCTCACGGCGGCCGTGCGTCCCGACGCGCGTCTCCTCCTGGTCGGCGACCCCGACCAACTCGCCTCGGTCGAGGCCGGGGCTGTGCTCGGTCAACTGGCCCTCGACCCACGGTCGGCCGCGGCCCCGACCGGCACGGGTCCCACAGAGCCGCCGGCCGCGGCCGCGACCGCCGCCCCCGAGCCGTTGCGGTCGACGGTCGTACCGCTCACCGGCAACTACCGCTTCGCCGCAGCCCCGGGCATCTCGGCCGTGGCTACCGCCATCCGCGCCGGCGACCGGCCGCGTGCCCTCGCGGCCCTGTGCGCCTCGGCTACGCCCGATGTGCGGCTCGTGCCCCTGCCGGCAGGAGGCCAGTTGCCGCCCGAACTGCTCGCCACGGCGCTCGCCGGCTTCGACGCCATTCGCGCGGCTTCCGACGGCCGGCAGCGCCAGGCCGCGCTGGGCCGCTTCCGCATCTTGTGCGCGCTGCGCCGTGGGCCCTTCGGCCTCGATGCCGTCAACGCGGCCGTCGAGCGGGCGCTCGGCGCAACGGGCCGCCTCCGCGGTCCCGGCCGGTTCTATCCGGGCCAGCCGCTGATCGTGAAAGCCAACGACTACGCGCTCGGCCTGTTCAACGGCGATGTCGGGCTCGTGGCGGCGCTTGCCGATCCCGCTGGCGGCCGCACTCTGTACGCCGAATTCATCATGCCCGACGGAGAGTTACGTCGCATCTCCCCCGCGCGCCTGCCGCCGCACGACACGGCCTTCGCCCTCACGGTGCACCAGAGCCAGGGCTCCGAGTTCGACGAGGTGGCGCTGCTGCTTCCCGACCGCGACAATCCGCTGCTGACGTGCGAACTGCTCTACACGGCCCTCACGCGGGCCCGTGCGCGCGTCGTCGTGTATGGCGATCCGCAGCTTGTGGCAGAGGCCCTCGGTCGCCGCGTCGACCGCGACTCGGGGCTCGCCGACGCGTTGCGGGCCCCGCCCGACGCGGCCTGAGTCGGCGGCGTCCGGCACGCCGGCTACGCGGGCCCGTTGTGCTCGGCGGCGGGTTGCAGTGCGCCGTCGCGCAGCGTGAGGTGGGGGCAGCGGGCGGCGAGGTCCTGCAGAAACGCTTCGCGCCGCACGGGCGAGATGAGCACGAACGTCTCGCGGCCGCGCTTCGTGCGGTAGTCGATGCGGAGCCGGTCGAGCGACATCGCAAACGACGAGAGCGGGTTGCGGCTCGGGGAGACGCGCACGAACCGCGCGTAGGGGATGCGCTGGCGCAGCAGCAGGCCCGACCGGATGAGCAACTCGGCACCTTCGAGCGTGTAGTTCATGGGCCAGGCGATGGCGCGCAGCAGCAGCAAGGCGCCGAGCGCTGCGCCCACCGCGCCGACGCCCTCGCCGCGCTCGCCGGTCAAGAGCGCGTGGCCTGCCACCAGCACGGCAATGCTGGGCCCGCCGATGAGCAGGCAGGCAATCCAGCGGTCGACCTTGGTTGGGTAGGTCGGCGCCATGGGTCCCTCCGTGCGCCTGGGCGCTTGGCGCGGCACCGCGCCGCCAGGCTCAGTCTCGGCTCGAGCCGTAGAGCAACTCTTCCCATTCGTAGACGGCAGGCGGCGGCGGCGGCGTGTCGTCGGCTTTCGGTTCGAGGGCGTCGGCCTGGTCGAGGCGTTCGAGAAACCAGCGCACCTGGCGGACGAACCGTTCGACGATCTCGAAGCGGCGTGGGTCGGCCGCAGGCAGCAGCGTGTCGTGGAAGAACCGGATGCGCACCGGTTCGATGCGGCGGATGACCCCCAGCCGGTCGCCCTGGTAGAAGCCGCCCGAAGCGTCTCCGGTGCCGAGGGCATCGGCCCACGGACGGTACTGCAGCACGGCCCGCGTTCCTTCGAGGCGCTGCAGCAGCGCGTCGACGGCGCGGCGGGTCGTGAGCGCGGCCGGATCGGGCAGCGCCTCGGCCTCGCCGCCTTCGTCGCTCCCTCGGAGCTGCTCGCAGCGCACGAAGGCCTCGCGCAGCAGTTCGCGGGCCCCACGGCGCGCTTCGGCGACGGCCGGGCGCACGTGGGCGCGCGTGCTCGCACCGAGCGCGTCGGCGAGCTGCTGAGCGGCTTCCTCGATGAAGCGGGCCAGCGCCGGTCCAGCCCCACCGGCTGCGGCAGCGTCGCTCATGTCGGCATGATCCGAGTCATGAACGCGCGGTAGTCCTCGGGCGTGTTGATGTTGAGGACCGCCTCGGGGAGGCTCGTGTCGATCCGTTGCACGTCGTCGGCGTCGAGCCCGGCTACGAAGTCCTGCAGGGTCTGGTGTTCGGCGAGGCGCGCGATGTGTGGGAAGACGTCGGCGCGCACGAGCAACGGGTGACCGGGGCGGCCCTCGAATTGTGGCAATGTGCAGGCCGCGCGGCCGCCTTCGAAGGCGGCGCGTAACGCCTGGACGAGACTGCCGTCTGCGAGGGGCTGGTCGACCGGCGCCAGAAATGCGGCGTCGACGCCCGCCGGCAGCGCTTCGAGGCCGCGCTGCACCGAGGAAAGCATGGGCCCGCGGAAGTTCGCGTTGAACACCGCTTCGGCGGGGGCCGGCAGCAGCGCCTTCGCCTCCGTAAAGCGCGCCCCGAGCACGACGACAACTGGGTCGCACCCGGCATACGCCCGCAGCGCCCGCTGCAGAAAGGTCTCGGCGCCCCACCGCAAAAGCGCCTTCGGCACGCCGATGCGCTTGCCCTCGCCCGCCGCCAGGATGACCACGCCGATGCGCATGCAGGCCCCCTCATTCCCGCTCGCCGCGAGCCGGCATGCCGCTGCGGCGAGGCGACGTGTTCGAGCCTACCCTGCCGGCCCATGGGTGACAAGCGCCACGTCCGCGGCCGATGTGTTCGGCCCGTCCGTGAATAGGCGCGCCTCGCCGAACGTCTCTCGGCTCGTTTGGCCGACACGAGCCCCGACCCGAAAGCGATTGCAGGGGCTCCGGTGAGCCGTTAGAGTACCACCCGTTGACCCGAGAGACGCGGCTTCATGCCCGCGAGGAGGACACGATGAGAAACGGCGCGACGTGGCGAGGGGCGGCCCTTCTGGCCCTGGCGACGATTCTGCTGGTCCCGCAGTTCGCGCGGGCCGACGAAGAACGCAAGGTGAGCAACCCGGCTGCCGGCACGCCCGAACACACGGTCGTCCGCGCCATCCAGGCGGCGCTCGACCAGGATTTCGATACCTACATCGCCCTCGTCGACGAAAGCGAGAAGCCCACGAATCAGGCGGTCCAGGAAATCAAGCGCTACAGCTGGGCGCGCTTCGTGCGGCAGGTTGACTGGTATCTCGAAAGCCACAAACCCATCACGTTCATCGCCACCAAACTCCAGGACATGGGCGATGGCACGGTCAAACTGTTCCTGAAGCGCATCAAGAAGCAGCCCAGCATGCCGGCCCCGGTGCACCTGCGCAAGAAGGGCAACGGCTACACCATCATCACCAACTCGCTCTAGCGGGCGCCCCCGTCCCTCTCCCCACGTCGAAGCCGCTCGCCCGCCGCCCGAAGGGTCGCGTCGTTCCGTCCAGGACCCAACTTTCGATGGGCCGCGGTCGCCGGATCGCGGGCGTGGTCTGTACGGGCCGGCGCGCCTGGCGCCGGAGACGAACGGTCAGGGCGTCGGGACCGGGCGCACGATGCGCGGCACGGGGCGGGGAACTGCGGGCACTGCGGCAGGGCGCGCGGGGGCTGGCGCAGCCGCGGGCGTCGGCGCCTGGGGACTCGCGAGACGCCCGCGCAGGTCGGTGAGCGAACGCTCGAATGTCGCCCGCACGGCGGCGTCGGCTTCTCGCCCAAGGGCTTCTTTGAGGGGCGTTTCGGCCTCGGCGAGGCCGGTCGCGGCGAGGGCCTGCGCGGCCGCTTCGCGTGTGGCGCTATCGGGGTCGCCGAGCAGCGCGGGCGCCTCGCGCACCGCCACCGCGGGAAAGGCGACGCCGAGTGCGCGAATGGCTGAACGGCGGAGCACGCCGCGGTCGGGGTCGGCGACGAGCCGCCGTTCGATGGCCGCCTGCGCCTCGGGACGCGGGAAGTGGGCGAGCGCGCTCACGGCCCGGGCGCGCACGTGCAGCGCTTCCGAGTCGGCGTCGGCGAGCCAGATGAGGGCTGCGGCCACCTGGTCGGCCGAGCCGAGGCGCTGCCAGTCGGCCTCGTTCGGCACCTGGCAGAAGGCGCCCAGTACGGCGCGCACGGCGTCGGCGCGCTCGGGCACAGGCCCCGCGGCGGCCCCGGCGGGGGCCGTCCAGGCCGCGCACGCAGCCAACGAAAGCAGCAAGAGCGTTGTCACGCGCATGGTGTCGACCTCCTTCGGGCGCTACTGCACGTTCGGGTTGCGCAGCAGCACGAACCGCTGATCGGCGCTGACCTGGGTGGCCGTCGATGCGGCTTCCCAGAACATGAAGTTCTCCGCCCCGCGACCCCCGCATTCGCCGTTCGTGACGTACCCGTCGTTGTTGGAGTCGTTCGTGCACTGGGGCGTGTCGCCGAGCGGATCGTGGCTGTCGCCGCTCGACTCGCTCGTGTGGAACAGGCCGAGGAAGTGGCCGCCCTCGTGGGCCATGGTCTGACCGTTGGTCTGGCTGTCGGACACGTCGAGAACCGACACCGCGACGCCGGAGTGGACGGTGCCGTGCACGGTGGGCGGGCCCGGAATGCCGCCGGCAACGCCGAGGATGATGTAGCCGGCGCTGCCCCCGAGAATCTCGTCGACGATGAAGAAGTTGAGCGCGTTGCCCTGTTCCTGGGACTGCGCGAACAGCGCCGCCAACTCCGACTGCGCGCCCTCGGTGTCCTCGATGACGCGGAAGCGCGCGCGGTCGATGTCGTGATAGTTCGCGGCCGAGGAGCGCAACGTGATGCCGGCGTTCTGGTAGATCTGCGCGAAGCCGTTGAGCGTGCGCTGGAAATCGTTGTTGTTTGCCGCGTTGCCGGCGTTGAGCCGTTCGTGCGCGAAGTAGATGTGGACGTCGAGGGTTCCGCTCGTCGGTAGGCCATTGGCGCGCTTGAGCAGCACCTTCACCGTGCCGGACGTGGTGGCCCCATCTTTCAAGAAGGAGACGCGGTAGTCGCCCGCGGGGAACGGCAGGGAGGGCGAGTTGGGCAGCAGCACGCTCAGCACCCGGTCGCTCGGGAACACGTACATGCGCGACGAGTAGGGACTGTTGAAGTCGTAGAGCACCGTGCCGTTCGGGGCCGTGAGTTGGAGCACGGTCGTGAGGTCGTCGGTACTGTTGGACATCAGGATGGTGGCGCTGACCGCGTCGCTCGGCACGCTGAACACGAAGTCGTCGCTGCCGGAGGTGCCGACGGAGAGCGTGCCCTGGCCAGCCACGTCGACGGAGCCGCTGCCCGCCGCGGGCTGCACGCAGCGCCCGCTGGCCGGGTCGCAGACCTGGCCGCCCGAGCATTCGGCATTGGACTGGCACTTCGGGACGCAGCCGCCGGCCTCGCCGCACGCGTAGCCAGAACGACATTCGTAGTCGCTCGTGCAGCCCGCCAGGCAGCGATTGTTGGGCCCGGTGACGTCGCACGGCGGCGCGGTCGTGCAGTAGCCGTTCGGCCAGTCGCTGGCGCAGTTGCCCGAGATGCAGTCGGACGCGCCGGCGCAGAAGGAGCCGACGGGCCCCGGCGCCCCCGCGCCCGCGAGACAGGCGCCGCTCGTGGCGTCGCAGTGCAGGCCATCGCCGCACTGGCCGTCGCTGTCGCAGCGCGGGACGCAACCGCCCGTGAGGTTGTGTTCAGCGTCCTCGCCGTCGCAGAAGTAGCCCTGGCGGCAATCGCCGTCGGAGCCGCACGACTTGAGGCACACGGACACGCCGCTCGTCAGTTCGTAGCAAGCGGAACCCGGCTCGCACGACTGCAGTTGGGTGCCGCAGCTCGCGCTGCAATACCCGTCGGGAAAACTGGCCTGCTCGGCGGTGAGACACAGGCCCGAGTTGCACTGTGCGGCGCTCGTGCAGGCGGCGCCGACCCCGGCATTGGCCCCGACGCGCGCCACGCATTCGCCGGACGCCGTGTCGCAGCGCATGCCGGTCTCGCAGTCGGCGTCCTTCGCGCACGCGAGCAGGCAGACCCCCACGCCGTCCTGATAGATGGCGAGATCGGGGCGCGGCGCGCAGCGGAAGCCGCCGAAGCAGTCGGCCGCCGAGAGGCAGCCGTCCATGCAGTACGAGGCGCGGTCGCCCAGTTCCTGGCAGATGGCTTCATCGGGGCATTCGAACTGGCCCCACGAGCACGAGGTGGCGCAGTAGCCCTGGGGACCGATCTTGAGGCACGTCGGGTCACTGACCTGCGTGCAGTCGGCCTTCGACGAGCAGGGCGCGCCGACGCAGCCCGGGCAGGGCAGCCCGGCCGTGACCGACACCGTCTCGCAGGCGCCGAGCGTGGAAATGGCCCAGAGCGCCAATGCGAGCGCGGCCGCCAGGCTGGCGCGGCGCGGGAGCGCCGCCGGGTGGCGAGTCGCCGGACCCGCCGGGCCGGGCCGGCCGACGGCGGAGAGCGTGGAGGGTGTGCGCATGGTCAGCCTCAGAACACCATCTTTTCGAGCATGCGCGGAAACGGAATGGTTTCGCGAACATGCTTGAGTCCGCAGAGCCAGGTCACGGTGCGTTCGACCCCCAGCCCGAAGCCCGCGTGCGGGCAGGAACCGTAGCGTCGCAGGTCGAGATACCACTCGAACGCCGCCCGCGGCAGGCCGTGCCGCTCGATGGCGGCTTCGAGGGTGGCCAGGTCGTCCTCGCGCTGCCCGCCGCCAACGATCTCACCGTAGCCTTCGGGAGCGAGCAAATCCATGCTGAGGCTCGCCTCCGGGTCGGCGGGGTCGCGCTTCATGTAGAACGCCTTCACCTGCGCCGGGTAGCGATGCACGATGACCGGCCGGTCATACTGCTGGGTGAGAAGCGTCTCGTCGTCGCCTCCAAAGTCGTCGCCTTCGGGAATGTCGCTGCCGAGGGTCCGGAGTTTCGCGACCGCCTCGCGATAGTGCAGGCGCACGAAGGGTTTCTGCACGCGTTCGAGCGGCGCGGGGTCGCGTTCGAGGCGCGCGAGGTCGGCGCGGTGCTCGTTGAGCACGCGCTCGACGATCGAAACCAGGAAATCCTCTGCCAGATCCATGGTGTCGGCGAGGTCGTGGTAGGCCATCTCGGGCTCGACCATCCAGAACTCGGTCAGATGGCGGCGGGTCTTGGATTTCTCGGCGCGGAACGTCGGCCCGAAGCAGTACACCTTGCCGAACGCCATGGCGTTGGCTTCGTTGTAGAGTTGCCCGCTCTGCGTGAGGTAGGCCATCTCGTCGAAGTACTTCGTTTCGAAAAGCGTCGTCGTGCCCTCGCAGGCCGCCGGGGTGAGGATGGGCGTGTCGAGGAGCAGGAAGCCGTGGCTGTCGAAGTAGTCGCGAATGGCCCGGATGACCGTCGCGCGGATGCGCAGAATGGCCTGCTGACGGGGTGAGCGCAGCCAGAGGTGGCGATGCGCCATGAGGAAGGCCGTCTGGTGTTCCTTCTTCGTGATGGGGTAGGGCGCGGCGATCGACACGACCTCGACGCGTTCGACGGCGAGTTCGAAGCCGAGCGGCGAGCGTGGGTCGGCGCGCACAACGCCCGTGACGCGCAGGGCGCTTTCCTGAGTCAGCTGTTCGGCGGCCTGCCAACTGTCGGCGTCGACGTCGGTCCGCGACACGACACACTGGATGATGCCCGTGCCGTCGCGCAGTTGCAGGAACGCCAGCTTGCCGCTCGAACGCTTGTTGTAGAGCCACCCTTCGAGGGTGACACGTTGGTCGGCGGCTGCTGCGATGTCGGACACGGTGTAGCGGTTCATGGGGCAGCTCCCTTTCCAAGGTCGCCGGATGATATCGGACCACGGCCCGCGCGTCCAGGCTCCACGCGGTCCACGCAGGGGCGGCCGGCGTTTCCCGAAGTGCGGCTCGGGCTCGGGCCCGTCGCCGGCGGGGAGGCCGCCCGCGCGGGCGCCGCGGCGAAATCGCGCTTGACAGGGGCGGCGCCGTTCGGTAAACAACGGGCGGTTTTGCGCGGCGGCATCGCCAAGTGGTAAGGCAGAGGTCTGCAAAACCTCCACCCCCGGTTCGAATCCGGGTGCCGCCTCCCCCCGAA
>CAYRCM010000016.1:51813-52508 GCA_964422715.1 uncultured Myxococcales bacterium | reverse complement strand
CTGCCCGACCTCCGCCAGCCCCTCCTCGTGGGCGGCCAGGGCGGCGCCGGAGCCGCCGGGGGGGGCGGCGGCGGCGGGGGGGTCGGCGGCCTCGGCGGTCAGGGCGGGGCCGGCGGCGGCACCGGCGAAGAGGTACCGCCCGATCCCACCTTCCCGGCCTTCAAGGGCGGGCGCGGCGGCACCGGCGGGGCCGGGGGCCATGGCGGCGGCGGCGGGGGCGGCTGCGGCGGCCCGGCCGTCGGCTTCTACGCCGCCAATACCGGCACGCTCGACCTCGGGCCCTGGCGTTCCGGCAACCTCTGGCTGTCCACGGGTCTCGGTGGGGCCGGCGGGCTCGGCGGCTTCTCGCTCGGGGCGCCTGGGCTGGCGGGGGCCCAGGGGCCGGCGGCGGCAGCCAACTTCTGACAGGGTCGCGTCAGCGCGGCGCCCCTCCGCAACCACCGTCGTCGCCAGGCCTTGCGCTCCGCAAGCCGGGCCTGGTGCCGGCCCGGTGCACCGTCGTCAGCGCGGCTGCGTCCTTGCCGGCCGCGACGGCCGCTCGCGCCGTTCGCCTGGAAGGAATTTCTTCGGTCAGCGTGCGGCAGGAGGCGTGTCGGGGGTGGTGGCGTCCCCGCCATTCGGCATGTCGCCCGACGGAACGGTGTCGGCCGGGGGCGTGGCATCGGGGCTCGCGGCAGTGTCGCTTGGGGCGGTAT
>CAYRCM010000016.1:47428-51713 GCA_964422715.1 uncultured Myxococcales bacterium | reverse complement strand
CGCCGGTCCCTGCGGTGTCGCCGGTCCCTGCGGTGTCGCCGGTCCCTGCGGTGTCGCCGGTCCCTGCGGTGTCTCCCGTGCCCGCGGTATCGCCGTTGCCCGCGGTATCGCCGTTGCCCGCCGTGTCGCCCGTGCCCGCCGTGTCGGCCGGGCCCGCGGCATCGACGGTGTCGCCCGTTCCGCCGGCGTCCGTCGGACCGTCGGGCCCCGTGCCGGCGCAGCACGTCACGGTGACCCGGAAGTCGCCGCTCGAGGTGCAGGCGGCTGGCCCGTCGCCCGTGAAGGTGCCGACGATGTCGCCGTCGAGCGTCACCTCGCCATCGAACACGTAGGCGATGGTCCCGTCGGCGCCGTCGTCGACGAGCCGGAAGTTGACGCAGTCGCCCTGGACCCGGCCGTCGGTGAGCCGCAGCACGCCGGCCGCAACCCCCGGGGCATCCACGAGGCGCAGCCGGTCGCCGTCTTGCGCCACGACGAGTGCGAGCGCCTGAAAGCGGAAGAAGTCGGTATCGAGCCGCGGTTCGAGGCAGTCGCCGCGGCTGCCCTGGCCGCTCAGCAGCCAGTCGCCGCCGACCATGGCGGTGGACGGGGCCGAGAGGCAGCCGGGCTGCCCTGCGCCACCCTCCGTGACGGTGGGCTCGCAGGCGGCGAGCGCGCCAAAGCAGAGCGCCAGGGCGGCGCACCGCAGGGGGCCGAGCCGGCGGCCGGCAGCGCCCTGGCGAGGCGCCGGCCGGGCCATCGGGGGTTGCATTGGGGCCATCATGGCGCGGTTCTCCTTACAGCACGATGCCGGCCCCGAAGGTAAGCGCCATCGGGTAGCGGTGTCCGTGCAGGGTCACGAACGAGATGTCGTAGTCGATGCTCAGCGTCATGCGCACCGTGTAGGTGCGGAAAAAGAGCCCGCCGATGCGGCCGAACAGCCCAAAGCCCCAGGCATCATCGGACACCTCGGCCCGGTGCACGGTCTGGATGGCCGAGCCCACGGTGACGGTTTCGGGCCGCTTCTGCCAGTGGTAGCGCACGCCGCAGCCGCCGCCGGCGAGGAAGGCAATGTCGGCCGAGCCCAGGATGTAGTAGGCGCCGAGATCGATCGGAATCTGCACGAAATTCGCGTCGTTCTTGCGCTCGGCGGCAAAGCGCGCGCCGACCCGCGGCTCGATGGCGAAGTCGCGCGCCTCGTACACGTACGACGTGTCGATGAGCACGCCGAAGCCGGCGCTGGCATACGAGCCTGCGAGCGGTGCGACCCCGCCGATGCGTAGCCCGAAGCCGTGGTCGCCCTCGCGGCGCCGGTCAGGCTTGGTCTCGGCTTCGGTGACCGTGCCGAGTTCGACCGTGTCGACGGCGGCCTTGCCGGTCGCGATGCCCTTCGCAATGCGGGTGGCGACGGCTTCGAGGTCCTCGACGTTCGTGGCCGTGAGCCGATGGCTCATGACCGCTTCGCCGCGCGCCACGTCGACGCTCGTGACCGTGACGATGATCTTGGCCCCAAGCGAACTCAGCGCGCCGTAGAGTGCGACCCCGGTGTTCGTGTCGCGGCCCGCCTGAACGGCGCAGGGCACGTCCTGACACGCGGTCGGTGCGTCGGCGAACGACGCCCCCGTCTGCGCCGTGAGTTCGCTCTTCAAGAGGTCGGTGAACGTCAGGGCGACGTCGGGGGCCACTCCGCGGGTGACGAGCGGGCAGAAGGCCCAAGTCCCGTCGGCTGCCTGCCCGGCGGCCGACAGCAGCAGAGCGGTCGAGAGTACGCCCACGCGTACGATCGCAAGCCATCGAGAACCCATGCGATTGCCACCTCCATCGGGAGCCCTGCGCCCCCCCGGCCCTCCGGCGGGTCGGCTGGGCTCGGGCGCGCGGCCCCCCTGGGGCGGCCGCGTGAACCGGCTCGGCCCGCCGCGCGCGGGCACGAGCGAGAGGGTACCGCCGCTTCGGCCAGGTCACAAATCGGCGTCCGGACCGGCCGCGCACGGGCCCCCACGACGGCGCCCTGCGGCGCTGCGCCGCGGCGACTTCGTCGTCTCCGTTACGGCTGCGGCAGGTCGATGGCGCAGTCGAAGGCGTCGTCGGAGCCGGACGGGTTGGCCCGGCACTCGGCCCCGTAGCGCGCGCAATCGACCGACACCTCGATGCCGTATGTGCAGCGGACGAGTGTCGTGCCCTCGCAGCGGCTGCCCTCGGTGCACTCGCGCGCCTCGGGCGGCAGGCCGCAGCGCGGCTGCGCGTCGTCTTCGAGGAAGCAGCGGGCCGCGGGGTGGGCGCTTCTGCAGTCGTAGCGTGCCACGAGCCCGTCGTTGCATTCGCGGACGTAGGGGCCGTCGCAGCGGCTCTCGCTGCACGCGCTGCGTTCCGGCGATACGCAGCCCGACTCGTCATCGCACACGAAGCCGAGCGCGTCGCAGTGCAGCACCCAGAAGATGTCGCCGTCGGAACCGCGTTCCTCGAAGGCCACGTGGGTCACGGAGTCGCTGCAGCGCGTCACGGGCGCGTCAAGAACGCAGCCGACACCCTGCGATTCTGCAAGTCTCGTCTCGCAGCGTGCGTCATAGACTGCACAATCGAGGCGGGTTTCGCCGCGGGTCTCCGAACACCAGACGGCCACGTTGCCATCGCAGCGGGCGCCCGGCGCGTCGCAGGGCACGACAGGGGCGCTCATGCACGCCCGGTAGGCGGCGCACGTGCGCGCCGCGGCGAGGCACGGGGCGGCTGCGACCACGGTCGCGGCGCCAGGGCTCAGCGAGGCTTCGAAGAAGTCGTCGCGGAACAGGCCATCGATGCACGCCCCGGCCCCGATGCCGCCTTCGCACAGGCGTTCGAAGATGCACGAGTCGAGGTGCAACTCGGCCGAAATGGCCTCGTGCGCCCCCTGCGTGCCGCCGCCGCCGCCGCTACAGGCCACGAACATCAGCGCCAGGACGCCACGGGCGCCCCAACGGATCGCGGATGCCATGTCGACCCTCCCGAACGCCCGCGGCCAGGGCGCCATGCCGTCTGCCCCGCGGGCCGATGAGTGCCTGCTCTGACGGGGCGCATGGTAACACGTCGGCCGCTAGGGCTTGAAGGCGCGGGCGATCTGGCGGCAGGCCTGGCGCAGGCGCTGTTCGTTTTCGACGAGCGAGAAGCGGAAGTAGCCCTCGCCGGCCTCGCCGAAGCCGCGTCCGGGGGCGGCGGCGACCTCGGCCTTCTCGATGAGCTCGACCGCGAAGTCGATGGAGCCCTGTGCCTGGTAGCGTTCGGGCATGCGCGCCCAGACGAACATGGTGGCCCGCGGCCGGCGCACTTCCCAGCCGGCCCGTTCGAGGCCCTCGCAGAGCACGTCGCGGCGCGCCTCATACACGCGCGCCATGGCCTCGGCCTCGGCGTTGCAGTGGCGCATGGCGATGATGGCGCCGATCTGGATGGGCTGGAAGATGCCGTAGTCGTAGTAGCCCTTGATCTTGGCGAGCGCGCGCAGCATCTCGGCGTTGCCGACCGCGAAGCCGAGCCGCCAGCCGGCCATGTTGAACTGCTTCGACAGCGTCGAGAACTCGACGGCGCGGTCTTTGGCGCCCGGCACTTCGAGGATGCTCGGGGCGCGGTAGCCGTCGAACACCGTTTCGCCGTAGGCGTAGTCTTGCAGGATGTAGAAATCGAAGCGTTTCGCAAGCGCCACGACCTCTTCGAAGAACGCCAGATCGACCGTGGCCGTGGTCGGGTTGTGCGGGTAGTTCAGCACGAGCACCTTGGGCCGCGGGTAGATGCGTTCGCAGGCGTGCGCGATTTCGCTCACCATCGCAGGGCCGTCGACGAGCGGGATGCTGATGACGTTCGCGCCCGTGATGGCCACGGCGTACACGTGGATGGGGAAGGCGGGGGCCGGTACGAGCGCCGTGTCGCCCGGCCCGAGCATGGCCAGGCACATGTGCGAGAAGCCTTCCTTCGAGCCGATGCAGGCCACCACTTCGTCGTTCGCGTCGAGCGTGACGCCGCAACGGCTCTTGTAGCGCAGGGCCACCTCGCGGCGCAGGTTGAGGATGCCGACCGACACCGAGTAGCGGTGGTTGCGCGGGTCCTGGACCGCCTCGGCGAGTTTGTCGACGATGGGAGCCGGCGTGGCCCCCGTCGGATTGCCCATGCCGAGGTCGATGATGTCGACGCCGGCGCGGCGCTTGTCGTACTTGATCTTGTTGAGCCGGCCAAAGAGGTACGGCGGCAGCCGGTGCATGCGCGCCGCGACGGGGATGGCGTATTCGTCGCTCGCGTCGATGGCCAACGCGCGGGCCTCGTCCTGGATGGACGTCGCTTCCTG
>CAYRCM010000016.1:0-47328 GCA_964422715.1 uncultured Myxococcales bacterium | reverse complement strand
CCGGTGACGGCGTCGGGGCGGGCTTCGAGACCGGCGCGCGGCGGCTCACCCTGGTGACCCGAAAGCCGCGCGAGCGTGTGTTCGAGTTTCTCGACGAGCTCGCGTTCCGAGGCCAGCTCCGCGTCGTCGACCTGGCGGTACAGCGAGGCGAGCGCATGCACCAACTGGTAGGCCGGTTCCTGCTTGTTTTCCTCGTGATGGAGCCGGGTCGCCTCTTTGAGGGCCGTGACCTGGTTCACGAGCATGAGCCCGCGGCGCAGCCCGGCGCTGAGCTCGCCCGCGGCCGCGAGCGGAAAGGCCAGCGAGTCGGAGAGGGCTTCCCCGCTGCGGTCCCGGTAGCGCAGGCGCACTTCGGCGACCGCCTGGCCCGGCGCCACCTCGCGCGCCGGCAGCGCGGCGTTGCCCGCAGGGGCGAGGGCGAGGTAGATGGCGCCCTTCTTCTTCGAGAGGAAGAGCGTTTCGACGTGCACCTCGAGGTTACCCGCTTCGGTCCACTTGAGGGCCTGGCCCGGGATGCCGTAGACCCCGGCGATCTTGAAGCCCGGCGCGGCCTGGAAGGTGAGCGTCATGTCGTAGGCAAGTTCGGTGACGAGCGTGTCGAATTCCTCGTCGAAGACGGCCTTCATGCGCGCGACGTCGGGGAAGAAGAAGAGGTTTCCGCCGCGCACGCTGCTGATGGCCGTGGCCAGTTCGGCGCCGAACTGCACGCCGACGCCCACGGTGGTGAGCCCGACGCCGGCCTGCGAGGCCTCGCGCGCGAGGGCCATGAAACTGCCGGCCTCGGTGGCGCCGACGTTCGGCCGCTCGTCGGTGAACAGCATGACGCGCGTCGTGCCCTTGAAGCTCGGGCGCGTTTCGTGGGCGAGGTCGAAGCCCAACTTCAGCCCCGCTTCCATGTTGGTGGAGCCGGCGCTCTGGATCGTGTCGATGGTCGCGTGGATGCGGTCGCGCTGCGAGAGCGGCGTCGGCGCCAGGACGGCGTGCACCTGGTCTCCGTAGAGCACGATGGCGAGCTGGTCGTCGGGGTGCATGCGGTCGGCCACGTGGTGCAGGCTGGCCTTGACCGTTTCGAGGGGGCTGCCCGACATCGAACCCGACTTGTCGACGACGGCGATGAGGTTCAGCGCGTCGCGGCGCCAGGTTTTCGGGTCGAGGCCGCTTGCGAAACCGACCTGGGCGAGGAAGCGTACGTCGGGTTGGGCGAGCAGGGCGGCCGGGGTCGCCTGGCCGCTGATGCACAGCAGCGACGTGCAGGGGCGCGTCTGGGCGAGCGGCAGGTCGTGTTCGCTGAAGAGCCCCTCGGGCGTGAACACGTTCGGGTGCGGGATTTCGCCGGCGGCGACGCGGTCGCGGAAGAACCGCACGTCCTGGGCTCCGCCCGGGGTGGCGCCGAGCATTTCGGCCTGGACGCAGTCCGCCGAGAAGTCGTAGACCGCGGGCATGGCGGAACGCTCTCGTGGCGGACGTTTGCGTTCTTCGTCTTCACGCGGCGGGCGGCCCGCGGCGAGGGCGAAGAGCGACCCGCAGAGCAGAGTGGCGAGCACAACGGCGAAGGCCCCACGCTTCGGCGAGCTGGTCATGGTGCGTTCCTCCTGTTTCGCTGGCGTTGTCGGATCGGCAAACAGGAGACGAAACGCACGAAACGCGCGGAGGATCTGGCAGGGGCGAGGTTCAGGGCGAAGCGGGCGCGCGCGGGGTCAGGGCGCGAGCGCGGCGGCGGGGGCGGGCCCATCGACGCACGCGGGGCCGGCGCCGAGCACGTAGGCGAAGATGAGCTGCGCGTCGCCGGCGGTGACGGCGCCGTTGCCGTTGCAGTCGGCGGCGCACCACTGCGGATCGGTGTAGCTGCCCACGCCGAGTGCGATCGTGAAGCCGAGCTGGGCGTCGCCCGCGGTGAACGTGCCGTTGTCGTTGACGTCGCCCGAGTGCGGGTAGACGACATCGGCGGGGCAGTCTTCGACCACGCCGCGGCACGTTTCGGCCGGATCGCAGCGCGAACCGGCGGGACGGCAGACCGTGCCCGCCGGGTAGGGCGTGGAGGCGCAGTGTCCCGTGGGGGCGCAGCGGTCCGCCGTGCAATCGAACGCGTCGGCGCAACTCGCCGCCTCGCAGCAGACGCCGTCGGTGCAGAAGCCCGAGGCGCAGCCGTCGGGGCCGGCGCAGGGGGTGCCGAGCGCGGCGTCGCCGGCCGTGCGGAAGTCGGGCAGCGCGCGGCCCGTGCGGTCGAAGCGCACCCAGGGTGAGGCGCTACCGTCGGCCCAGGATAGCCGCGCGCGCCAGTGGAACGCGGTGCCGGCAAACGCCTCGCTGAGCGGCGCCCAGAACACATAGCCGCCCTGGGGCCAGGGGTCGGCGGTGACGGGGCCCGCGGCAAGGGCACGGCCGTCGAAGGGCACGCCGTGGGGCTTCAACTCGTAGACGAGGCGCACGGGCAGGCGCCCGGCGGGGCCGGCGGCCGGTGCGAGCAGGCCGACGCGGATGCCGGTGGGCGCGTCGACGAGCCCGCCCGGGGCAACGGGCCGGGAGCCGTCGGCCGTGGTCTGGAGCGGCTGCAATGTGGGCCCGCGGCCGGCGTTGCCGAGGTAGGCAAACGCCAGGCCCTGGAAGGGCGGCCCGCCCGACGCGTTCGGGGCACCGGCGAGCACGTCGGGGAAGCCGTCGCCGTCGATGTCGCCCGCCGCCGCGAGCGCCGCGCCGAGCCGTGCGCCGGCGAGGTCGGATTCGGCCTGCCACGTGGGCTCGGCGGCCGGTCCGGCGGGCCCGCCGGCGAACAGGAAGATGCGGCCCTCGGCGGACTGGCCATTCGTGATGCCCGGGGCGGAGACGAGCAGGTCGTCGATGCCGTCGCCGGTCGCGTCGCCGGCGGCGGCAACCGCCGAGCCGAGGGCCGCGCCGGCCTGCGTGCCGTCGAGTTGCCACGCCGGGGTGGCTTCGAGACCCGTCGCGGTGCCGCGGAAGAGATAGGCGCGCCCGCCGCCCGCGAATGCGCCGGCGTAGTCGGGGGCCCCGACGAGCACGTCGCCGAAGCCGTCGCCATCGACGTCGCCGGCACGCCCGACGGCGGCCCCGAAGCGCGCGCCGTCCTGGTCGCCCACGGCCGTCCAGGCGGGGGTGGCGGCGAGCCCCGCCGCGCCGCCGAGGTAGAGGGCGACACGGCCCCGGTCGTCGCCAAGACCGTCGTGGAGCGGCGCAGCGACGACCACGTCGGCGAAGCCGTCGCCGTTGACGTCGCCCGCCGCCGCGAGTGCCGCGCCGAACGCTTCGTCGGCCTCGGTGCCGTCGGCGTGCCAGCCGGGAGCCGGCTCGAGCCCGCCGACCACCCCGAGATAGAGGAAGGCCGCACCGACACCGGCGATCGTACTGTTCCAGCCCGGAACGCCGACGAGCACGTCGGCGTGGCCATCGCCGTTCACGTCGCCGACGCCGGCGAGCGCTGCGCCGAAGCGCGCACCCGAGATGTTGAAGTGCGATTCCTGGCTCGGGCTCGTGGGCAGGCCCGTGCGGCTGCCGAGAAAGACCAGCACGGCCCCGCTGTCGAGGGCCCCCTCGTCGCAGTACGGAGCGCCGACGACGACGTCGGCAAAGCCGTCGCCGTTGATGTCTTCGGCCCCGGCGACCGCTTCGCCGAGAAAGGCGCCCGCCTCGCCGCCGTCGAACGTCCAACCCGGCTCGGCGGGAAGGCCGTCGGCGCCACCCGAGAAGAGGTAGGCCCGGCCCTGGTCGGACTCGGTGCCGTCGTACGACGGGGCGGCAACGAGCACGTCGGCGAAGCCGTCGCCTTCGATGTCGCCGGCGGCCACGAGCGCCGTGCCAAACCGCGCAAGCGGTTGGCCCGGGCTTCCCGTCCAGGCCGGCGTCGCGCCGACGCCCTCGGGGGCCCCGCGGAAAACATAGGCCAGGCCTTCGTTGACGCGCTCGGAACCCTCGTTCGTGCGGCCCGGCGAGACGTCCGGGGAGCCGGCGAGCACATCGGCGTAGCCATCGCCGTCGACGTCGCCGGCCGGGGCCAGAGCGAAGCCGAACTCGCGAAATTGGAGCACGTCGCCGATCTCGACATCGGGCGTTGCGGCCGGTCCGCCGGGCGCACCGTAGAAGACGCGGATGAGCCCCGCGCCGAGGACTTCGACCGGCGCGTAGGGAGCGCCGATGACGAGGTCGCTCAGCCCGTCGGCGTTGACGTCGCCCATACCGGCGACGGCGGTACCGATCTGGGCATAGGGCACGCCGCAGCGGTCGGACCAGGCCGCCGTGTCCGAAAGCCCGGCGGGGGAACCGAGGAAGAGGTCGACGCGGCCTTCGGCCTCGGCGCTGTGACTGGCCATGGGAGCCGCGACGAGCACGTCGGCGTAGCCGTCGCCGTTCGCGTCGCCGGCCGCGGCGAGCGCGAAGCCGAAGGTTTCGCCGTTGCCGAGCCCGTGCGCCGCCCAATCGGGGGACGCACCGGGCCCGGCCGGGCCGCCGCGATAGAGGAAGGCCGCGCCTGCGCAGGCGGCCTCGACGCAAGCGGCCGGGGCGCCGACCAGGATGTCGGCGTAGCCGTCGCTGTCGACGTCGCCGGCCCCGGCGATGGCGGCGCCGAAGCCGTCGCCGGCCTCGACCGCGGTCGCCTGCCAGGCGGGCGTGGCTCCGAGGCCGGCAGGGGCGCCGAAGAAGAGCCGTACGGCGCCCAGGGCGGGCCCGCCCGCGCCGTCGCCGGGGACGGCGACGAGCACGTCGGCGTAGCCGTCGCCGTTTACATCGCCGGCCGCGGCGACGCGCTGGCCGAGCCGGCTGCCGCCGGCCGTGCCCTCATGGGTCCACGCCGGCGTGGCTGCGAGGCCGGCCGCGCTGCCGAGAAACAGGCTCGCCCGACCCCGCTCGGGGCCGGCCGTGTCGCCGAAACCGGGTGCGCCGACGACGAGGTCGCCGTAGCCATCTCCGTTGACGTCGCCTGCAAACGCCACGCTCGTGCCGAGGACGTCCCACGGCTGCCCGGCGGCGGTCCAGTCGGGCGTGGGGGAAGGGCCGCCCGGGCCGCCGTAGTAGACGGCCACGAAGCCTCCCGGGCTGTCGGCGGAGCCGACGGAGGGCGCCCCCATCGCGAGGTCGGCGAAGCCGTCGCCGTTGACGTCGCCCGAGCCGGCGACGGCCCAGCCGAAAGCGGCGCCCGGCTGGGGCCCCGCAAACGTGAACGCGGGCTCCGGGTCGAGCCCGCGGGCGGCATCGGCCGAGCGCGGCGTGCCCGCGATGAGCGCGGCCGGCGCGGCGCTCGCCGCGCTCGCCGTCGCCGGCGGAGCCGATTCGGCGCCGCAGCCGAGCAGGGCGCAGAGGCCCGTCGCGACGAGCGCGGTCAGCCTGGATTCGTTCCCTTTCGCGTCTGCGAATGGTGCCCTCATGGAGTCCTGTCTCCCGGGTCGCACGGTGGACGACGTGCGGCACTCATCTCCATCCATAGGCCATTTGGTCGCTTCTGTGAATGCTCCGTGGGCCGACCGAGGCCCGCGTCCCGCACTTTTTCGGGAACGGGCGTGCGCTACAGGACCACGCCGAGCAACACATGGAGGTAGCCGGCCGCACGCAGCGCGTCCATGACGCCGACGACGTCGTGCCAGGGCACGTCGTCGGCCACGAGGAGCGAGGCCGTGGGGCAGGGGGGCGGTTCGCCGAGGCTCGGCCGGCGGAGCGCCGCGCCGAAATCATCGAGGTCGAAGCCCCGGCCACGACGCAGCGCGCGCGTCCAATCGTCGCCGAGCGGCAGGGACGGGGCCGGCGGCGCAGCGGCGGGGCTCACCGCAGTTGGCGCGGCCGCGCCGGGCACTCGCGAGGCCGGGGCGACCCCCGGCAGGCCATCGAGGGCCCGCGCGAGCCCGCCAGGCACACCGTCGAGTATCCCGCGCAGTGCGCCGTCGGGCGCGCCGAGCCGCCGCAGGCGGTCCCGCTGCGCGTCCTGGCCGTCCGGCGGGGGGGCCAGCTCGACGACGAGGCAGGCTCCGGTGTGCGCGGGGTCGAAGCGCCAGGCCAACTCCCGGGCCGTGAGTTGCACCGTCGGCCGCAGGCAGGGGCCGGCCGGCGCCCCCGCGAGCAGCGTCTGCAGCGCGTCCGCAGGGGCCGGCCCTGGCGCCGACTCCGGCCCGTGCGGGGCCGACGCGGCGGCGCAAGCGCGGGGCAGGGCGAGCGGCAGGGTGCGCACGCCGGCCGGGCTGCGCACGGCGAGCGCCATGTGCTCGAACTGCGCCTGGCCGAGCGAGTAGAGCACCCGGCTCACGAGCGAAAAGGGCAGCGACCCAGCCACGAACACCGTGACGCGGCCAGGGAAGGGCGCCGGCGACTCCTGGAGAGCGGCGCGCGCCCGGTGCCGGGCGGACTCGGCGGCGTCTGCGAGCGTCGGGAGGAGGTAGCCGCCGGGCTCCCTCAGCGCGCCGTCGGGCAGCGCGCCGGCCACGAGCGGTTGCACGACGTCGTTCCAGAATGGACCCCGGTCGGCCGGGGCCCCTGCCGCGGTCGGAGGCTGGACCGCCGCGGCCGGGCACCAGGGAGCGGGCCCTTCGTCGAGGCGGATGGCGTCGCCCGTCACCGTCACCCGCGGGTCGGCCTCGAGTTCGTCGACCGGCCCGCGCGTGGCCGCCGGCAGGTCGAGCTGCGCCCGCGCGAGGTCGCGCGCCACCGCGTCGCGGCAGGGGTTGTGGGCGCCGCACGAGGCGCCGAGAAGGCCCGCGCACGTCGCAAGCGCCCAGGCCAAGCGCCACCGCCCGGAGCGCGGTGGCCCGTCGAGCGGAGGGGCTCCGCGGGCTTGTCGGCAACACGGCATGGCAGCCCCCTCGCGCCCTGCGGCGGTCACACGTGGTTGCGCAGCTGCAGTTCGATGGGATGCGGGTTGAGGTAGCTCTGGCGGCCGAGGTAGGGCTCGGCGTATTTGCGCACATAGTGCTTGAACAGGGTCAGCGGTACGACGAGCGGCACCTGCTCGTTGCGGTAGAGCGAAATGGTTTCGAGGAGTTCCTGCTTCTCGTCGGCGCTCAACTGACGCTTGAAGAACCCCAGCATGCGCGTCAGCACGTTGGCGTGCTTGGCGGGCGTCGTCTTCACGCGCAGCCCCGCCAGCAGGCCCGTCCGGTACGCCTCGAGCACGGCCGGCAACGGCCGGGCCGCGGCGCCCGCGACCAGTTTGCCGAGCGCCGCCGCGTGGGCCGGGCTGTGCGCCAGCAGCAACAGTTTGTGGGTGCCGTGGAACGCCACGAGCCGCTCGACGCTCGGGGTGGCCGCCACATCGTCACGGAAGCGCTTGAGCGCGAAGATGCGCTCGACGAAGTTGTCGCGCAGCCGCGGGTCGTGGAGCCGGCCCTCTTCCTCGACCGGCAGCAACGGGAAATGCGTCATGAAGGCGCCCGCCCAGACGCCCACGCCCACGTTTTTGGGCACCCCGTTGCCGTCGTAGACTTTGACCCGCTCCATGCCGCTCGACGGCGATTTGCTCTTGAACACGTAGCCGCAGAGATCCTCGGCTTCGAGGGCGCGCAGCCGCTCGGCCGCCCAGCGCGTCATGCGTTCGGTGTGGTCGAGCCGGGTCTTGATGGTGACGAGGCGCGGCGCGGCCGGCTCGCCGACGAGGCGCATGGCTTCCCGTGGCGTCGGCAGCCCGCACTCGACTTCCGGGCAGACCGGCACCCACGTCACGTACTGGCCGAGCGTGTGGACGAGGAAGGGGTCGAACTTGTGCCCGCCGTCGTAGCGCACCGGCTGTCCGAGCAGGCAGGTGCTGATGCCGAGCCGAATCTTGTCGTCCATGGGCCCTCCTGTGCGTGCGCAAGCGCCGAGGCGCGGCCTGTCCCGGTCGTGCGGTGAGCATAGTCCGCGGGCCACGCCGGCGGCAAGTCCGCGTCAACCGGCCTCGGGCGCGAGGGCGACGGCCAGCGCGTTGGCCACGAGCAGGCCCTTGGTCGTGGGTACGAGGCGCGCGCCGCTGCGCACGAGCAGGCCGGACCGGCAGGCCTCGGCGATGCGGCCCGGGACTTCGGGCCCGTCGCCGAGAAGGCTCTCGGCCACGCCCGCCGACGTGCGCAGCCCCAGAAACAGGTCTTCGAAGCGGCGCTCGGCCGGCGTCAGGCGCTCGCGCCGGGCGACCGGGCTGCGGCCGGCCTGCACGGCCGCGAGGTAGCGTTCGAGCCTCTGCGCGTTCGCCTGGCGCCGGACCCCGCCATCGAACGCGTGCGCGGCCGGCCCGAGGCCGAGATACGGCACGCCATGCCAGTACTTCTGGTTGTGGCGCGAGCGGGCGCCCGGCCCACATGCGTAGTTCGATACCTCGTAGTGCTCGAAGCCGGCCGTCGTGAGCCGCGCGTCGGCCAACAGAAAGAGGTCGGCCGCCCGCCCCTCGTCGGGCAGGGGGAGGGCCCCGGACCGCGCGAGGCGGCCAAACGGGGTGCGCGGCGCCACGGTCAGCAGGTACACCGACAGGTGGTCGGGCCGCAGCGCGAGTGCGGCGGCCAGGCTGCGTTCGAGGCGCGCCGGCGTTGCCCGCGGCAGCGCAATCATCACGTCGAGGGCGACGTGCGCAAACCCTTCGCGGCGCGCCGCGCGCGCGGCGGCCCGCGTCTGCCGCGCGTCATGCCGCCGGCCCAGAAAGCGCAGTTCGTCCGCGAGGAAAGACTGAGCCCCGAGGCTGAGTCGCGTCACGCCGAGCGCCCGCCAGGTGGCGAGCCGGGCCGGCGTCACGTCGTCGGGGTTGGCTTCGAGGGTCACCTCGACGTCGGCCGTGAACGCGCACGTCGTCTGCAAGCCGCCGAGAAGCCGGGCGAGCTGCGCGTCGGCGAGCACGCTCGGCGTGCCGCCCCCGAGATACAGGCTGTCGAAGGCCGGCCAGTGCCGCGCGGCGCGTTGCGCCTCGGCCAGTACGCCGGCCACGTAGGCGTCGCGCGGGCCGAGCTCGGTCGTCGAGGCGAAGTCGCAATACGGACACTTCGTGCGGCAGAACGGCACGTGGACGTACAGGCCGGGCGGCTCGGCCATCGCTGCCGCGGGCCGCATCAGCTCTCGTCGGTTTTGAGGACGGCCACGAAGGCGCGCTGCGGAATGGCCACGGTCCCGACCATCTTCATGCGCCTCTTGCCCTGCTTCTGCTTTTCGAGGAGTTTGCGCTTGCGCGAGATATCGCCGCCGTAGCACTTGGCGGTGACGTCCTTGCGGTAGGCCTGGATGGTCGTGCGCGCGATGATCTTGCCGCCGATGGCCCCCTGCAGCGCGATCTTGAACTGGTGGCGCGGAATCTCCTCGGCCAGCCGCTCGCAGGCGTGCAGCGCACGCTGGCGCGCGCGATCGCGGTGCACGATGAGCGAGAGCGCGTCGACCTTCTCGCCGTTCACGAGGATGTCGACCTTGACCACGTCGCTCGGCCGGTAGTCGCTGATTTCATAGTCGAAGGAGCCGTAGCCCTGCGTGACGCTCTTCAGCCGATCGTAGAAGTCGAAGAGCATCTCGGCGAGCGGCATGTCGGTCGCGAGTTCGACGCGTCCCGGCGACGGGTAGGACATGCGCGTGTTTTCGGCTCGCCGTTCGAGGCAGAGTTTCATGACGGCGCCGACGTAGCGTTCGGGCATGAGCACGGACGCGCGGATGTACGGCTCTTCGACCTCGGCGATGTCAATGGGATCGGGGTAGTAGGCCGGGTTGTCGACGTCGATCTTGCTGCCGTCTTTGAGCCGCACGTGGTAGCGCACGCTCGGCGCGGTCATGACGAGGGCCTGGTCGAACTCGCGTTCGAGCCGTTCCTGCACGATTTCGAGGTGCAACAACCCGAGGAAGCCGCAGCGGAAGCCTTGCCCGAGGGCCGCCGAACTGTCTTTCTCGTACACGAGCGAGGCGTCGTTGAGGGCGTACTTTTCGAGCGCCTCGGCGAGCCCCGCGTAGTCCTCGTTGCTGATGGGGTAGAGCGACGAGAAGACCACCGGCTTCGCCAACTTGAAGCCCGGCAGCGGCGCCTTCGTGGGCCGGGCGTCGAGGGTCACGGTGTCGCCCACGCGCGTGTCGCCCACCGTCTTGATGCCCGCCAGGACGTAGCCCACCTCGCCCGCGCCGAGGCTGGGCCGCGGCTCGAATTTCATTTTGAAGACGCCGACTTCTTCGACCTTGAACGTGCGCCCGTTCGACATCGTGCGAATGATGTCGCCCGGTACCACGCGCCCGTCCATGACGCGTGCGTGGATCATGGTGCCTCGGAAGACGTCGTAGTGCGCATCGAAGATCAGGGCCGACAGCGGCTCGGCCGGGTTGCCCCGCGGCGGCGGAATCCGTTCGACGATCGCGGTCAAGACCTCGTCGATGCCGAGGCCGGCCTTGCCCGAGGCGAGCACGGCATCGTGGGGGTCGAGCCCGAGGTCGGTCTCGATCTGCTTGCGCGTGCGCTCGATGTCGGCCGCGAGCAGATCGATCTTGTTGATGACCGGGATGACGACCAGGTTGTGTTCGAGCGCCAGATACAGGTTGGCGAGCGTCTGGGCCTCGACCCCCTGCGCGGCGTCGATGAGCAGCAAGACGCCCTCGCAGGCGGCCAACGCGCGCGAGACCTCGTACGAGAAGTCGACGTGCCCGGGGGTGTCGATGAGGTTCAGCGTGTACGTGCGACCGTCGGGAGCGGTGTACGGCAGGCTGACCGTCTGGCTCTTGATGGTGATGCCGCGCTCGCGCTCGATGTCGAGCGTGTCGAGCATCTGCTCGCGCAGATCGCGCGGCGCCACGAGTTTTGCGCGCTCGATGAGCCGGTCGGCGAGGGTCGACTTGCCGTGGTCGATGTGCGCGATGATGCTGAAGTTTCTGATGGAGTGCATGCGCTCGGACCCCCTTGGCGCGGCTCTCCGGACGCCGTCCGGGACCGCAGCCGGCCGGAGAGGCTAGGGGTTCCGGCCGCGACCGTCAACAAGCGCACGCTGCGCGAGCCGATTGCGCGGTTGTCGCCGAGGCGGTGCTGTGGTAGGCGTAGCCGGTCCAGGGGTCCCGGAAACGCTGGCGCGACCGCCGCGGCACCGCTGCCCCGGCGGGTCGGCCCCCACACACGGGAGGTTCACCCATGTTTTCGAGCATCGCTGACGTTCTGGCCTACATTCGCGAACAGCACATCGAGCAGGTCGACGTGAAAGTGGTCGACCTCCAGGGCCGTTGGCGCCGCATGACCTACGAGGCCAGCCGGCTCCGCGAGCACTTCTTTGCCGAGGGCACGGGCATCAGCCTCTCGCCCTATCCGGGCTTTCGCACGGTCGAGTCGGGCGACATGAAGGTCGTCCCCGACATCACCACGGCCTTTCGCGACCCCTTCTTCGCGCGGCCCACGCTGTCGTTCATCTGCGACATGTACCACAACGACGGCACGCGCTACGACCGCGACCCGCGCTTCGTCGCCGAGAAGGCCGAACGCTACCTCGCGCAGCTGCAGCCGGGCTCGGCCATGCTCATGAGCCCCGAACTCGAGTTCTACGTCTTCGACGACGCCTTCTACCGCACGACACCGGACGGCAGCTCGTGGTCGGTCGAGGCCCACGGGGTCGGCTGGGGCGAGTCGAACGAACCCGTCTACCGCATCGGTCTGCCCAAATGCGGCCAGATCGACCAACCGCTCGATCGCTATACCGAATTGCGCGAACAGATCGTGTCGCGCATCGAAGAAGCCGGCATCGCCGTCAAGTACCACCATCACGAACTCGGCGCCCCCGGCCAGATGGAAATCGAGGTGCTGTTCGACACCCCGGTGCACACGGCCGACGCGCTGCTCGTCATGAAGTACATCGTCAAGAATACGGCGTTGCAGTTCGGCAAACTCGCGACCTTCATGCCCAAACCGTTGTTTGGGCACGCCGGCAGCGGCACCCACTACCACCAGTACCTGAAGCAGGGCGAGCGTTCGCTCTTCTACGACGCCGCGGGCTACGCCGGCCTGTCCAAACTCGCCATGCACTACCTCGCCGGGCTGCTCGAACACACGCCGGCGCTCATGGCCATCGGCAACGCTTCCACCAACTCGTATCGCCGCTTCGCGCCGGGCCACGCGGCGCCGGTCAAGCTGTTCTACGGGCTGTCCAACCGCTCGTCGGCACTACGCATTCCGGGCTACGCCGTCAACGATCGCGAGGCGCGCGTCGAATACCGCATGCCCGACGCCACCGCCAACCCCTACCTCATCGTTGCGGCGCAGCTCATGGCCGGCGCCGCCGGCATCACGGGCGCCCTCGACCCCACGGCCCTCGGCTACGGGCCTTTCGACGTCAACGTGTTCGCCCTGCCGGCCGACGAACTGGCCAAACTCAAAGACATCCCCACCACCTTCGAGCGGGCGCTCACGGCCCTCGAAGGCGACCGCGACTTCCTCAAGGTCGGCGGCGTGTTCAACGACGGGCTCATCGACGCCTTCGTGCAGCTCAAGCGCAGCGCCGAGGTCAACGAACTCGCCGCGCGGCCCCACCCCTACGAGTACGAGCTCTACTTCGACCTGTAGGCCGTCCCCGCTTGCCCCGTCCGCCCGCGCCGCGCCCGAACGGGTGCTTGCGGCACCTGAAGCCTCCACTGGCCGCCGGAAGCGCTCCCGGCTGCGCTCTGCACACCGTCCGTGGGCCTTCATCCACCGTTGCGGCGCGTTGAAGGGCGCTCGGCCCCGTGCTAGGCTCGCTGCCCGATTCGGCCGGGTGGCCGGGCTTTATGAGGAGACTCCCCGATGAAGCGATCCGTCACGCTCCAATACGGCGCCGACAAACTCACGCTCAACATCGACGACGAATTCTTGCAGGGCGACGTCATTCGCCCCCGGGCGACCGAGCGCCAGTCGCGCGACGAACTCATGGCGCGCATCCGCGGCGCCCTGAGAAACCCCATCGATTCCAAGCCGTTGTGCGAGATCGCCGCGGGCAAGACGGTCTCCGTGGTCGTGTCCGACGAGTTTCGCGCGGGCCTGCACGAACTCATCATCGAAGCGCTCAGCGAAGAACTGGCCGAGGCCAAGCCGCGCCACGTCACCTTCTGTTGCGCCACCGGCTCGCACCCGCCGGCCGTGTACACGCCCAAAATCGAACGCTGGGTGCACCAGTACGCCCAGGCGGCCGGGCTGCCCTACGCGTTCCACGGACACGATTGCGAGCAGAGCCGCCACGTCGACCTCGGGCACACGCCGAAGGGCACGCCGGCGCTCGTCGACGAGGCCTTTCTGCGCGGCGAAGTGCGGGTGTTCGGCCACGAGTGCAAGCACCACTACATGAACGGCTACTCGGTCATCGACAAGCAGGTGCTCCCCGGCGTGTCGGGCCGCCGCACCATCGAGTTGAACCACAAGCGCTCCCTGTCCGACGACTCGGGCCCGGGGCGCAACCCGTGGCACCACGACCCGCGCCGGCAGGTCAACCCCATGGGCGAAGATGCGCGCGATCTGCGTGCCATGACGCGCGGGGCGTTCGTCGATGAGGCGGGGCGGCTGCACCGCGACCATCCGGTCACCGAATTCGGCCTCGACATGATCTCCGACAAGGACGCCATTTTCTGGGTCGGCGCCGGCGATCCGGCCGAAGTCACGCGGCGCGCCGTGCGCTACGCCGACGAGCAGGCCCAGTTCGTCATCAGCCCCACCCGGTACGTGCTCATCTCGCCCGGCGGGCCGCCGGCCAGCCAGGCGCTCTACGGGGTCCAGAACTGCTTCGATATGGCGTTGCTCGGCGCCATCCAAGACGGCGGCGAAGCGCTCATCGTGGCGCCCTGTGAAGGCCGGCCCGATCTCCCCGACGCCGTGCGCGGTCTCGCCACCGACGAGGCGTCGCTGCGCCTCTTCTGGCACAACGTCATCCGGCTCGCCAACACCCCGCTCGCCGAATGCCTCCGGGATATCGAAGACAACTTCGAACTCTACATGTGGAAGGCGTATCGGGTGCTGCGGCTCCAGAAGAAAAACCGTGTCAAACTCTACCTCGCAAGCCGCCTTGCGCCAGAAAAACTGGCCGGCAGCGGCATCGAAGCGGTCGCCGACCCGCAGGCCTGGCTCGACGAACGCGCCGCGCGTGGCGACGGCCGGCTCACGGCCATCGACAACGGCAACAAACTGCTCGTCATCGGCGAGTAGGCCCGCCGTTTTCGTCTGCCACGCGTCCCGCGCCGCCTTCCCCGGCCGCGCCATGGCGCAGCGTCTCTTGACCCCCGTTGCTGCGGACCGGATACTTCCTCGCCGGGGAGGTGCACGGGCACGAAGCCTCCCGGTGACATCCTCGGCGCTCCTCAAGCGGGGGTCCTGCCGTCACCCCCGTCTCGCTGTACCGGGGCCCTTGTCGCTCCTGCCGGACCGCTCCGACGCCAGGGGTTGCCCATGCTGAGTTTCCTTCTCAACGAACGCGCAATCGCGAGCCCCGAGCCGCCCGGAATCTTGCTCCTCGATTTCATCCGCGACACGGCCGGCCTGCCCGGAACCAAAGAGGCGTGCCGCGAAGGCGAGTGCGGCGCGTGCACGGTGCTCATCGGCGCCCTCCAGGCCGACGGCGCGGTCGGCTATCGCGCGTGTGCCTCGTGTCTCGTGCCACTCGGCGACGTCCACGGCGCGCACGTCGTGACGGTCGAGGGGCTCGGTTCTGCCGAGCTCACGCTCGTGCAGCGCCTCATCGTCGACCACAGCGCCTCCCAGTGCGGCTTCTGCACCCCGGGCATCGTGCTCTCGCTCACCGGTTTCTGTCTGACGAGCCCCGACTTCTCGTATGCCGACGCCATCGACGCGCTCGATGGCAACCTGTGTCGCTGCACCGGCTACGCGGCCATCCGGCGGGCGGCCAGCGCGCTCTGCGACGCGCTCGCCACGGTCGACCGCAGGCCCGAACGGCGCGTCGCCACCCTGATTGCGGCCGGGGTGTTGCCCGCGTCGTTCAGCGATGTGCCGAGCCGCCTCGCGGCGCTGCCGCCGGCGCCGGAGAGCGAGCGGGCCGAGGCCGTGCTGGTCGCCGGCGCCACCGATCTCTTCGTGCAGCAGCCCGAGCCGCTTGCCGACGCCCCGCTCGACTTCCTCTTGCGGCGGCGCGACCTCGCCTACATCCGGCGCGAGGGCGATCTCCTGCGCGTGGGCGGAGCCACGACCCTCGAGGAATTCCGCCTGTCGCCCGACGTGCGGGCGCATTTTCCGACGTTGCCCGCCGACCTGCTGCTGCACTCGTCGACCATTCTGCGCAACCGGGCGACGCTCACGGGCAACCTCGTCAACGCCTCGCCCATCGGCGACGTCAGCATCATGCTGCTCGCTCTCGACGCGCGGCTCACGCTCTGCACCCGCGCCGGCACGCGCCGCGAGCTGCCGCTCGACCGCTTCTTCCGGGGCTACAAGGACGTCGACCTCGCGCCCGGCGAGCTCATCGTCGAGATCGCGATTCCGCTCCTGCCGGCGGGGGCGCGCTTCCATTTCGAGAAGGTCTCGAACCGCGTCACGCTCGACATCGCCGCCGTCAACAGCGCCCTGCGGCTCTCGCTCGCCGCCGACGGGCGCATCGCCGCGCTTCGGCTCGCGGCCGGCGGTGTGGCACCCGTGCCGCTGCTGCTCGACAACCTGGGGCCCTTCGTCGGGCGCCCTGCCGACCCGGCCACCGCCGCCGAGCTGGCCGACGCGGTCGCCGCCGCCGTGCACCCCATCGACGATGTGCGCGGCTCGGCCACCTACAAACGCCTGCTGCTGCGCCAACTCGTCGTGGCCCACTTCGCGGCGCTCGCGGGATCGGTGGCGTCATGAACAACACCGACTTGACGCTCCACGTGCGCGGCACGTCGCAGTTCGTCGACGACATTCCGACCCCCGCCGGCTGCCTGCACGCCGCGCTGTTCACCTCGCCCGTGGCGCGCGGCCGCATCCGAGCCATCGACACCTCCGCGGCAGCGCACGCCCCCGGGGTGGTCGCCGTATACACGCACCGCGACGTACCCGGCCAGAACGAGGTCGGCCACGTCCTCAAAGATCAGCCGCTGCTGGCCTTCGACGAGGTCGCATACATCGGCCAGCCCATCGCCCTCGTGGTCGCCGAGTCGCGGCGCGCAGCGTTGCGGGCCGCCCGCCTCGTCACAGCCGACATCGAGCCGCTCGAAGCCGTCTTCGCCCCGCGCGAGGCGGCCGCGCGCGGACTCATCCACGGGCAGAAACGCACGCTCGTCTGCGGCGACCCCGATGCAGCCTTCGCTCGCTCCGCCCACGTGGCCGAAGGCAGGCTCGCGAGCGGCCCGCAGGAACACTTCTACTTCGAAACGCAGCGGGCGCTCGCGCTGCCGGCCGAACACGACACCCTCAAGGTCGTGGCGAGTTGCCAGTCGCCCGGCACGTTTCATCGCCACATCGCCGAGGTCCTCGGCATCCCGCAGCACAAGGTCGAATTCGAGATCCGGCGCCTCGGCGGCGGGTTCGGCGGCAAGGAATCGACGGCCGTGTGGGTGGTCGCACCGGCCATGGCCGCCTTTCTCCTCAAGCGTCCCGTCAAACTCGTGCTCGGCCGCAACGAAGACATCGCCACGAGCGGCAAGCGCCACGCCTACGAGTACGACTACAAGATCGGGGTGGCCGCCGACGGCCGCATCCAGGCCTTCGAGGCCCGGCTCTACCAGCACGCCGGGGCCTGCGCCGACATCTCGCTCGCCGTGCTTGGCCGTTCACTGCTGCATACGTCGGGTTCCTACTTCATCCCGAATCTGCGCGTGAGCGCGGTGAGTTGTCGCACGAACATCCCGCCGAACAACGCGTTTCGCGGCTTCGGCGTGCCGCAGGGCACGTTCGTCGTCGAGGCCGCGCTCGCCCATGTCGCCGAGGTCATGGGTGTCCTCCCGACCCGCCTCCAGCGCCTCAATCTCCTGCGTGACGGCGACGCGTTGCCCTACGGCGTCATCCTTGAAAAGCCCAATGCTATCCGATGTTTCGATGAACTCGACCGCCGCGTCGATCTCGCCCGCCGTCAGGCCGAGGTGGCCGCGTACAACGACACCCACGCCGACAGCAAGCGCGGCCTTGCCGTCCTGCCGGTATGCTTCGGCATCTCGTTTGCCCAGACGGCGCTGAACCAGGCGAGCGCGCTCGTCAACCTCTACGTCGACGGTAGCGTCTCGGTGTCCACCGGGGCCGTTGAGATGGGCCAGGGCGTCAACACCAAAATCGCGCTCATCGCCGCGCGCACGCTCGGCATCGCCCCTGAACGGGTGCGCGTCGACACGACCAACACCACGCGCATCCCGAACGCGTCCCCCACCTCGGCCAGCACCGGCGCCGACTTGAACGGCATGGCCACGCTGCGGGCCTGCGAAACGCTGGTCGAGCGGCTGCGCGCGTTCGCCGTCCACGAACTGAAGCGTCCGGGCATCCAGGCGGCCGACGTCCGCATTCGCGACGGCGTCGTCCATGTGCGGGGCGAGCGCACCGAACTGGGCTGGAACCGGCTCGTCGCCGCGGCGCAGTGGGCGCGCATCGATCTGTCGAGCCACGCCTTCTACGCGACGCCCGACCTGCACTATGACGTCCCGACCGAGCGCGGCCGGCCGTTCGCCTACTACGCGTACGGCACGTCGCTCACCGAGGTGCGGCTCGACTGCGTCCGCGGCACGTACGTCGTCGCGTCGGTCGACATCGTGCACGACGTCGGCCGTTCGCAGAGCGAGACCATCGACCGCGGGCAGATCGAGGGCGCGCTCATCCAGGGCATCGGCTGGGCCACCATCGAACAACTGCGCTACGGCCGCGACGGCCGGGTGCTCTCGCTCACGAACGCCTACAAGTTGCCCGACATCAAGTTCGGCCCGGCCCACCTCGACATCGCCTTGCTCGAAAACTCCGCCAATCCCTACGCCGTGGGCAACGCCAAGGCCGTGGGCGAGCCGCCGTTCATCCACGGGCTCGGCGCGTACTTTGCGCTCGTCCAAGCGCTGCGCGCCGTGCGCCGCGACCGGCCGCTGCCGGCGCTGCCGCTCACGCCCGAGAAGGTGTTCCTTTACCTGCACGGCCCGGCCGAGCCCGAACGATCCGCCGCCTAGAGGAGCCCCCATGGTCCCGTCCTACCATCGCCCGCACACCGTCGCCGAGGCCCTGCAATTGAAGGCCGCGCTCGGCCCCGGAGCCGTCTTTCTCGCCGGCGGCACCGAGGTCAACACCGGGCACGCGCCGCGCCCCGCGGCGCTCATCGATCTCGCGGGCCTGGGCCTCGACACGATGGCCGGCACGCCGCAGGGACTGCGCGTCGGCGCCTGCGTCACGTTTCAGCAACTCATCGAACATCCCGAAACGCCGCGGTTCGTGAAGGCGGCCGCAGCGCAGCTGGCCAACCGCAACATCCGCAACCGCGCCACGGTCGGGGGGCAGCTCGGGGCCAACCGCTCGTGCGCCGACCTCATCCCGACGCTGCTCGCGGCCGAAGCGCAGGTCGTGCTCGCCGACCGCGCAGTGCCCGTCGAAGACTTCCTCGCGGGCGCCTCCGGCCTGATCGTTGCGCTCTTCATCCCGGCGACGGCGCGGTCGTTTGGCCAGGGTCATCAAACCCGTACGGCCTCCGACGTGTCCATCATCACGGCGGCGGCCTCGCTCACGCTCGCCGGCGAGTGTGTGCAGGCGCCCATCGTGGCCATCGGCGGCGTGGCGCCGCACGTCGTGCGGCTCCACGAGGTCGAAGCGGCCCTCGATGGCCAGCCGTTGCCGGTCGCCGAAAAGGTCGAATCGTTCATCGCCGCGGCCGTTCGGCCCATCGACGATGTGCGGGGCAGCGCCACCTACAAGCGCCACATCGCCGCCGTGCTCGGGGAGCGCGCACTACGCGCCGCCGTGCGCCGTTCGCTGCTGGCCGAGGGAGCCCACTGATGTCCATTTCCCTGACCCTCAACGGCTCGCCCCGCGTGCTCCAGGCCGAACCCGGCGAAAATCTTCGCGATGTGCTGCGGCGCGCGGGCCTGCTCTCGATCCGCACCGGCTGCGACGGCGAAGGCACCTGCGGTGCCTGTGCCGTGCTCCTCGACGGCCGCCTCGTCAACAGTTGCCTGCTCGTCGCGGGGCAGGTCGCCGGCCGCGACCTGCGCACCGTCGAAGGGCTGGCCCGCCCGCGCGAACTGTCGAGCCTGCAAACCGCGTTGGTCGACGCCGGCGTCGTGCAGTGCGGCTACTGCACGGGCGCCATGCTGATGGCCCTCGCCGAACTGCTCGAAAAGGTCGCCGAACCCACCCGCGAGCAGGTGCGCGACGCGCTTTCGGGCACGTTCTGTCGTTGCACCGGCTACGAGCAGGTCTTCGCCGCGGTCGAACTCGCCGTGGCGCGGCGGCGCGACCCGGCCACGCCCTTCGAGATGCCCAAGTTCCGCGAGGGCCTGCGCTACGTCGGCGCGGCCTGCGGCAAGGTCGACGGCTACCTGCTCGCGCGCGGCGAGGCGGCGTTCGTCGAAGACCGCGTGCGGCCCGGGCACTGCCATCTGAAGGTGCTGGGCAGCCCGCACGCGCACGCCTACATCCGCCGCATCGACCCGGCGCGCGCCGAGGCGCTGCCCGGCGTGGTCGCCGTCTTCACGCACCAGAACGGCCCCGACATCTGGTACAACCCTGCCGGTCAAGGCTTCCCGGAGCCGTCTCCCTACGACCGGCGCATGTTCGACGTGAAGCTGCGTCACGTCGGCGACCGGGTGGCCGCGGTCGTCGCCGAGACCCCCGAAATCGCCGAGGCCGCGCTGCAACTCATCGACGTCGAGTACGAGGTGCTGCCCCCCGTCTTGAGCATCGACGAGGCCAAACGTCCTGGGGCACCCATCGTGCACAACGCGTTCGTCGAGTACGTCGTGGGCGCCCCGCCCGACCTCGACGCCTACAACCGCGGCGTCGACCCGCGCGAAGGCCGCATCCTCTACCAGTTCCCCATCCACGCCGATCCGCACCGGAACCTGGCGGCCTCCGTCCACGGGGGCATTGGCGACATCGACAAGGGCTTCGCCGAGGCCGACGTTGTCCTCGAACGCAGCTACGAGTCGAGCCAGGTCCAGTGCACCCCGGTTGAACCGCACGTGGTCTACAGCCGCATGGACGGCGAGCGCCTCGTGCTCCACGCCTCCACGCAGGTGCCCTACCACGTGCGTCGCATCGTCGCCCGCATCCTGGGCGTCACCGAAAACCGCGTACGCGTCATCAAAGAGCGCGTGGGCGGCGGCTTCGGCGCGAAGCAGGACATGGTGCTTGAAGAAGTGGCGGCCTGGGCCACCTGGGTCACGGGGCGCGACGTCCTCTACCGCTACACCCGCGCCGAGGAGTTCATCGCCTCGCGCACGCGTCACGTCATCCGGGTGCGGGTGAAACTGGGGGCGAAGCGCGACGGGCGCCTCACGGCCATGCAGCTCGCCGTCGAAGCCAACACGGGCCCCTACGGCTCGCACTGCCTCACCGTCCCCATGAACGCGTGTTCGAAATCCCTGCCGCTGTTTCTGTGCGACAACGTGCGCTTCGACGTCCACGCCTACTATTCGAACATCGCCCCCACGGGGGCCTACCAGGGATACGGGGCGCCGCAGGGCTCGTTTGCGGTGCAACTCGCCGCGGCCGAAATGGCCGAGGCGTTGGGCCTCGATCCACTCGACTTCATCGAGAAGAACCGGGTGCGCGAGGGGGTCGTGCTGGAAATCCTGCGTTGCCTTGGCGAAGGCCGCGAGGGCACGCCGCAGCTCGTGCACACCTGCGGGCTTGGACCCGCCATCGAACAGGGGCGCAAACGCATCCAGTGGGGCGCGAAGGCGCCGAGCGACGATCCCGACGTCAGAATCGGCCAGGGGGTGGTCATCGTGCAGCAGGGCTCGGGGCTCCCGGGCCTCGACTCCGCCAACGCGGCGCTCTGCATGCTCGGCGACGGCACGTTCATGCTGTTGTCCGGCGGCACCGATCTCGGCACCGGCCTCGACACGGTCACGGTCAAACTCGCCGCCGAAACCCTCATGGTGCCCATGCAGAACGTGGGCGTCATGGCGGGCGACACCGACGCCACGCCGTTCGACGTGGGCGCCTACGCTTCCTCCGGCACCTACTTCTCCGGCGGCGCCGCCCTCAACGCGGCGCTCAAGATGAAGCAGTTGCTGCTCAAGGAAGCCGCCGAGATGCTCTCCGAACCCGAAAACCACCTGCAACTCGCCTGGCCGGGGGTGGTGCGCGGGCTTTCGGGCGCGGTCAGCTACGAGCAGATCGCGCGCCGCACGCAGAGCGGTACGGGCCGCGGGCAGCTCATCGCCACGGCGCACTTCATCACCGACAAGGGCTCGTTCCCCTACGGGGCCCACTTCTGCGAGGTCGCCGTCGACGTGCGCACGGGCAAAGTCCGGCTGCGCAAGTACTACGCGCTGCAAGATGCGGGCACGCCCATCAACCCCGAGTTGACGCTCGGCCAGATGTACGGCGGCGTGCTCAAGTCCATCGGCCACAGCCTCTACGAAGAACTCCGCCTCGACGCGCAGGGCCGTTGCCTCAACCCGAACTTCGTCGACTACAAGGTGCCGCAAGTGGGCGACCTGCCCGACGACTTCGCGGCCATCCTGATCGACACCCACGACCCCTTCGGGCCGATGGGCGCCAAATCGGTTTCCGAGATCTCGTGCAACGGCGCGGCCCCCTGCATTGCGGCGGCCATCCACGACGCCGTCGGTGTCTGGATCCGCAGCTGGCCGTTCACGCCCGAGAAGATCCTGCGCGCCCTCGGCCAACTGCCGCCGGAGGGCGCGTGATCCGGGGCATTCTGCTGGCGGCGGGCGCCTCCCGGCGCATGGGCGGCGACAAACTCAGCCTGCCCTGGCGCGGCGCCACGGTGCTCGCGGCCACGATGGCGCGCTGGACGGCCCTCGACGAACTTGCCGAAATCCTCCTCGTGCGCCGGCTGCCGAATCCGCAGGAACGCTGGCCCAGAGTCCGGACGCTCGTGAACCCCGGTGCCGACGAGGGCATGGGCAGCTCGCTGCGGGTCGCGGCCCAGGCGCTGCCGCCCGACACGGCCGCGGTGGTCGTTGGCCTCGCCGACATGCCGGAAGTCACGACGGCCACCCTCGCGGCGCTCGTGGCCGCCTGGCGTCCGCTCGGGCCGCGGGGCATCGTGGCACCGCTCTTCCAGGGCCGACGCGGCCATCCGGTGGTGTTCGGCGGCCACTACATCCCGGCCTTGTGCGCGCTCGGCGGCGACGAGGGGGCGCGCGCGCTGCTCGCGCAACACGCGGACCACGTCGCCCTGCTCGCGGTCGCCGACCCGGGCGTGCTCGTCGATCTCGACATCCCCGCCGACGTGAGGGCCGCCTCATGAAAGTGCTCATCCGCGGGGCCGGCGAGCACGCGAGCGGCACGGCGCACCGGCTGTTTCGCGCCGGATTCACGGTGGCCATGACCGAGGTTGCCGAACCGCTGGCGGTGCGTTGGGCCGTCGCGTTCTGCAGCGCGGTCCCGGCGGGCGAGACCTGCGTCGAAGGCGTGCGCGGCCGGCGCTGGCAACTCGGGGCAGCGCTGCCGGAATCGCTCGACCACGTGGCCGTCTTCGTGGACCCGGAGGCCACCTTGCTCGATGCCTGGCAGCCCGACGTGCTCATCGACGCGCGGCTGCTCAAAGTCCCGGGGGCCACGGCCCTGACGCAGGCGCCGTTCGTCGTCAGCCTCGGTCCGGGCGCCGTGTGCGGGCGCGATGCGCACGTGGTGGTCGAGACGCAGCGGGGCCACGACCTCGGGCGGGTCCTCACGGTGGGCAGCGCCGCCCCCGATACGGGCGTTCCCGGGGCCATTTCCGGCTTTGCGGCCGAGCGGGTCATGCGCGCCCCGGGCGCCGGGCCCGTGCGCGGCATCCGGACCATCGGCGACCCGCTCTCGGCCGGCGAACTCGTGGCCTTCGTGGGCCCCGAACCCGTGCACACCCCCATCGCGGGCGTGCTGCGCGGCCTGCTGCGTGACGGGGTGTGGGCCACGCCCGGGCTCAAACTCGGCGATGTCGACCCGCGCGGCGACGCGCGCGCCTGCTTCACGCTGTCCGACAAGACCCGCACCATCAGCGGCGGCGTGCTCGAAGCCATCCTGCACCGCTTTTGCGGGCCGCGGCCGTGAAGGCACTCCTCGAGTACGGCGACGTGTGGCTCATCGGCGCCGGCGGCAAGACCACGCTCATGTACCGTCTCGCGGCCGGCTGGGCGTCCGGCGGCGAGGCCAGCATCTGCGCCACCACCACCAAGATCTGGCCGCCCACCCCCGCCGAGTGCCCCGACCTGCGCGTCGCCGACTTCGCCCCGCTCGTGGCCGACCTGCGTCGGCGCCCCGCGCTCCGTGTCACCGTCGCAAGCCGCATCGTGGGCGGCAAGTGCCTCGGCTTCTCGGCCGGCGAAACCCTCTCGCTACGGGCCGAGACGCGCCATCTCGTCGTCGAGGCCGACGGCGCGGCCGGTCGGCCGCTGAAGGCCCACGCGCCCCACGAACCCGTCGTCGCCCCCGGTGCGGCCTGCGTCGTGGCGGTCGTGGGGGGCGGCTGCGTGGGCGCGCCGCTCGATGCGGCGCATGTGCACCGCGCCGAGCGGTTCGCGGCGCTCGTCGGGCGGCCGCTCGGCGCGCGCGTCACCGCCGCCGACGTGGCGCGGGCCATCCTCGGTACAGGCGGGTGGCTCGGAACCGTGCCGTCCGGGGCCGCGTTCCACGTTGTGGTCACCGGCGCCGACACGGGCATCGCCGAGGCGCTCGCCGCGCATGCAAACGCCCGCCGGCTCGCCGGCATCCATCGGGCCTGAGGCGGTCAACCGCGGTTCGTCCCGGCTGCTCCCGGGGCTCCCGCCGGCCAGGCGGCAAGCGCCGCCGCGGCCCTTCGCGCCCGGGCGCGGCCGCCGCCCAGGCGCGCGAGCAGCAGCAGGTCGCGGCCGGTGTGCGCGCTCGGGCCGAGGGGGGTGCTCTCGACCCGGTAGCCTGCCGCTTCGAGTCGCAGCACCCGCAGCGCATCCTGCACGCCCGCCGTGAGGCGGGCCGCGGCCTCGCCTGCAATCGGCAGGCGCAGCTGTTCGGCGAGCGCGGGTGCGCGGCGGTGGCAGCAGGGTACGAGGGCGAGCCGCCGGGCCTCGGAGCGGATGGCCAGGGCCACGACATCGTCGGAGGCCGGGCCGCAGGCGTGCAGCGCCACGAGGAGGTCGGGCGGAGCCGGCGGCGCGAAGGTGGCGATGGGCCCGGCCGTGACCTGCACGCCCGCAATCGCGCACGCGTGCAGCCGGGTCGCGGCGCGGCCGGCGCGCAGGGCATCCCACTCGCAGGCGTGTACCGTGCCGTGAAGCCCGCAGGCCGGCAGCAGCAGGGCCGCGAGCGCCGCAGCCACGTGGCCCCGGCCCGAGCCGGCGTCGACGACGCAGAGGGGCCGGCCGCGCGGCGCATCGCCGAGCAACCTGGCCAAGTGGGGCAGCAATGCGTGGATTTCGGAGGATTTCTTCCGTTCGCGGGCGCCCAGCCGAGTGGGGTCGGGCAGGTGCAGGCGGGCGAGCAGGGCCTCGATGGCCGGCAGATCGATGGCGGGTGTCATGGCCCTGGGTACGCGCGATCGGTCAGAAGTTGGTGTCGCCGGCAGCCCCCGTGGCCCCGACCTGGCCCTGCTGGCCGCCGTTGCCGGAGCCGCCGCCGCGCCCGCCAACTCCGGCGGCCCCTCCCGCCGCGAACGTGTTGTTGGGGGCGCGCCAGGCGTTGAGGTTGGCGGACCCCTGACCGTAGGCGTAGATGCCGTACGAGACGCCGCCGCAGGCCCCGCCGCCGCCCCCGCCGTGGCCGCCGTCGCCGCCCTCGCCACCTTTGGCGCCGGGGCCGGCGCAGTAGTAGCTCGTGCCGCCGACGCCGCCCTGGCCGCCGGCACCGCCCGAGCCGCCACCGCCACCGGAGCCGCCCGGGCCGCCGGAGCCGCCGGTGCCGCCGAAGCCGCGGTGCAGCACGTTGCCGTTCAGCACCGGAATGCGCGTGCCGGGCGGGGTCGCAAACGACACGAATAGCGCGAACGAACCGCCACCCGAGGCGCCGCCGCCGCCGCCCGTGCCCGCGCAGCCGCCGGCCCCCCCGCCGCCACCGGAACCGCCGATGTCGGAACCGCCGTCGTTCGAGCAGTTGGAGTGGTTGTGCGTCTCGACGCCGCCGCCCGCCCCGCCGCCGCCGCCGCCGCGCCCGTGCGCGCCGTTGCCCCCCGACTCGCCGGGCAGCCCGGCCCACTCGTGGCTCAGCACCGTGCCACCCGCGAACGTGGCGGCGCAGCCGACGCCGCCCGCCCCGTTCACGCCGTCGCCGCCGTTCGACCCGGGGCTGGCGTAGCGTTGCTGCGGGCAGGACGGGTTGTAGCAGATGCAGAGATCGCGACAGTGCCGATCGGCCTGCGAGTCGCAGCCGCCAAGCCCGCCCGCGCCACCGCCGTTCGGGGCGTTGAGCCCGGACGTGGTGACGGTCTGGAGGGACTCGTCGGCGCAGTCGTCGCACTGGTCGATGGTTTCGTGGAAGTCGGGGCAGTCGGCGAGCCCGCCCGAGCCGCCGCTGACGTTGGTGGCGCCGCACACGCGCTGCCCGCCTCCGCCGCCCGGCCGTTCGGCGCCGTGGCCGACGCAATCGGCGTAGCAATCGTAGCCGGCGGCCGGCTCGTAGGCGTTTTGCCCGCCGGCGCCATCGGGGCCGTTGTCGCCGTTCGCTCCCGAGCTGCCTTCGCCGCCCGGTGCTCCGTTGCCGGACCAGATGACGTTGTTCACGATCTGCAACGTGTCGTTGCTGCGCGCGACGTACACGGCGTAGGCGTTGAGCCCGCCGGTGGAGGCGTTTTCGCCGTAGATCGTGAAGCCGTCGAGCACGGTCGAGCCCGTTGTGAGGTTGTCGGCAATGACCGTCTTGCGATGGCCGGTCATGGTGTTGCCGAACAGCGCCGTGAGGTTGGCGGCGGCGTCGCGCACCCAAGTCGTCGGGTGGTAGCCGCCGTAGAGGCGGCGGCCGGCGACGAGCCGCACGGTCTCACGATAGGCACCCGCCGCGACGAGGATGCGCGAGCGGTTGAGGCTGGCCGCCGCCGTGAGCCCCGCCGCGATGCTGCGGCAGGGCCAGTGCCGGCCCTGCGGGTCGGTGGGCCACGGGCCGATGCCGCAGCCGGCGAGATCGTTGGCGTGCGGATCGCTCACCGAAACGTACACGGTGTCGGGGTCGAGGGGAAACTCGCAGCCGTCGGCCGGCACGGCGTTGAGGTCGAAGTAGTCGAGCGGCTCGGTGCACGACGCGTGGGTGGAGTCGTCGGTGCAGCAGGTCATGACACAGGTGGGCGCGGCGCTCGTCGTGTCGCATCGGCCGTAGGCATTGGGCCGATCGTAGATGACCGCGCAGTCGGTGAAGCAATTGCCGCAGGCGTAGTCGCCGTCGTAGACGCCACCGTGCTGCCACCCCTCGTCGGTCTGGCCGTCGCAATCGTTGTCGAGGACGTCGCAACTCGTCTCGACGAACTCGTAGTCGGGGTTGTGCGCCGTGTAGGTGGCGGCCGTGCAGTTCTGCCAGCCGGCGCTGCCGCCGCAGGTCTTGCGGGAGCCCGCGCAGACCCCGCTCTGCAGGGCGCAGGCGGGTGGGGTGAGCGATTCGTCGATGGCCCCGTCGCAATCGTTGTCGCGTCCGTCGCACGAGATCTCGGTGGGCTCGTACTGCGCGCCGTATTCGGCGGTGGTGCAGGGCAGCCAACCGAGCGGCCCGCCGCAGCGCTTGACGGCTCCGGCGCAGACCCCCAGCGTGAGGTCGCAGCGCGGGGCGGCAACCCCCTCGTCGGTGGAGGTGTCGCAGTCGTTGTCGAGGCCGTCGCACGTTTCGCCCGCGGGGTCGGGCGTGCCGGCCGTGGCCGTGCAGCGTACGCCCTGGCCGCCCGGGGCGCAGGCCCAGACCCCGGTGCGCAGACAGACGCCCGCGCCGACGGTGCACACCTGGCCGAGGTTGGGCCACGTCTCGTCGGTCAGGGTGTCGCAGTCGTTGTCGAGGCCATCGCAGGCCTCGGTGGCGGCCGGACCCGCCACGGCGTTGCAGGCGGTGCCCGTGCCGCCCGGCGTGCATTCGTAGAAGCCGAAACGTTGACACTGGCCCGTGCCGGCCGTGCAGGGGTCGTAGAGGTCGGCGAATGTCTCGTCGGTGGCCCCGTCGCAGTCGTTGTCGATGTAGTCGCAGGCTTCGGCGGCGGGGGTTGCGGCCGTGCAAACCCAACCGGCCCCGCCCTGACAGAGCCAGCGACCGCCGCACTGCCCCCAGGGGTTCGTGACCGCGCAGTCGGGCGGGTCGTGGGCTACCCCTTCGTCGGAAAGCAGGTTGCAGTTGTCGTCGACGCCGTTGCAGAGTTCGGCCGTGGGCACCGCCGCGTTGCAGTCGGACCAGCCCGGGGAGTCGTTGGGGTTGCACGTCTGCGTGCCGGTGCACGTGCCATGTTCGTTCGTGGCAAAGCAGACGCGCAGGTCGCCCGCGTTCGGCGGCAGACAGCGACAAGACAGCGACTGGGGCAGGCAGCGTCCGCTCGGGCACGTGTAGGCCAGCGGACAGTCGTCGTCGTTGAGACACGAGCGCGTGCAGAAACGCGCCCCGTCGACCTCGTCGCAGAGCCCGCCCGGCAGCGTGTCGCAGTGTTCGTCGGACGCGCAGGGTGAGCAGTCGGAGGCCCCCGCGATGGGCAGGCACACGCGGTTCATGCCCGGCGGAATGTAGTAGTCGGGCTCGCACGCGAGCGCCACGCACACCGCCGCGTCGCCCAAGACTTCGCAGGCCGTCTCGGTGGCAAACGGAATCGCGTTTTCGCACGAGTTGTTGCAGACGCCGCAGTGCGCGTAGTCGGCGTAGAGCCCCGTGGCCCCGTCGCGGAAGTCTTCGTCGGTCTGTCCGTCGCAGTCGTTGTCGGCGAAGTCGCACGCTTCAGGGCCCGGAGTGGCCGCGGGGCAGAGCCAGCCCGCCGGCCCCTCGCAGCGCCAATCGGCGCGGCAGGTACCAAAATCATTGGCCACCTGACAGGGGTTGGCAGGCGGCGCGATGTCCTCGTCGAACGGCCCGTCGCAGTCGTTGTCGACCCCGTCGCAGATTTCGCTGTCGGGCTCGCGCGCATCGCAGGCCGACCAGCCCAGGTCGGCCTGGCACACCTGCAACCCCGTGCAGGTGCCGGCCGGACCACTGCGGGCGCAGGGGCGGCGGCTGCCCTCGTCTTCGGGCCGGCGGCACGTGCACGCGCCCGTCTGCGGCACGCACTGCGGACCGGGGCCGAGATCGGTGCACTGGTAGCCTTCGGGGCACCAGTCGGGCGGTGTGCCGTACAGGTTGTCGGCGCTGCAATCGCGCGCGCAGTAGTGGCCGTCGTCGATCTCCAGGCAGCGGTTGCCGGGCACGAGGCAGTCTTCGTCGGCCCGGCACGGCTGGCAGGTGGCATCGGCGAGCGGCAAGCAGGCCGTGGGGCCGGCCAGGTAGTAGCCGGTCTCGCAGCGCTCGACGGCACAGGCCGTGGCGCCCTCGGATTCGGCCGCGCAGCGCGCCGTGGCGTGGGGCAGGGCGCCCTCACACGAGTAGCCGCAGACGCCGCAGTGGTGTAGCGCGTTGTACACACCGGTCTCGGGGTCGCGGAAGTCCTCGTCGGTGAACCCGTCGCAATCGTTGTCGCGGTAGTCGCAATCGTCAGGAGCCGGCACGCCCGCCGTGCAGAGCCAGCCCTCGGTGCCCTGGCACAGCCAGCTGCCGGTGCACACGCCGGCCTCGTTTTCGTTGCGACAGCCATCGGGCTCGGGGGGCACGAGTTGGTCGTCGGCAAGCCCGTTGCAGTCGTTGTCGCGGCCGTCGCAGGCTTCGGGGGCCGCCTCGCCGGCCGAGCAGTCGGTCCAGCCTTTGAGGGCCTCACAGATTTCGATGCCCCAGCAGCGACCGTATGCGTTCTCGCGGGAACAGGGGCGTTCCTCGTTGTCATTGCGCAGCAGACAGTCGCAGCGGCCGCTGCGCGGCACGCATTGGCTGCCCTGACGCAGCGCGTCCTCGCGGCTCGTGCGCGGCTCGCAACGGTAGTCGGCCGGGCATTCGCTGTCGTCGCGGCAGGCCCGGCCGCAGCCGAAGCCGTCGGTCACTTCGAGGCAGTAGCCGTTGCCGCATTGGCGGTCCTGAGAGCACGGCTCGCAGAGATGGCTCTGGTCGGGGAAACACACGAACGTGGCGTCAGGCCACGTGTTGGTCACGGCCCGACACTGCCAGCCGGTCGGGCAGTCTTCGACGCACGTGCGGGTGCAGACGTTGCCCTCGTCCCAGGGCACGCACCAGCCGGAGGCACAGTCGCCGTTGTCGACGCAGGCCGCCCCAAAACTCCCGGGCGCAACGTCGCTGCCCGGCAATACGCTGTCGCCGAACGAATCGGTTGCGTCGGGTGCAAGCAGGCCGTCGAGGAAACCGGCGCCGTCGCCCCGTAGCCAATCGGGCAGCAGGGCGTCCTGGCCCGCCCCGTCGGTGGGTTCGGCTCCGATGTGCGTGCCACCGGAGCCGCATGCGCCCAGACCGAGCAGCAGCGCGGACAAGCCCGTCGCCAGGGCGGCCCGGCGCCACCTGGTGGGGACATCGAAGCCACAACCCTGGGGCGCAAACGGTCGAGAACACGTCAGCGGACTTCCCATGCGGTCCTGCTTTTCCAGGCGCGGCCGGCTGCCGAACTCGTGTCGAGGTCGCCAGCGGTCTGCGCACATCGTGCTGTCGCGGCGGAAGCGGTTGGGGAGCGCAGGCTAGAAGTTCGTGGCGCCCGTACCGCCGCTGGCGCCGGTGCCGCCGGGGTTGCCCCCGTTGCCGGTACCGCCACCCTGGCCGCCCGAGCCACCGCCGCCGCCGGTCGCAAACGTATTGTTGGGGCTGCGCCAGGGGCCCAGGTTGGTCGCGCCTTGTCCCGAGGCGTAGATGCCGAAGGAGACGCCGCCACAGGCACCGCCCCCGCCACCGCCGTGCCCGCCGTCGCCGCCGGCGCCGCCGTTCGCCCCAGGCCCCGCGCAGTAGAACGAACTGCCGCCGACCCCACCCTGGCCGCCGTTGCCGCCGTTGCCGCCGGCGCCGCCGCTGCCGCCGTTGCCGCCGTTGCCGCCGTTGCCGCCGTAGGCGCGGTGGAATTCGTTGCCTTGGATGACCGGGATGTCGGCGCCGGGCGCCGTGCGGAAGCGCACGAAGAGCGCAAACGAGCCGCCGCCGGCCGTGCCCGCGCTGCCGCCGGTGCCGGAGCAACCGCCGGCCCCGCCACCGCCGCCCGAACCGCCGACGTCGGAGCCGCCGTCGTTGTCGCAACTGCTCGCGTCGCGCGTTTCGACGCCACCGCCGGCCCCGCCGCCACCGCCGCCGCGACCGGCGCTGCCGTCGCCGCCGCCGCCGCCCGCCGTGCCGACCCATTCGTCGTTCACGACGCTGCCGTTGGCCGCCGAGGCGGCGCACGCCGCGCCGGCCAGGCCGTGGACGCCGGCGGCGCCGTTTTCGCCGGGGGAGGCATAGCGTTGCTGCGGGCAACTCGCGTTGTAGCAGATGCAGCTGCCGCGGCAATCACGATGGAACTGGCTGTCGCATCCGCCGAGGCCCCCGGCACCGCCGCTGTTGGCGCCCTGGAGACCGCTCGTGGTGACGGTCTGCACCGACGTGGAGTCGCAGGTGGTGCATTGGTTGACGTTTTGGTTGAAGTCGGGGCAGTCGGCCCGTCCGCCGTTGCCGCCGTTGACGCTGAGCGTGCCGCAGGTGCGCTGCCCGCCGAGCCCGCCGGAGTTTTCGACGCCGTGGTTGATGCAGGCTTCGTAGCAGCCATAGGTGCCCGTGGGTTCGTAGGCGTCGAGCCCGCTCGCCCCGGAAGGCCCGTTGGCGCCGTCGGTTCCCGGGCTGCCGTTGACGCCGGGCCCGCCGCTGCCGGCCCACACCACGTTGTTGGTGATGCGCAGTGCGGAGTCGCAGTCGCGCACGTAGACGGCGTAGGCGTTGAGCGCGCTCGTCGTGGCGTTCTCGCCGTAGATGACGAAACCGTCGAGGGTCGTCTCCGCGTTGCGGATGCCGTTGGCGATGATGGTCTTGCGGTGGCCGGTGGTGGTGTTGCCGAAGATGGCCGTGAGGTTGGCCGCGGCGCTGCGGCCCCAGTTCGTCGCGTTGTAGCCCCCGTACAGACTCTTGCCGTCGACCAGCGTGACGCTCTCGATGTAGGCGCCGGCTGCCACGTAGATGCGCGCTCGGCCGAGGCTGACCGCCCGGGCCAGGCCGCGCGCGATGGTGCGGCAGGGGCGGTAGTTCTCGGGCACGTTCGTGCCCACGGGCCCGAGGCCGCACGTGGCGCCGTCGTCGGAGAGCGGGTCGGAAATGCTCACGTACACGGCGTTCGGATCGAGCAGAAACTCACACCCGTCGTTGGGCACGCCGTTGAGGTCGTAGTAGTTGCCGCCCCCCGCGCAGCGCGGGTTCGCGTCGCCGCTCCGACAGCACACCATCTCGCACGCCGGCACCCCGGCAGCGTCGCAGACGCCATATGCGTGGTCGCGCGCGAAGACGGTCGTGCAGTCGGTCTGGCAGTTGCCGCAAGCGGTGTCGGCGTCGTACTTGCCGTTGTGGAGCCACGTTTCGTCGGTGAGCCCGTCGCAGTCGTTGTCTTGCGAGTCGCAGACCTCGCCTCCGAGGTCGGGGGCCCCGGGAGTGACGGAGCAGCGGATGTCGCCCCCGCCCTCGGCGCAGACCCAGACCCCGTTGCGCGTGCAGACCCCCTGCCCGACGGTGCACACCTCGCCCTTGAGCGGCCACGTTTCGTCGGTTTGGCTGTCGCAGTCGTTGTCGCGGTTGTCGCAGATCTCGGACGCCGCGAGGCCGGCCTGGGCGTTGCAGCGCGTGCCGCTGCCATCGCCGGTGCATTCGATGAAGCCGTAGCGCGTGCACTGGCCGATGCCCGCCGAACAGGAGTCGTAGAGGTTGTCGAACCCCTCGTCGGTTTCGCCGTTGCAGTCGTCGTCGACGTAGTTGCACGTCTCGGGACCCGGCGTCTGGCCGACGCACACGAGTCCGGCCTCGCCCGCGACGCAGTCGAGCAGCCCCGGGCAGGCTCCGGCGGTGTTTTCGATGGTGCAGGCATTGCCGCGCTCGGACAGGTCGTCGGCGTAGCCGTTGCAGTCATTGTCGACGTCGTCGCAAACCTCGGCGGCTGGCGTGCGGGCGTTGCAGTTGACCCAACCGGTAGGCACCTCACACGTTTCGTCGCCGTAGCACGTGCCGAACTCGTTGCTGCGCAGGCAGGTGCGCTGATGGCCGTCGGTTTCGGGCAGGCAGGCGCAGGAGTCGCCGGCCGGCATGCACTGGAACGCGTCGGGCCGCGCCTCGGTGCAGACGTAGCCATCCGGGCACTCGGCGCCGTGGATGGAGCCCTCGCCGCAATCGCGCCCGCAGAACCGGCCTCCGCCGATGTCGAGGCACAGGTCGCCCGGCACCGCGCAGTTTTCGTCGCTGTTGCACGCAAGGCACAGGCTGCTGATGATGGGCAGGCACGCGAACTCGCTGGCCTGGAAGTAGTTGTCCTCGCAGAAATCGACGGCGCAGCGCGGTTCGGCCCCTTCGTCGTCGCACTTGGGGGTGGCGTGCGGGAAGAGGTCGGTGCAGTCGTTGCCGCACACGCCGCAGTTCGTGAGCGTGGCGTAGCGGTCGGAGAACGCCTCGCGGAACCCCTCGTCGATCTCGCCGTCGCAGTCGTTGTCGAAGTAGTCGCAGACTTCTTCGCCCGGCTCGGCCGCCGTGCAGTCCCAGCCGGCGGTGCCGAGGCACACGTAGACCCCGTTGCAGGTGCCGAATTCGTTCGTGATGGCGCACGGCTCGGCCGGCGGCGGCGGGTTGTCGTCGGCCACCCCGTTGCAGTCGTTGTCGAGCCCGTCGCAGCGTTCTTCGGTGGGGGCGCCGCCGGAGCAGGGACCCCAGCCGGTGGCGCCATCGCACACGTAGGTGCCCCAGCACTGCCCGAATTCGTTTTCGACGACGCAGGTTTTCTCTTCGCCGTCGTTCAGCAGACTGCAGCTGCACAGCCCCGTGACGGGCACGCACTGGCCGCCGACGCGCAGCGGATCTTCTTCGCTGGCGCGCTGTTCGCAGTTGAAGCCCGACGGACAGGGCAGGCCGGGGCCGCACGGCCGGGCACAGGCCTTGCCGTCGGTCTGGCTCAAGCAGAAGCCGCCGCCGCATTGCCGGTCGACAACGCAGCTCTGGCAGAGGTGACTGAACGCGGGCACGCACACGAAGGTAACGTCGGGGTAGGTGCCCGCGACGGCGCGACATTCCCAGCCGTTGTCGCACGAGTCGAGGCACGTGCGGGTGCAGACGTTGCCCTCGTCCCAGGGCACGCACCAGCCCGAGAGGCACTCCGAGTTGTCGACGCAGGCCCAACCGGGCTCGCCCGGCTGCACCGCCCCGTCGCCCTGGCGCCCGAGGTCGGCGTCCTGGCCCTGATCGCCCGCGACGAGGTCGGGGCCGGGCCCGATCCATTCGACGCAGCCATCGCCGCACGCGTCGCGGCCGTCGCCCGTGTCGGGGGTGCCGCCCGCGCCACCCGACGCGCCGCCGCACGAGAGCAGGGCCAAGGCCAGTCCGAGGCCGATCCCGGCAGTGCAGAAGCGCCGCAGGACGGTGCCGGCCTTGCCGGCAGCCGCCCCCGTCGGGTGCTGGAACACGAGACTCGGGCGGTGGAAACGAGGTTCTCCGGCTGTGCGGGCCGAAGAGGCGAAGGGCTTCATGCGCACACTCCACAACGGGTCTGCGCGGCCGTGCGACCGCGGGAAGCGATAGGACCGAGACGGCCAACCGGCGCGTGGCGCTGAGGCGCGCCGCTGGAGTCGCCGCGCCGCGCGTCCAAGCCGTAAGCTTGCCGCTTTCTGACGCGCGACGCAACTCCGATTGTCGGGCGAGGGCCACGCGGGCGGCCGAGCTCCCGATGGCGCCGGGGCGGTCCGGCCGCTCGATCGGGCGTTGGACCGTTGGCCGACCGTGACCACCGGCCCGTTGCACGTCTCGGCCACAGCTGTCATTCTGCGACCGCCCTTCTCGCGTCGGGGCCGTGCCTCTCGGTCGCGGCGCCGCCGCTCGCGGCGCACCGTCGGGGAACGCGAGAGCGGGCAGGGCGCGACCCGCCCCGGGATTCGACCCGCATGCATCCGCTAACCGTTCTCGGCATCGCGTTTGCGCTCGCCATGGACGCCTTCGCCACGGCCATTGCGTGCAGCGTCACGCTGCGTCCGCTGACGCGCCGCCAGGTATTCCGTTTGTCCTTCCATTTCGGCCTGTTCCAGGCGCTCATGCCCCTCGTTGGCTGGCTGGCTGGGCTCTCCGTCGAGCGGTACATCCGCGCGTGGGACCACTGGCTCGCCTTCGGCCTGTTGCTCTTCGTCGGGGGCAAGGCGCTGCTCGCGGCCCTTCGACCGGCGACCGCCGAGGTGTCCCGGGCCGACCCGACGCGCGGCCTGTCGCTCTTCGTCCTCTCGCTCGCGACGAGCATCGACGCTCTGGCCGTCGGCCTCAGTCTGGCGGCGCTGCGGGTCGACATCTTCGTGCCGGCGCTCGTCATCGGGGGGGTTGCAGGCTTGCTGACGTGGCTCGGCATGGCCATCGGCAGCCGGCTGGGCGGCCGTTTCGGGCGGCGCATGGAAGCGCTGGGCGGCCTCGTCCTCATCGCCATCGGCGTCAAGGTACTCGTCGAGCATCTCAGCGGTTAGCCGCCGCGCGCCGCGGTGTCGCGCCTCGGCGCACGCTCAACGGGCCGCCGCCGTGGGGGGCAGGGCGGCTTGCAGGCCCCAGGGCGGGGCGGCGTTCGTGAGATACCCTCCGACGCAGGTCAGGGTCAGCGTGTTGAACACGAGCCCCTCCTTTTGCGCCTGCCACGTGTAGACGCCGGGTTCGGCCGTCATGGCCAGCACCCCGCCGTCGCTCGACGTGGCGGCGAGCGAGCGGTCGGGGATGACCGAGGGGTTGAAGTAGATGGGGCCGTGGCCCTCGGGCACCGGCGGCTCGATGGTGACCGTGACGCCGGGCTCGCCGGGGGCGTAGACACTGTCCTGCCAGTCGCTGATGGCCGCGACGGTGGTCGTCATGTGGCAGAACCGCGGGTCGCGCGGGTCCATGCCGAGCAGCAGGCCCAGGAACTCGACGATGCGGTTCGTAACGACCTGGAAATAGACGTTTTCGATGTCCGACCCGGCCACGCTGAGCGTGGCGGTCAACACGGGGAAATAGTCCGGGTGGACGAGCCCGAGCGTCACCTGGCACGGATCGGGGAGGTCGGCGAAGCGGAATTCGCCGTTCGGGCCGAGCGGCATGCGTCGCTCGGGGTGCTCGAGGATGAACACCTCGGCACCCTCGACCCCCACAATCTCTTCGATCTGACCAATGCCCGTGGCATCGAAGAAGTAGGCGCGTCCCGCCACGCTGCGCGGACCCGTGAAGGGCGGGCCGGCATCGGGGTTCTCGCCGTCGCCGGGGCCGGCGTCGGGCGCCGCGAGGTCGGCGGCCTCGGCGTCGGCGCCGTTCGCATCGGCCGGGGAGCCCCCGTCCGGCGGCCCCGCGTCGTCGGGCGGACCGGCATCGGGGCCCACATCTCCCGTGCCGTCGCTCCAAAGGGCGTCCGGCAGCAGGTCGGCGTCGGCGTCGGGCACGGAGAGATCCTCCGGGACGGCGGTGTCGGCCCCGGCCTCGGGCGGGGTGTCGGCGAAGACGTCGGCGCGGGCATCGGGCGGGGCGTCGGCGCGGGCGTCAGCCGGCGCCACGTCGGCACTCGTTTCGGCGGGCACATCGCGCGGGGCCGTGTCGCCGCCTCCCGCCTCGGTATCTTCGTCGCCGGCGCCATCGGTTTCTGCCGAGCCGTCGGGGACCCCCGGTCCGGCGGCATCGGCGTCGCCGCGGGCATCGGCGGCCGCGTCGGGAAGCGTTGACACGTCGGGCTGACCTAGCGCGTCCTGGGCTTCTCCGGCGTCGGCGCCGGGCGTTGCGGCGCCTTGACAACCCGCCGCCGTGAAGAGTGCTGCAACCCCCCAAACGAGAACCGACCACCCTATTCGCATGCCGTTGTCCTCCCGCGTGGCCTGCTGGAATGGCCCGCCAACGTGGGTCGTAGCGGTCCTGAGCCTGCGATGCAAGCCCCTGCGCGTTCCGGCTTGGCGGCGCCTCCGCGTGGCGTGCTCTGCCCCAAACGCGGGGTTTCGCGAGCAGATCCGCGGTCGATCGCGGCGTCGGCGGCGCCGGCGGCGTGCTCGCCGGAGCGCTGAGCCGACGCGGGGCAAGTCAAGGGACCTCCTTACGCGCGACCCTGCCGCCACCTGCGCCGACGGCGGCGCGGCAGCGGATTCTGGGCGCGCAACCCAGTGGACTTCGGGGCCGGGAACGGGGAGACTCACTCGAACGCGCGCGGGCGCGAGGCGCTAGGACGGTGCGGGAGGTCATTCATGAGGCGAGGCTCGGGTATCGCGATGGGGATGGTGGCCGTGGGCATCGCGTTCGGGGCATGGGCCTGTTCCGACGCCGACCCCGCCGCCGGTGACGGCGCAGACACGGCCGGTGGCGGCGACACGGGCGGGCCCTGTGTGCCCCAGTGCGGTGGCCGCGAATGCGGCGATAACGGGTGCAACGGGCTTTGTGGCGTGTGTCCGGCGAATACGGGCTGCGACAACGCCCTCGGCCAGTGCGTCGCCACCGCCTGCGGCAACGGGGTCGTCGAGCCCGGAGAGACCTGCGACCCGCCCAGCAGCTGCCCGGTGGCCTGTCCCGCTGACGACCCTTGCGCGCGCCTCGAACTCGTAGGGGCCCCCGATGCCTGCAACGTGTTCTGCCGTGAGCTCGCCGTCACCGACTGCATCGCGGGCGACGGCTGCTGTCCCGGGCCCTGCGACGCGCAGAACGACAGCGATTGCGGCGCCGAGTGCGGCAACGGCGAGCGCGAAGGCGCCGAAACCTGCGACCCGCCCGAGACGTGCCCGACGACGTGCGCCGACGACGGCGACGCCTGCACGATCGACCGGCTCATCGGCGCGGCCACGATGTGCAACGTGCGCTGCACGCACGATGCCGTTGCCTCGTGCCGCTCCGGCGACGGCTGCTGCCCGGCCGGCTGCACATCGGCCGCCGACGACGACTGCGGGCCGAGTTGCGCGAGCGGCACCACCTGGGGCGCCGACTGGATCGCTTACGAAGACGAGGCGGTCGTCGAGATGAACCAGTACCGCGCGGCGGGGGCCACCTGCGTTACCCACGGCCAACGCACGGTGTACCGTCCCGCCGGCCCGCTTGCCATGGACGACGCGGCCCGCCAGGCTGCCCGCTGCCATTCGGTCGACATGGCCGAGAACGACTTCTTCGACCACACGGGCAGCGACGGCCGCGACTTCTCGGAACGGATGCACGACGCCGGCTACGACGCGTTCGCCCGCTCCGAGAACATCGCCGCCGGCTACCCCACGCCGGCCGACGTCGTGCTTGCCTGGATGGAATCCGAGACCGGCCACTGCGACGCCATCATGGACCCCGACGCCAACGAAGTGGGCATCGGCTACTACAACCTGCCGGGCAGCGACTACGGCGAATACTGGACGGCCGACTTCGGCATTCGGTAGGGCGCCGGGCGCCGGTTGCGCAACGATTCCGGCGCGTCGGCCGCGGTCCCCGGCATGCCTTCTTGCAGCCGGTGCCTATCGGCCACGCGCGGGGTCGTCGTCCGGTTCGTCGGGCGGATCGAGGCAGGGGCACTCGACCCGCAGCGCGAACGACCCGTTGCCCCCCAGGTAGCGGTCGGCCACCACGTAGTAGAGCGTGTTCTGCTGCGCCGGAAAGACGGTGAAGGCCGCACCTGCGCCGTGCGAGTAGGCCGCGGCGAGGCAGCGTTCGCCGAGGCAGGCGCCGTTTGGCGCGGGCGCGAGCACGTACGTGTCGATGAGCAGCCCCGGTTCGAGCGCTTCGAGCACGACCGTGACCGGCCCCGAACACGGGGCGTGGAACGGGAACGTGCGCTCGGGCCCCGGGTAGCCGAAGCCGAAACCGTCGCAACCGGGGTAGGCCGGGATGGCCGACGTTGCGGCGGGCCCGCTGAGCCGCGCCGTGAAGGTGGCGCCGCAGCGGAGCGGCGTACTCGGCAGACAGCCGAGCGCGCAGCGCGGATCGGCGGCGCAGTCGGCGTCGGCGCAGTCGCTCTGCCCGTCGCCGTCATCGTCGTAGCCGTCGCCGCAGGCCGTCTCGCGTTCGGGCGTGCACGAGCAGTCGAGCACAGCCCGCACCGGCCCAAGCGGTGCGGCCGGGCCATCGAGGACGAGCCGGTAGCGTTCGCCGAGGGTCATGGCAAACGAGGCGCTGGCCGTGCCCGGCGCACCCGGCGTCACGGCCAGGCACGCGGCGGCGCGGCAGCTGCCCCCGCCCGCCAGCAAGAAGACGTCGTCTTGCAGGGTGCCCGGCAACTGGGTGCGCAGGGTGGCCTCACCCGTGCAGGGGGCCACGACGTCGAAGCCGATCTCGCTGCCGCCGTAGCCGCGGTCGGGCAACGTGCAGGGCGCAGGCCAGGCCGGGATGCGGCGCGTGACCTCCGGGTCGTCGGGCGCCACAGTGACCGGCGGCCCGCCGCACGTGAGTTCCGCAGCCGTCTGGCACAGTTGCGTGTCGCAGGGCGAACGCCGGGCACAGTCGACATCGGCGCAGTCGGTGGCGCCGTCGCCGTCGTCGTCGAGCCCGTCGGTGCAGTCGACTTCGCTGCACGCGGCCACCGCCCAACAGTCGACATCGGCGCAGTCGGTGGCGCCGTCGCCGTCGTCGTCCTGGCCGTCGTTGCAGGCCTGCTCGCCGCAGGTCGGGGCGGGCGCACAGTCGGGGTCGGCGCAGTCGGTGGCCGCGTCGCCGTCGTCGTCCTGCGCGTCGGCGCAGGCGTACTCGGCGCAGGCGCGCCACGCGAGGCAGTCGCGGTCGGCGCAGTCGATCGGACCGTCGCCGTCGTCGTCGAGCCCATCGTCGCATTGGCTCTCGGGCAGGCAGGGCGGCGCGGCTGCGCAGTCGTCGTCGGCGCAGTCGGTGGCGCCGTCGCCGTCGTCGTCGACCTCGTTGCCGCAGTCGGCCTCGCGGCGGCAGGCCGGATGGGCCGCGCAGTCGTCGTCGGCACAGTCGGCGCTCTGGTCGTGGTCGTCGTCGCGGCCGTCGGTGCAGTCGGTTTCGTGGCAGGCGGCCACGCCGGTGCAGTCGTCGTCGACGCAGTCGGTGGCGCCGTCGTCGTCGTCGTCGCGGCCGTTGCCGCAGTCTTCCCCCTGGGCGCAGGCGACTTCGAGTGCGTAGGGGCCCTTGACGCCTTTGGGTCCGTCGATGACGAGGTGGTACGTCTCGCCCGCCTGGGCCGTGAACGAGATCTCGTCGGCCCCACCGGCGAAACAGGCAAAAGGTTCGCAGGTTGCGCCGCCCTGCACGGCGAACAGCGCCAGTTCGACATCGCTCGTCAGGCGCGCGGTGACCCGCAGCGGCCACTGGGCGACCATGGCGTACGTGTGTTCGGGCCCGGTGCGCGGATCGCCCCCGCAGCCGTAGACGTCGACCGCATGCGTGGCGCGCGCGTCGCCGGTTTCGCCGGCCACGACGTCGCCGCACTGCACGACGCCGAGAGGCTGGCAAGACCCCGGGGTGCAGGGCTGGCCGGCGCCCGCCTGACAACGACCGGCCGTGCACCGATCGAGCCCCGTGCACGGGTCGTCGTCTTCGCACAGCGTGTCGTCGGGCGCGGCGCCGTGCAGGCAGATGCCGGCGAGGCAGACGTCGACCGTGCACGGGTTGCGGTCGACGCATTCCTCGAAGCGCGTGCACGGCTGTACGCAGGCGTCGATGGCGCTGTGCGAGCATTCCCCGGCATCGCAGTGGTCGAGCGTGCACGGGTCGCGGTCGTCGCACCGCAGCCCGGCCGTACCTGCGCAGAGCCCCGCCTCGCAGGTGTCGGCAACGGTGCACGGGTCGCCGTCGTCGCACGGGCTGCCGTCCACTTGGGGTCGGGTTTCGCACAGCCCCGTGTCGGGCACGCAGACGGTCTGCTGGCAGACCTCGTCGGCGCTCGTGTCGCACGCCACGACGCTCGTCGGATCCGTCACGCACGCCCGGCCCGCGTTGTCGCAACGGTAGAGGCCGTTGCAGAGGTCGCCGTCGTCGTAGACGAGGCAGTCGGCGTCGGACTGGCAGGGGCAGACCGGGGAGCCGAGGCAGCGGCCGTCGAAGCAGCGGTCGTCGGCCGTGCAGTCGTCGCCGTCGTCGCAGACGACGCGGTTCGGGGCAAACACGCAGCCAACCCCCGGGCTGCACGTGTCATCGGTGCAGGGGTTGCCGTCGTCGCAGACGAGCGGCTCACCGGGCCAGCAGCGGCCGCCGGCGCAATGATCGCCGCGGGTGCACGCACTCCCGCTGTCGCAAGCCCCGCTGCCGGGCACGAACGTGCAACCCCAGATGGGGTCGCACGAATCGTTCGTGCAGGGGTTGCCGTCGTCGCACGGCAGAGCCTGACCGAGCGCGCAGAGGCTGGCGCCGTCGCACACTTCGAAGCGCTCACAGGCCCCGCGCTCGTCGCACGGGACCCCCGCCGGCAACGGCATTTCGACACACTCGCCCGTGGCCGGCTGGCACGCGAGCCGCGCACACGGAGCGGTATCGGGCGGGCAGCGCACGATGCTGTCGGCCTGGATGCGGCAACTGCCCTGGTCGAGGTCGCAGGACAGCTGTCCGTTGCAGGCGTCGCCGTCGTTCCACGCCGCGCAGTCGGCGTGGCTCGCGCACGGACAGGCCGCGGGGCGCGGGTCGCCGCGGCAGACGCCCGCCACGCAACGGTCGGCCTCCGGGCAGTCGCCGGCGTCCGAGCACGGGGCCCCGGTGCAGGGGCTGCCGTCGTCGCAGGGCGTGCCGTCGGGAACGTCCTGCACCGCGCAGGCCCCCGTCTGCGGGTCGCAGGTGGCGCGGCGGCAGGCCGTGTCGTCGGAGGGGTCGCAGCGCACGACGGAGCCCGGCCAGAGCACGCACTGCCGGGCGGCGCACACGAGCGTCCCATCGCAGGCATTGCCATTGTCGAGCGGCGCGCAGTCGTCGTCGCCGGCGCAGCGGCACAGCCCGCCGAGCGGGTCGCCGCGGCACTGGCCGCTCGCGGCGCAGGCGTCGGCGGCCGTGCAGGGGTCGCCGTCGTCGCAGGCCAGGGCTTCGTCGGGGACGTGTTGGCAGCCGAGCGCGGCGTCGCACGAGTCGCGCGTGCAGGCGTTGCCGTCGTCGCAGTCGCGGGTTCCGCCGGAGACGCAGCGCGCCTCGATGCAGCGATCGGCGATGGTGCAGGCGTCGCCGTCGTCGCACGGGGTGCGTTCGGGCCAGCGGCTGCGCACGCAAGTGAACGTGAGGGGGTCGCACACGGCGCGTTCGCACGGCGAGAGATCGGGGAACGCCGACTCGCAGTCGGCCGTGGTGAGGCAGCCGAAGCCGTCGCCGGCGGCATCGGCCGCGGCGTCGGGCCAGGCGGGCAGTTCAGCGGCGCCATCGGCGTCGTCGGCGCCTACCTCGGCGCCCGGCCGGCTCTGGCCGCAGGCCGTGAGCGCCAGCATGAGGCCCGCCACGAGCCGCCACCCCGCTGCCGAACCCATTGCATGCTCCCGGGGCCGCCGCCAGGGCCGTGGCCAACTGCCCGGCCCTGCGCCGTCCGCGGCCCTCCTGACACTAGCCAAGCTGGCAAGGTGAATCAAGCGCGCAACGGGGCGGGCGCCTGCGTCGGCGAAGGCGGCCCGGAGGTGCTCGGTGGCCAAGAAAGACGAAGAGGTACCCGACTTGCGCCAGGTACCTCTTCGAGAGAGCGGGGTGGAAGGGACTCGAACCCTCGGCCTCCGGCGTGACAGGCCGGCGTTATAACCAACTTAACTACCACCCCACGCAACCGTTGCTCTGCGGGTGGGCGAAGCAGGGTTCGAACCTGCGACTCCCGGCTTGTAAGGCCGATGCTCTCCCGCTGAGCTATTCGCCCGCGCACCGACCACTGTCGGCACGACGCGGCTTTGTAAGCAATCCGGCGTGACCTGTCAAGCGAATTTTTCGGCAGGGCCGGGCGGCGCGCCGGGCTGCGGCGCGGGCGGCAGGCGCTACGGGGTGTCGAGCGCCTTGTCGAGCTTGCGGCGCAGCGTGTCTTCGGCCTTGCCCTTGAGCGGTTTCACGAGCAGGCCGAGGCTCACTTCGACCGTGACCTCGTGGTCGCCGATGACCGCCAGCCCCTTGAAGCCCGTGCCCTCGATGCGGGCGGAGTAGCCGTCGGGCTGGAACTCGACTTTGGAAATGATCTTGGGCTGTTCCTGGCGAAACGCTTCGAGCATCTGGGTCACGCGCGTGCGCGCCTCGTCCCGCTGGAAACCGTGGGCCTTGACGATGCGGATGTCGGCCATGTCATTTCCCCGTGTTGCCGCCGAACTGTTCCTGCTCGACGGGATAGATGGGCTCGATGTCGACCGGGATGTCCTGGAAACTGTCGATGAGGGCCTTCATCTCGGGCCGCATGCTGCCGTACTTGTCGAGGAGTGCCCGCGCCCCCGCGTAGTCGCCCTTCGCCTGGATGGTGAGGATCTCCCGCGCCAGATCCGTGAGGGCTCCCTCGATCTTCGTGAGATCCACGCGGAAACGCTTGGCCGCGGCATCGTAGACGTAGGCCCCCCTATCCAAGAGGTAGTTGAAGATCAGAAGGTTGCCCTTGCCGTGCGCCTCCTCGGTGCCGAAGCGCACGCTGCGGAAGACGCCGGCCAGGCTGGTCACGGCCGTCTGCGGCCCCAGGGTATCGGGGTAGGCGCCCCGCCGAATGGCGAAACTCATGTTGTAGTCGCCGAGCACGTCGGCCTTGGCCTCTTCGATGGCGGGGTAGAGCTCCTTCAGGGCCTTGCTGACCGTGGTGCTCGTGCCGTCGGGCAGCGCGAGCGTGCCCGGGCCGAGGCCGTGAGACACCTCGTGCGTGAGCGAGTGCGTGAAGTACGCCTGTTTCGAGACCAGCGGCAGCTGGTCGTCGGCCAGCACGCGCTGCGCGATGGGGACGAGGATCTTCTCGTACTTCGCGTCGCTCACATTGCGCAGCAGGACCTTCTTCGAGCCCTTCGCCTCACGCACGCGCTCGTCGTTCGGCAGGTTGAACGCCAGCGTTTGCACCCCAGCCCGCGTGTCGCCCGACGAGTAGACGAGGTCGGCCACGCGCACCGGTGTGGCGCCGCCGCGCTTCAGGTTCTTGTGTTCGTCGGCCAACGGCAGGTTCTGTTCCATGTCGCCGATGAGCGCCACGAGCCGGTCGAGCTCGGCCGTGGCCTGCGGGTCGTTGAGCGTGATGAACGCTTCGAAGGCCGCCTTGTAGCCGAGCAGCCGGTCTTCGTACACCTCGTAGGGGCCGACGGTGACTTCGAGGGCGCTGCCCTCCACGTCCATCCAGTCGCATTCACTGGCGTAGTAGTCGTTGGACAGGAAGGCCGCGGCCCGGCTTTCGAGGAACTTGCGCAGCGACTCGTTCTGGCTGAGCGCCGCCGCGGCCCGCAACTTGGCCGCCGCCTGCTGCAGCGGCTCGGCGTACTCGACGCTGTACGGCACCGCCTTGAGGCCGGTCGGGCCTTCGCGGCGGATGACCGTGTAGGGGTCGGCGAAAGCCTTTTCGTCGGCGGGGTGCGCCTTGACCCAGGCCTCGAACTCCTCTTTGCGCAGATCGCGCGGGTAGTAGGTGGCCCCGAGGGGCTTGCTGCCCGTGCCGATGAACGGCTCATGGTTGTCGAGCCGGTCGAAGCGGCCGGCGTTGATGCGGACGTAGCGCCGCAGCGCCTGGCCATACGAGTCCTTGAGGCCCTGCAGCTTCTGCCACACCTCGAGGCCGTCGGCCGACGCCTGCCGCCAGAACAGGTGGTCCATGACCACGGCCGCCTCGATGAGGTGCGGCAACATCTGGCGCTCGGCTTCGCTCAAGACCGCCTTGTCGTACTGCAGCAGCACGGTGGCGTAGCGGTCGGCCTTCTTCTTCAGCGGCTCGAAGTCGAGCGCGCGCATCTGCCCGAGCTCGGCCAGATGACGGAATCCCGGTTCGGGCGCGGCCGCCCGTGCGGCGTTCGGTGTCTGTGCTGCCACGCTTGTGCCTCCGTCCGCGGGGGCCGGTGCGCTCGGGCTGCCGGCCGGGCCGCCGGCCGGCGCCGGGGTGTCGGACCGCTTGCAGCCCGTGTGCGTCCCCACCGCGACCAACAAGAGCGCGCCCACGCCCCACACAACGCCGAGTCTCATGTCGCCACCTCCCCCGGGTCACCCGTGTCGGTCCTCGCTAGCACGCGAGCCGCGGACCTGTCAACGCGCGGTCGATGCCGGCGGCGGCGCCGCAACGGCGCCAGCGGGTGAGCGGCGGACCGCGACGCCGCAGTGCCCGAGCAGTTCGAGCGCGGCCGCGGCCAGCGGATACGTGTCGTCGTAGACGACATCGCGGATGCCGCTGTTGACGATCATCTTCGTGCACTGCAGGCAGGGCGAAAACGTGACGTACAGTGTGGCGCCACGCACGCTCGTGCCGTGATAGGCCGCCTGCACGATGGCATTTTCTTCGGCGTGGCTGCAGATGCAGGCGTCGAGTTGGGCACCGCCCGGGGCCAGCTCGGCGCAGCGCGGACAGCCGCCCTCGTCGCAGTTGACGGCGCCCCGCGGGGTCCCGTTGTAGCCCGTGGCGATGATGCGCCGGTCGAGCACGATGAGGGCCCCGACCTTGCGTTTGAGGCAGTTCGAGCGGGAAGCCACCACGCCGGCAATGCGCATGAAATAGGGGTCCCAGTCGGGCCGCGGCACGCGACGCAGCCGCGCGAGCACCTCGGCGCGCAGCGCGTCGGGGCCCGTTGGGGCGGCGAAGTCGACGACGGCGTCGGCTGGGGGCCCGGCGGGCGCGGCGGCGGCCGGCGCGAGCCGGATGAGCACGAAGTCGGCTCCGTAGCCGGCCCGGAGCAGCGCCACGTTCTCGGCCGTGACCCCCGTCACCACGTGGTGGACCCCGAGTGACAGGGGACGGCAGCGCCCGCCGGGTGCCAGGAGCGCCTCGACGGGATGCGCCGCGAAGCTGCGCTCGCCGAGGTAGGCGCGGGCCGCGGCGAGCACCTCGGCGTTGTCGGCCACGAGCCCAAACAGCATGTCCACCTCCGCGCGCCCCGTCGTCCGGTCCGCGCCGGCATCGTAGACCGGCCGGGCGCAGGTGTCACCGGCTTGCGCGCCGCCGTTCGGCGGGGCTACGATCCCGGGCTGGGCGGCCCGGTTGGCCGGCCCGGCAGCGAGGCAGACGATGGGATTCACGTGTGGCATCGTGGGGTTGCCGAACGTCGGCAAGTCCAGCTTGTTCAATGCGCTCACGCGCGGGGGCGCGGCCGTGGCGCCCTACGCGTTCTGCACCATCGCGCCCAATCTCGGCACGGTGCCCGTGCCCGACCCGCGCCTGCAGCGGCTCGCCGAACTCGTACAGCCCGAGAAGATCACGCCCACGACCCTGCACTTCGTGGACATCGCCGGTCTCGTCGAGGGCGCACACAAGGGCCTTGGGCGCGGCAACCAGTTTCTCGAAGACGTGCGCAACGTCGATGCGCTGGCCCACGTCGTGCGGCTGTTCGACGACGTCAACGTCAGCCACGAATATGGCTCGCTCGGCCCCGTGCGCGACGCCCAGGTGGTCAACAGCGAATTGTTGCTGCGCGACCTCGACGTCGTCGAGCGGCGCCTTGCCAAGGCCGCCGAACTGGCGCAGAAGGGCCGCCGCGATCAGAAGCCGCTGGCGGACTTCCTCGCGGGCGTGCAGGACGGCTTGCAGCGCGGCATTCCGCTGCGCCGCATGGCGTTTCCCGAAGAGGGGCTCGGCTGGGTGCGCGAGTTGGGTCTGCTCACCATCAAGCCCGTGCTGTACGTGGCCAACGTGTCCGAAGACGCGCTCGGCGACCCGCGGGCGCTGGCTCCGCTCGCGGCCTTTGCGGCCGAGGAAGGGGCCGGGGTCGTCGCTATCAGTGCCCGCGTCGAAGCCGAACTCGCCGAATTCGACGACCCCGAAGAGCGCGCGCAACTCTCGGCGGCGCTCGGTCTCGAGGCCTCCGGCCTCGAACGCCTCATCCGCGCGGGCTATGCGCTGCTCGACCTCATCACGTTCTACACCACCGTGGGGCCCGAACTGCGCGCCTGGACGCTCAAGGCCGGCACGCCGGCCGTGAAGGCGGCCGGACGTATCCACTCCGACATGGAGCAAGGCTTCATCCGCGCCGAGGTCATGGCGTTCGACGACCTCGAACGGCTCGGCAGCGAAGCGCGTGTGCACGCGGCCGGCCTGGCCCGCGTCGAAGGTCGCGACTACCCCGTGGCCGACGGCGACATTCTGCGCTTTCGCTTCCGCGCCTGACCGGCCGCCCTACGGCGCCCCGTTCCCCGTCGCCTTTCCTCGGACCGGTCCGTAGCCGGCGCCGCTCCTCACTGCGCCGCACGCTGGGTACGCCGCGGGGGATCGCTCCCTGGCGCCTCGGGATCCCCGGGAACGCTACGGGGCCTCACACACTCCGGGTTGCGCGCGGCAGAGTGGGCTGCCGCAACCGCACAACGCGGCCCCCCGGCAGACTTCGCCGGCCGCGCACTGACGTTCGTCGAGGCACAGGCCCGTGCCCGGCCGTGGCTCGCAGCGCGGCCCGAGCGCCCAGGCCGCCGCGGCGCACAGCATGCCGGCGGGGCAGTCGCCGTCGTCCGCGCAGCAGCCCGCCGCGACGGGCGAACATTGGCCCGGCCGTTCCGGCGCCGGGCAGGCTGCCACGCGGCAGTCGCAGAACTGGGCGCCAACGCAGGCAAATCCTGGCGGACACCCGTCGCTCTGCCAGCAGGCGGGCGGGGTCGCGGGCGCCAGGCAGCGGCCGCCGCGATCGTCGAACACGTCCCAGACGCAGTCGGTCCCGGCGTCGCAGTCGCTGCGGGACCCGCAGCAGCCGGCGGCGAGCGGGGCGCAGCGACCGCTGCGGTTCGGTTCGGCGCACGCCGCGGCGCACGGGTCGATGTGGTAGTCGGTGCAGTGCCCGAGCGGGCATTCGTGGGCGTGCCAGCACGTCTCGCCGAACGTCGGGTAGGGCAGGCACACGCCGAGCCCGTCCGCGCTGCCCAGCGTGTCGCAACTGGCCTCGGCCGGGCAGTCGGAGGCGTCGCGACAGCACGTCGGCGGGAGCGGCTCGCAGCGTCCGACGCGCGGTGGCGCTGGACAACTCGGCGCCGCGCACGGGCACAGCACGAAGTCGACGCAGAAGTTGCCGCTGGGGCAGCCCGCGTGGCCGTAGCACGCGCCGGGCCCGGGCGGCGGCACGCACACGCCGGCCGCGGCCACGGGCGGCACCTTCTCGCCGGGTGGCCGAGCCGCGGCGCCCGCGAAACCCGCGCGCGCGGGGGTGGCGCAGACG
>CAYRCM010000015.1:0-53549 GCA_964422715.1 uncultured Myxococcales bacterium | reverse complement strand
AGTTGCCCGACGGCACGCTCATCCTGTCCATGGATGACGCGCTCTTCGCCATCGCACCCGCCCCCTGACGTCCCGGCCGGGCCGGGCGATGCGGCCGAAGCGGCAAGATGCCGCTTCACCAATCTCGGCCCCCGTGCCCCGTGAGCGTGCGGCAAGATCCTTCGGTCCTTGTGGCCAAGCCTTCGTCGGCCAGAGACGAACGCACCGCCCGCCGAAGCGGCAGGATGCCGCTTCTACGATCTCGGCCGCCGAACCCCGTAAGCGTCGAACACACCCGCCCTGGCGCGCGGCGACTTGCAGCCCCGCCACGCGCCCGCTAGCCTGCTCGTGCGCACTTGCCTCGCACGGCCAAGGAGGACCCCATGCGCACGTTGCGGAGAAACCTTTCGACCTCGGCTGCCGCGGCCCTGCTCACGGTGTGGACGCTCGTCGCAACCGGCTGCGGCAGCGACACGACGACCGGCGACACCGCGGCGCCCGACGCGGGCGACGGGACCGGCGGCGACACGTCGACGGGCGACACGCCCGCGGCCGACGGCGACGTACCGCCCGTCACCCCCGGGACACCCATCCTGGAACGCACGCCTGAGCTGCGCTTCGACTGCACGGTCGGCCGCGCGATCGCGAACCACTCGCCGCTGCAGTGGGAGCGCAACGCGCACGCGCTCGTGACCACGGCCGGCGGGCCGGTGTTTCTCGCGCGCGTCGAGTCGGCGCCCGCAAACCCCTTCGAGTCGGCGCCGAAAAACCTGCGGCTCTCGACGTTCGCTCCCGACGGCGCCTTCGGCCCGGCCATCGACATCGCGGCCAACGCCGACACGGTGTCGGGGCTTGCCGCCGCCCCGGCCGGCACGGGCTTCCTCGTCGTGTGGGCCGACGGCAGCCTGCGCGCGGCGCTGCACGACGCGGCCGGCGCCCCGCTCGAAGCCCCGCGCACGCTCGCGGCACCCGCGGTCGACGAGCGCAGCATCCCGACGCTCGCGGCCCTCGGCGACGCGTTTGGCCTCGCCTACAGCGCGCCGGGGGGGACGAGCCGTGCGGTGCAGTTCGTGCGGCTCGACGCGACCGGCCTGGCCGTGGGCGAGCCGCGCGCATTTGCCACCCAGGGCGACGACTGGGACGACCCGGCGCCCATCGTGGCCGCCGGCAGCGGCCGCTTCGGCCTGCTCTGGCAGGAAACGCGCGAGGGCCGCGGCCACGTGTACTTCGCCGCCGTCGACGCGGCGGGCGCCGTCGTCGTGCCGCGCACGCGCATCTCGACGACCGACGAGGACAACGTCACGACGGGTTGGGCGACGTTCGGCCAGGCGCGCGTTGCGCTCACGGCCACGGCCGAGGGCTTCCTCACGGCCTGGCCCGAGATCCGCACGGGCGCCGACGGCTTCTCGGGGGCGTCCGCCATCATCCGCGTGGCGCGACTCGACCCGGCGGGCCGCGTGCTCGAAGAGGCCCCCGTGCGCGCCGCCGTCGTCGATCGCGACGAGGTCCAGCCGGTGTTTCTGCCGTTCGAGGGCGCCATGGGGCTCTTCTGGTCGTCCGGCAGCCACATCTACATCTGCGCCGGCTGCATTCCCGACCACAGCGTACAGTTCGTGCTGCTCGACCCCGAGACGCTCGTGCCGCAGAGCGCCGTCGTGAGTGTGCCGCCCACCGCGGGTGGCCTCCTGGGGCTCACGGTCGCGGCGAGCGGCGCCGACCTGCTCTTCACGACCGAGATTGGCTTCCACGTGCACTCGGAGCCGGGCTCGGCGGCGCTGCGCTGCACGGCGCACGGCGGGGCCGCGCAGTGACCGGCCGGCACGCGGCCCGGTCCCCGCGCCGGGCCTGCCGCGGTCTCGTCGCGGCAGGGCTCGCCGCGGCGGCCCTCTGCGCCGCGGCCTGCGGCGGGAATCCGGCCCCGGCCGTTCCCGCCTGTGGTCAACTGCAGGTCACGGTGCGGGACGAGGCCGGTGGCGCCATTTCCGCGTTCCAAGTCATCGTCGACCCGGGCACAGGCGATCTTGTGGCCGTCGACTGCGGCCCGGGCGGCGAGCGGGCCGAGGGCAGCACCTGCGGCCCGGGCGAAGCCTCCGTGCCGGTGGCCGCGGCCGCGGCCTACGGCCTCACGGTCAAGGCCCCGGGCTACCGCACGCTGCGAAGCACGCTGCCCGTCGAGGCCCCGGACGGCGGGGACCCGGCCTGCCGGCCGCGCAGCCGGGCGCCGCTCGGTCTCACGCTGCAAACGCTGCCGCCGCCCGAGACGACCGCCGACTTCGCCACGGGTTTTGCCGCCGCCGCCGGCGTCGACGCGTTCGTTGCCCTCGCCTACCCCGCCAGCGACGCGCTCGGGCCGGCCTACGTCGTGAAGTTCTTCATCGACCCGCTCGCGGGCGAGCCGGCGGTCTGGTTTCAGCACACGCCGAAGCACCCCATCCATTACGATTTCGTCTACCGCGTGCTCGGGCGCGCCGTCTCGCGCGCGCAATTCGAAGAGGACACCTACGTGCGGCAGGACCGCACGCAGGCCGCCGGCAGCCTGATCTGGCGCCCTGAACTGCGGCTCACGGTCGCCGGGCAGCCGGTCACAGGCGTCATGACCGTCGAGTGGTTTCCGAGCGACCACCTCACGCCGACCATCGCGGCGAACGCGTCGCTGGCGCTGCAGGAACGCCTGCCGTTTCTGCGGCTGAGCGGCGCTGCGGACCGGCTCGTGTATTTGCCGCCCGGCTCCACGCAGGAGGCCGAGGCCACGGCCGCGGCGCGCGAGCTGGCCGCGGCCGGTGTCGCCTGGGTCACGCGCGACGCGCTCTATGCCGGCATCACCGAGCAGCGCCTGAACCCGGCCGTGTCGTTCGGCCTGTTGCGGCGTATGACGCCGGAGGAACTCGCAACCACGCCGGTCTCGTACGCCGACATCCTGCTGCTGACCCGGCTGCCGAACGACCTGCCGCTCGTCGGCGGCACCATTACCGAGGAATTGCAGACGCCGCTCGCGCACGTCAACGTTGCGGCGCGGGCGCGCGGCACGCCCAACTTGGCGCTGCTCGACGCCTCCATCGATCCGCGAGTGACGCCATATCTCGGCAAGCGCGTGCGTTTCGAGGTGACGGCGGCCGACTTCACGCTGCGCGAGGCCACGGCCGCCGAGGTCGACGACTTCTGGCGGCAACGGCTCGACCGGCCACCGCTCGTGCCCGACGCCGACCTCGAACGGGACGGCCTGCCGGGCCTTGCCGAGCTGGGCTTTGGCGACGCCGTGGCCGTGGGCGTCAAGGCCGCAAACCTGGCCGAGCTGCGCACGGTCATCCCGCCCTACGTGCCCGACGGCTTCGCCGTGCCGTTCAAGCACTACGAGGCGTTCGTGACGACGGCAGAGACCACGGAGGCGACCTGTGAGGGCGCCGCGGCCGACTGCCTCGAAGAAGGCCGCGGCCCGGCGCTCTGCGCGCGGGTGGAGGCGTTTTGTCTCGGGCCCGTGGGCGCGGCCGGCGAGCCGCTGCATACCCACATCGAACGCTTGCTCGCCGATGCCGAAGCGCGCACCGATTCGGCCTATCGCGCGGCGCTGCTCGATGCCGTGCGCTGGCTGTTCTGTCACCTGCCGCTCGACCCCGAGTTTGCCGCGGCGCTCGATGCGCGGGTCCAGGACCGGTTCGGCACGACGACCGTGCGGCTGCGTTCCAGCAGCAACGCCGAAGACCTGCCCGACTTCAACGGCGCCGGCCTCTACACGAGTGTCTCGGCCACCCTGGGTAGCGAGCGGCCGCCGTCGGGGCGCATCTGCAAGGTGTGGGGCTCGCTCTGGTCGTGGAAGGCGGTCGAGGAACGGGCTTTCTGGAACGTCGACCACCGCGCCGTGAAGATGGGCGTCGCCGTGCACCCGGCGTTTCCCGACGAGCAGGCGAACGGCGTGCTCATCACCCGCGACGTGAGCAGCGGGGCGGGCCAGGGGATGTACGTCAACGTGCAGCAGGGCGAAGTGCCGGTCACGAACCCCGAGAACGGCGCCATTCCCGAGGTTTTCGTCATCGTGCCGGGGCCCGTGGGACCCCAGGTGGCGCGCCAGCGCTTCAGCAGCCTACAGCCCGACCTGCCGCTCTTGAGCGACGCCGAGGTCGCGGCGCTCTACGATGCCGCGAGCGCTGTCCAGGCGCACTTCACGCCGCTCTACCCCGCCGAGGCGCCGCTAACCCTCGACCTCGAGTTCAAGTTCCACGGCCCGAGCCGCGACCTCGTCGTGAAGCAAGTGCGGCCGTTTCGCTCGGAGTGAGCGGGACGTGGCGGAGACGTGCCGCGGCCGGCCGGCAGGGGCGGTCGCAGCAGAAACGCAGCTTGCGGCGACCCTGTCAGGCCCCCCCAAAGCCCGAGCGCCGCGCCGCTCCGCCGCCGGAAGGGCCTACGGCGGCCGAGCGCACCTTCCGGGGGGCACAGGGGGCCGGGCTCGGCCGCCGAGTACCCGTTCCGAGGGGCACAGGACGGCGCAGTCGGCCGCCGTGCGGACGTTGCGAGGGGCACAGGACGGCCTGGTCGGCCGCCGTGCGGACGTTGCGAGGGGCACAGGACGGCGCAGTCGGCCGCCGTGCGCAGCTTCCGCGGGGACAGGATGCCGTATTCGGCCGTTGCGGGGGCGTTCCCCACAGGCCGGCGACCGGGTGCGGGGGCGGGCCCCCCGGGCCAAGCCGGGTGGCCGGGGGCGGGCGGGAGCCCCGAGCGCCAAACTCTCCAGGCCACGCCTTGACGCGCACCGTGGCGCCCCGGATACTCCGGCCGCCGGTGCGTCCGCTTCGCGCTCCGGCCACAGCCGAAAGGCCCTCCGCATGCAGCCGCCACGAGAACCGGTCTTCCTCCGTCGCGTCGCGCTGAAAAACTACCGCAGCATCGCCGCGTGCGACGTACAACTCGGACCGCTCACCTTCCTCGTCGGGCCGAACGGCTCGGGCAAGAGCAACTTCCTCGACTCGCTGCGCTTCGTCAGCGACGCGCTGACCACGTCGCTCGACCATGCGCTGCGCAGCCGGGGGGGCATCCACGAGGTGCGCCGGCGCTCGGCCGGACACCCGACAAACTTTGGTATCCGGCTCGAGTTCGACTTGGCGCCCGATCTCGCCGGCAGCTATGCCTTCGAGGTCGCGGCCAAGCCGCGCGGCGAATTTGCCGTGAAACGGGAACGCTGCGATGTCGGCAGCTCGTTCTACGAAGTCCGCCAGGGCCTTGTCGTCGAAAAGTCGATGCCCGTCATGCCGCCGGCCGCGTCCGACCGTCTCTATCTCGTGCACGCGGCCGGTCTGCCCGAATTTCGCCCGCTGTTCGATGCTCTGCGGCACATGGGGTTCTACAACATCGACCCGGCCCAGATTCGCGGTCTCCAGGCGCCGGACCAGGGTGACCTGCTTGTGCGCGACGGACGCAACCTGGCGAGTGTCGCGGAGCGGCTCGAACGCGCGCCGGCCGTCAAGGCCCGCATCGAGGCCTTTCTCGCGCAGGTCGTTCCCGGCATCGTCGGCTTCGAGCGCCAGGCCGTCGGGCACATGGAAACCGTGGTGTTTCGCCAGCAAATGGAAGGCGCCCGCGAGCCATGGCGCTTTCCGGCGATCAACATGTCGGACGGTACGCTACGGGCGCTGGCCATCCTGGTGGCCCTCTTCCAGGCCGAGGCCGACCACGGCGTCCGCTTCGTCGGCATCGAGGAACCGGAAAACGCGCTGCATCCGGCCGCCGCCGCGGTCGTGCGCGATGCCATCGTCGCGGCCGGTCGCCGGGTGCAAGTGGTCGTCACGAGTCACAGCGCCGAGCTGCTCGACGACCCGCGGATGCAGGCCGAGATGTTGCGCGGGGTTGCCGGCGAGCCCGGCGGCACGCTCATTTCGGACCTCGACTGGGCCACGCGCGACACCCTGCGCGAACGGCTCTACACGGCCGGCGAACTGCTGCGACTCAGCCAACTGCGCCCCGATGTGCACCGCAGGCTGAAGTCGACGCAGCTCGAACTCTTCCCGCGGTCAAAGGACGGCGAAGGGTTCCCGGAGGAACCGTGAGGCTCGGACTCATCGTCGAGGGACACGGCGAAACCGAAGCCCTCCCGGTACTTGTGCGGCGCATCGCGGCGGCAGCGGGCAACGTCGCACTGGACATCCCGCCGCCGCTGCGGGTGCCCAAGGGCAAGATGACCAAACCGGGCGAAATCGGTCGGGCCGTGGAACTCATGGCGCGCAAGACGGCACCCGATGGCGCGTTGCTCATCGTGCTCGACGCCGACGACGACTGCCCGGCGCACCTCGGACCCGAAATCCTGCGCCTCGCCCGGGCGGCTCGCAGCGACCGCCCGCTCGCCGTGGCGGTGGCCGTGCGCGAATTCGAGACGTGGTTTCTCGCCGCGGCGGGCTCGCTGGCCGGCAAGCGCGGCTTGCCGCCGGACCTGGTGGCACCGGAGCACCCGGAGGCCATTGGCGGCGCCAAGGGCTGGCTCGCCGCCCGCATGCCCCACGGCTACGCGGAGACCGTCGATCAGGCCAAGTTCGCCGCCGAATTCGACTGGCAGGCGGCGCAGCGGCTACCCTCCTTCGCACGCTTCGTGCGCGAACTGCGCCGACTCGTGGCTGCCGGCCCGCCGGCCGCCTGAGGCACGCCCGACTTCCCGCGAACCCCCGCCGGGCAAAGACCCGCGGCGCGCCGCGAGGGGCCGCGGCAGGGCGCCGCGGCGCGGCGCGTCATGCCGGCGGGCTGACACGAAAACTCGGAGGGCAGCGCGCCCGATCCTTCTTTCGCGCCCGCCCGGCCGCGGGACGGGGCCCAAGCCCCGCGGCCGGCAGGCGTGAGGGGCTGGGGCTACTCGGCGGCGGGTTCGCTCTCGGGCGGGGCGGCGGCGGCGCGGCGCGCGGCCGGCGCGCGGAAGAAGGTGGCCGGCCAGTCGCGCGGCAGGTTGCGTTCGCGGGCGCGGGCACGCAGGGCCTCTTCGAGGGCGTCGCGCTCGCGGGTGAAGTCGGCCGCGAGCTGCTCGCGGCGAATGCGCTGTTCGCCGCGCTGGAGCGCCGTGGCGTTCGTCTTGACGAGCGCGTCCTCGGCCGCGGCCGCAAAGTGGCCGAGGGCGTCGCGGTGCTTGTCGAGCACGGGGTCGCCCGGCCCGGCGAGCCAGCCCTTGACGGCCAGCACCTGGGCCGCGAGCCCCTGGCGCACGAACGCCGACACCTGGACCCGGAAGAACTGCCGCCAGCGCGCGGAGTCGCGGTCCTTGTCGACCGCGAGATAGAGCTCGTCGGCAAAGCGGGTGCAGGCGACATCGAAGCGGCTGTTGACGACGGCGCGGACCGCCTCGACCCCGAGCACGAGCTCGCGCAACGTGCGCTCGCCGAGCCGCAGGGCGTCGAGGCGCTCGAGCCAGGACGCGGTGAGCGCGACGAGGTCGGCCGCGTCGGGGTCGGCCAGCAGCGCGGCGCGCGTGTACAACGCCTCGCTTTCGAGATCGGCAAGGGGCATGTTGGCATCGATCTGTCTTGCCATGGGCTCCTCCTCTGCCCGCCGCAGGCCGCCTCGCCGAGGTCGCCGCCGCGGGCCGGTGATGGTTGCTGAACTGGCAATGTGCGTCGGGAACGGGCCCCGCTTGCCGAATGTACGGGATCCGCCGCGGGCGGCACAAGGGGGCGCGGACGCGCCCAGGCGGGCCTGGGGCGCCCTCGCGGGGCACTCTCCCAGTCGGGGCGCCGCCTTGACGCGCCCCGTGGCGCCCCGGATACTCCGGCTGCCGGCCGCAGGCGGCCGGCACCGCCACGGAGGGGCCATGAGAATCGAGCACATCCGACTGCGCAACTTTCGCGGCTTCGAGGATTTCGCACTCGACCTCGACCCGCAGTGCACGCTGCTCGTCGGCGAGAACGGTTGCGGCAAGACGGCGCTCATCGATGCGCTGGCGATGGTCGCGGACCTGTGCCTGCACGGGCTCGGGGTGCCGGCGGTCCTCCGGCCGAGCGAGGCCGACGTGCGGCTCGTCACGCACCTGATCGGGGGCGTCCCCGACGTGCAGCCGCAGGGGGCACTGGACGTCGAGACGCGGGTCGTTTTTGGGGCGAGCCCCTTCTCGTGGGGGTTCAGCTGGCCGGACGGCGCCCGAGGGGAATTCCACGCCGCGACGCACGAGCGAGCGGCGTTGCACAAGCAGGTCGAGGTCGGCCAGCCGGTGCCGTTGCCGATCGTCGCGCGCTACCCCGCGCAGCGTGCCTGGGCCGGGCCCGGTCGGGCACTCGGGGCCGGTCCGGGCGTTCCAGACCGCCGCTGGGGCGGCTACACCGCCTGGGCGACGCCCGCAGCCGTGCAGTTGGCGCTCGTCGAGTGGTTTCGGAAGTACACCTTCGTGGCCCTCCAGGAGGGCCAGCCGGTGCCGCAACTCGAGGCCGTCAAGCGGGCCATCGTCGCGGCCATCCCTGGGGCCCGGGCGGTCGACTACAACGTCCGCCACGGGGAGCTCCGGCTCACATTCGACGACGGCCGGGTTGTCGCCTACCCGCAGCTCAGCGACGGCTATCGCAACATGCTGGCGCTCGTCGGCGACCTCGCCTGGCGCGCGGCCGTGCTGAATCCGCAATTCGAAGACCGGGCCGCGGCCGAGACCACGGGCGTGGTGCTCGTCGACGAGATCGAGCTGCACCTGCACCCGCGCTGGCAACGGCTCGTGGTGCCGCTGCTCACCCGGGTGTTCCCGCGGTTGCAGTTCGTGCTGACCACGCACTCGCCGCAGGTGCTCGCGAGCGCCAAGGCCGAGTGGGTACGGCTGCTCCGCGGTGGAGGCACCGCCGAGCGCGTCGCGCACGTGCACGGCTGGGACTCGAACGCGGTCTTGGCGGCCATCCTGGACGCGGGCGAGCGGCCGCCCGAGACGGCCGAAGCGTTGGGCAAACTCTTCGAGCACGTCGACCGCGAACGCTGGCCCGAGGCGCGGGCGGCCTATGAAGCGCTTGTGGCCGACCTCGGCGCGCTCGACCCCGAACTCGTGCGCGCCCTCTGGCTCATCGAGGCCGGTGAGGCCGAGCTCGGCGACGCCGCGCCGTTGCCCGGGGGGACGCCGTGAGGTACATCGCGAAGGGCGCCCCGCCCCCGCGGTTTGCGCACTGGCGCGCAGGGCAGCCGAACCCCGAGTACGCAGCCCTCCAAAGCCCCGAGAAAGACGAGGTGCGCGCGGGACTGTGTGCCGAGCAGGGTCACCTCTGTGCGTACTGCCAGCAGCGCATCGCTCCCGTCGTGGGCGAGATGAAGGTCGAGCATTTCGTGGCTCAATCGGTCGGCCCGGGCCGCGCGCTCGATTGGAGAAACCTGCTCGGCGTCTGCCTCGGACAGAGCGAGCCCGCTGCCCAGGACGAGCGCCTCGCCGCGTCGCGCGACTCGTACTGCGACACGGCGCGGGGCAACCGCCCGCTGCACGTCGACCCCACGGCCGGCGCGCACATCGAAGACCTCTTTCGCTACGAGGGCGGCGGCAACATCCGGTCCGACGACGCCGAGGCCGGGGAGGACATCGAGACGCTGCGGCTGAACCACTGCCTGCTCGTGCGTGCGCGCCGCGAGGTGTTCGACCAGCTGCGGCGCGACCTCGGCCAAGCCCAACCCTGGCGGACGGCCGACATCCAACGCGTCCTGGCTTCGTGGTCCACCCCCAACGCGAAGGGCCAGCTGCCCGCCTTCGCGGGGGTGGCCGTCTTCCGGTTGAAGCGCTGGCTGCGGCGTCGCGCCGCGTCGGGCCGCTCCTGACGACGCCAACGCGCCGGGGGAAGGTTTGGGGACGCGCGCCGGTAGCCGGCGCCGCGCGCCATGGCTCATGCCGGGCCCGGCCCGGTGGCAGACCGAGGCGGGGGGCCGGTCAGCGAGTTGGACGGCTGTGGCCTCTGAATGCGGGCAGGCTTCTGGGCGCGTTGGCGGCCTCGTTCGCGTCCGGCACGATGTAGCTGATGCCCGCGCTCGTTCGCACGCGGCGAAAGCAGCGGGTGGCCAGGCGACCGAATCGGGCGTGCGAGAGGGCAACGCCTGTGTCTGCAACGAACGCCCGGTGTGCCACGGAGGAGGGCACTGCGCCGTAGCCGGAGCCGGCAGGTCTATTGACGCTGGCACCCGGACGCAATGCGTAACCGCGCAGGAAGGCTGCGACTTGCTGCTCCAACAAGGCCTCTGTCACGGTCTCTGCGTCTGGCAAGGCAGATCCCGGTGCCGCCGAGAACAGAGCCCGCAAGAGGTCGTCCCAGTCGCTCTGGCGGAACCCCTCCGCGGGCGGCAACGCCAGCCCCTTCCTGAGCGCCTCTCGGCGGAACGTCGCCAGACTCACGAGTCGTTCGTTGGGGACGCGAATCCTTGCGTCTTGGAAGACAACCTGGGATTCGCCACGCGCGAGCCGCTCCAACTGCACGATGCCCAGGCGAGCCTTCAGATCATCTGCCTTCGAAGCGTGCGCGCTGCCGGCAGTAGCGTCTCGCGCCGCCGGGCCGCCCGTCTCCACGTCCGACGACGGCGGGCCATCCGTTCGAGCCGGTTCATCGCCCGGGCTTGCCGGCTCAACGGCTTCGCCGAACAGCTCTCGCAGAAGGTCTTCCCAGTCGCTCTGGCGGAAGCCGCGACTCGCCGGCAGCGGGCAGCCACGCTTCAGGGCTTCATGGCGAAAGGTGGCGAGCCTGCCCAAATGCTCGTTCCGGATGCGAAACTCCGTGTCCCCGAGAAAGACGCAGCATTCGCTCGGTGTCACTCGGGCCAGGCGACGTATGCCCAGAGATTCCTTCAACTGAGCCGGCCTGGGCATACCGCCCGACGAATCCGGGGCCGGGTTCCCCGCAGAGTCGGTACCGGCGGATCTCCTCGGGTGACGCCCGCCGCGGCGGCACAACGCGGGGGCAAACCGAAACGTGGAAGGCATGAGATGCCTTGTCCCAACTGAACTCCAGGTGAGCCAGAACGTCGGGTTCGAGTAGCCAGGTCACCGCCGCCCCGCCTGCCACGGTCACGAATCCTAGCGCAAACCGCCGCGGCGCACACTGGAGCCCTCGCCAGGCTTGCCTTCGCCCGCGGCGGCACGCAAGGCCGGCGAGGCGGTCATCGAGATGGCCTACGCCTCAGCGACGCCAGGATCCAGCGCGTCCTGAGAGCGCAGCAGACGGCCGCAGACCGCGAGGCCGGGTTGGAACGGACAGCCACCGCGACAGCGCTCCACGACATCGCAACCCGAGCATGTCGGTGAACGGAGTCGATCGCGCAGGGTGGCAAAGGCAGCCCCCTCCCGCCAGATGCGCAGCAAATCGTCGCCGCCAACTTGCATGCCGGGCCAGCTGCCGACCATGAACGAGCACGGATACGCGCTCCCCTCTTCGGACACGAACATCGAGAACCGCGCCGCCTCACAGGCATCGTAGAAGGCCGGGTGGGTCGTGGTCCTGGCGGCGAGGCCGGAGGCGAGGCAACTGTCGAAGCCCACCTTGAAGGGGAGACCGGGTTTCGTCGCCAAGCGAAAGAACTCGTCGAGCCGATCGCTCTCGCGCACCAGATCCCGCTCCGCTGCCCCGCGGCCCACGGGCTTGTAGTTGAGAAACACGAGAGCGTTCAAAGTCGAAACGACGCTGGGCGGCTCCTTGAGCCAGTCGATCGCCGTCCCGATGCTGCCTTGGCTCAGCACGAAGTGCGCGTTCGCGCGGATGCCGGCGCCCTTGAGGCGCCGAATGGCGCACTCGAACTCGTCGTACGGTGGGTGGGCTGACACCGCGACCGCGCCGCACCATTTCCGGCACGCGGCGAGCACCTCCGGGGTCAGGCCTCTGCCGTTGGTCGTGAGCGACGGCACGATCCCGTACTCCTCGCGTGTCAGTTCGAGGAGACGGCAGAAATCGGGATGTTGGTTGGGATTTCCTCCCCCCAGGGCGACCTGGCAGGTCCCCGCCGAAGCCGCCTGGCGCACGACCGCTTCGTAGACGTCGAGGGGCAGATGCCGGCCGTCCTCGCCTGCCGCTCGGTAGCACTGGGGGCAGCCGCGATCGCACCAGCCGGTGATGGAGACGTCGATGAGTTCGGGGCCGCTGGGCGCCCAGAAGGGCTCCGGGTGACCTTCGTCCTCGATGCGTGCAAAGAAGCCTGAGCGGCGGTTGAAGACCGTCGTGTAGTGCTCGGCCGCGTGCCGATGCAGCACAAGGTCATGACTCGGGTCGGACGGCATCAGATCACACACGACTCGGCGTAAAGGAAAAGCCCCCGGCCTTCCGCGGAGAAGGCGTCTTGGCAAAGGAACGAGGCGGCATCGCCTTCGTGCGTCGACAGACGCCCTACGACCACAGGAACCCCAGCCGCCTCTGCAACGAGAACCCGGCGCGCCGCTTCGGCCGAGAAGGTTTCCTCCAGCCACTGCGAATAGGGTCGGCGCCGGGCTTCCCCCCGCAGGTCCTCATGCCATTCCTGGGGCCGCACCGCCCGGCGGAGCGCCTCTACAAGCGCGTCGACGAGGACGGCCAGCGGGGAATCCAGGCTGATGCCAAGGAGGTCGGCCAGTTGTCGGCGAGTCGGATGGTCGGCGCCGATGAGCACGAACGATGTCGACGAGCTGTTGGTCACGAAGTCACTGCGTATCTTCATCGGGAGCCTCATACTGCTGGTCGAAGAAGGCAGCGAGGAGGGCGTGTGCCGAATCCGCCCAGCCCAGCCAGCCGATAAGCGGGCCGTCGCCAGCTCTCTCCAGCGAGCCGAGATGTACGCCGCCCCCGGCAGCGCGTGACCGCCGGACGATTTCCAGAATGCGAGGCGGCAAGAAGATTTTCTGCGCCAGAAAGCCCTCGAACGACTCGAATTCACAACTGAAGAAGTTCTCGAAGGTGGCCACGAGGTCCTCCGTGTGGGCGAAGAGCGCGGCGTGGATGCGACGGGCGAGTTCGTCTCCGTAGCTCCCTTCGCGAACCCGAAGGGTCTCGCGAACTCGCGACAAGGACGGGATCGCGTTCCCCAGCAACAGGAAATCGCTCGCGCCGAGCCAGCAGATCTCCATGGCCGGAGACGCCTCACGCGCGGAATCCCCGCCGGCACATGGCCGCGCGGTGGACCTCGGGCGTCCTCGGACAATCCATCCTCCGGTCCGCGATCGCCCTTGGCGGGCCGCACGGCCAACCGTTCGGGCGGCAACGTAGTCGGCGACCGCCCCGGGCACGGTGCTTCGAAAGCGGCCGAGCGCCTCGCCGAGGGCCGTAGGAGCCGCATCCGCGAGTTGGCGCAGCGCGGCCAACACAGGCTGCTGGCCTTCAGAGTCATCATCAATCAGCGCGAGGTGAAGAAGGATTTCTGCGCAATCGGCGGCGTGGTCGGAGACGGCATCCCCCGCCTCTTTCGGGACCGCAGCCAGGTCGGCGGCGAGCCCCGCCAGGTCCCGTGCACCGGGAGCCGTCCAATGCGCGAAGTCGTCCACCACATAATCGAGAATCCTCGCGCGGTCGCGGTAGTCGGTCGACCTCAGCAACCGAAGCAGCAGAGGCAGGCCTAGCGCGGCTTCGCCCCCGTTTTTCCCTCGATACCAGAGCCCCCAGAACACGCGCGCGTTGATTTCGGGGCTGCGGCGCCACAACGTTTCGATGCGACCGGCGTCGCGTGCGTCGACTTGGTCGTCGGGCAGAGCAAAGACGGCATCCAGGAACGCGTTGTCGTGCCAGGGCTGGTCCTCGCACCAGTCCCGCAACGCACGCTGCTCCGGCCGACGCGACTCGCAGAACAGAAAGCAACGAACCCCTTCGCACACCGGGCTCGTCGGTTCGAGCAGTTCGACGATGAGGGCCTGCGCCTCAGAGCGGCGGGAGCCCTTCCACCGGTCGACGAGCAAGACGGCGAGCACGTAGTCGCGGAACTCGTCCAGAGCGAATCGCACGAACTCCGCATCGTCAAGCGCGAGGCCGTTGTTGACCGCGGGTATCTCGGAGTGCAGCAGCAGATCCTCGGCGATCGCCCGTTGAACGGCCTCGCGAGAAGTCCGGGCCTCGAGCCGGGACAATGAGACGTGCTCGAAGTGCTTCTCATCGAGCATGATGGAGCCGACTGCCTTGACCACCGTCCGGAGGTCCGTACTGGATCCGGGCTGGAAGCCGCGGCGGTCCGCCTGTGCCTTTGCACGGTGGTCGAGGTACTTGCCGAAGAGTTCGGCTTTGTGCAACTCCCCGATGGGGGGAAGCCTGCGCAGCGGTCCACCGCGCGAGCCCTCTGTCTCACAGAAGAGCCGCAGCCAGAGTGGATTGTCCGTCAACTGTTGGCGGACGCGCTCTGACAGCGCAGCAGCATCGAGATGGAAACACTCGAAGTAGTTGCTCAATAGGAGCCGGCGCCGTCCCGCCGACGGCGCCTGACTCCTCGCGTCCGGACGTACCATACGAGCACCGACGTCGGAGTACAGCAAGGCATGGAAGCGGGCATCAAAGTGCTCGGACCTGCACGCGAGCACGACCCGCATTCCCGGGTGGCGAAGCACGTCATTGAGGAGTCGCGCAAGCGCTGCTGGAAACCGGGCGAGGTCCGGGTGTTCGTTCAGCCCATCGATCATCAGCACGCGCGGCAGGTTCTGCTCCCGAGTCGCGTCGGCTAGCCCAGCCAGGATTTCGCGAAGTCTCGGACTCGACCCCGCTTGTGCGTTGGCCGATAGCAGTCTGGCCAGGCTCGCGTCGAGCCCTCCGCCCGCGTCCGCCACAAGTTCGCGAGCCAGGACCATCGCGCATGGGACGCGCCAGGCGCGCTGGGCCTGGCGCGCGACATCGCAAAGCAAGTTGGTCTTGCCGTGACCGGCCGGAGCTGTGATGAGCACGACCCGAGCTTGGAGCCACAAGATCTGCTCGCGAAGCGGCTCCAACACCTCGGAAAGTCTCCGAGCCGCTTCGGCCAGCGGGAAACACGCCTGTTGGTCGGCGGACAATGCGTCAACCTGAGCGGCTTCCCTCAAGACCTGCTGAGGCCTCTCGCGAAGCTGCCGGAGTCTCTCCAAACCCGCATCGACACTCCGCTGCAGCCCTTCTGCCCGCCCAGCGGCCTCGTCGAGGGTGGTGGCCGGCGCCAAGTCTGGTGGGGGCTCGACCGAAAGCGGCAGCAAACCGGCGCGAACGAGCCGACGGTTCAGGAAGGTCAGGTCGGTTCGGCCGAGAGATTCCTGCACCCGCCCCAGGAACAGGACGGGGTGACAGAAGCACCGCAGCAGGTCCTTGAGCGTACTGTTCTCGACGTAGACGTCGGGGAGATAGCGGCCCGAGTGCTTCTCACGCTCGATCTGCCGCTCGGCCTGCAATTGCAGTTCGTCGAGGGTCACGACCGGACGGAGCGGGTTCCGCCCCGTGAGGGCCCTGTAGACCTCGGGCCGGAGATGGTTCTGGACGTTCGCGACGGTCAGCTCGCCCCCAGTGCGGGCGTGGCGCTCCACGATCTCGAGTAGGGTTCCTTGCACGTCCTCGGCGCGCACGGCGGGACATTCGCTGAGGCGGTCGTTCAACTCGCTCAGAACCCGCGCGGTGTCTCGGCCCTCCGGCTCATCCAAATCGAAGGTAAGCAGACGAAACCTGATGAGGAAATCCCAGAGTTCGTCGTCTGACGCACGAACGCCCGCAACGCTGGCCAGCACGTTCCTGAAGACCTCGACGTGGCGCTCTCGTCCTTGCATGGCGCGAACTTGGTCAAAGAAGCCCGCCGCGTCTGAGTTGCACCTCGCCCACTCGCACACTTCGCGCACTGCCGTGAGGGTTCTACGCGGGAAGGTCGTGTCGGCGACGGCAATGCCGAGAAGCTCGTGGGGATTGCCGATGCCCCTGTTAACGAAACGCTCCCAAAGGGCGGACAGCACTTCTCGAAAAGTCGGGTTGCTCTCCGTGACTGCAAGGGCGTGTTTGACCTGGAGTGAGAGGGTGAAGGGTTCATGGTCGAGCGTCGCGTGCAAAACGATGTCGTCGACCGGGTTGCCCCGGTTTCGCTGCTGGAGAGCGATGGATTGGAGGCGAGCACCATCTTGTAGCCCCATCGGATGCCGGCCGCAGAGAAGGTCGACCAGGTAGAAGCGCGCCACGCGATACTCGAAGCATGTTCCACCGCCGCCCGTCGAAAATGGGCTCACCGCATGTCCGTTGCCCGGGGCTTGCAGACTCACGGCCGCTCTTCCAAACTCAGGCCCTGAACGAGCCCAGGTGACCAGTCAGACCCACAACTGTTGGCAGACAGGTCGGAGCGCCTCTGAAGGCCCGACCGGCGCACCGAGAGCCGGCGGGCACGCCCGACTTCCCGCGAACCCCCGCCGTGCAACGGCCCGCGGCGCGCGGCGAGGGGCTGGCGGCTCACGCACCCGCCGCGGGCTCCGGCGCCTCGGCGGCGCGCTGATGCTCGTCGACCTGGCGCTGCATCGCCGCGAAGACGAGGCGGTGGAGCTGATGGAGGTCGTCGGGGCCGGCGACCAGGATGCGGAAGGGGGCCCAGGCATAGCCGGACAGCAGCGTGCGGCCGGCCGGCACGAGCGGCGCGGCCGCCTCGGGGTCGAGATTGAAGGCGACCCAGGGCTTCTTGCAGTCGAGTTTCGCGCGCAGAAACCACCAACTGGGACGGTGGAGGTACACCCCGAAGTAGCTTTGGGTGTCCTTGTAACCGATGGTCACGGGCACGTCACGCCGCGTCTGCCCGTCGAGGACGGTCGCCCTTGACAGCGCGGATTGTTCGAACTGTTCCTTGGCGATGGCGAAGACCTGCAGCTCAGCCTCCGTGGTCACGATGCCGCGGCCCTCATCGGCATCTTCGCCTCGGCAGTCCTCGCTCTCGGCCGAGTCGGAGGCCCCCTCGGCGGGCCCTGCGGTCTCGACAGCGGGTGTCACCGGGGCGCCCCGGACGGCCGGTGCCGCCCCTTCTTCCATGGCTGTGATGGAGCGGCGGACGATTTCCCGGACAACACGCGTGAGCGCCGCCTTGGCGATGGGCCGGAACCGCTCGATGACGTTGGCGTTGACCGTCCCCTCGTACATGCCCTCCGACTTGAGAATCCAGCGCATCAGGTACTCGCTCGGGTCGCGCTCCCGGAGATCGAGTTCGGCGCGCAGGAAGTCGGCCATGCGGGCCGTGTAGAGCAGTTCGGTCGCGTACTCGCGAATGGCCTCGGGCGAAAAAACCGGCTTCGCGAAACGCGCCAGCACTTCGATGCCCTGGTCGGCGGCGGCCCAGTTTGCGCTGTGGAAAGGCGCGGCATCCATGACGTTGGGGTCGCCGGTGTCGGTGAAGAAGCGCCATTCGACGCCGTTCGTCAGGATGCCGAGTGTCACAGACGGCACCGCGTTGAAGTAGCGCGCGAGTTGTCCCTCGTGACCTTCGAGCTGGACTTCGCAGGCCTTGACCTCGACGAAGATGCGCGGCTGGCCGGCGTGCAGCACGGCGATGTCGACCTTCTCTTTCTGGCCCGTCTTTTTGACCGCGAAGTCGGCATCGAACTCAGGACAGACCTCGTCGGGGTGCCAGATGTCGTAGCCCAGCGCGTCGAGGAGGGGCAAGACCAGCGCCTGCTTCGTGGCTTCCTCGCCCTTGCCGCGAACGGCCTGCACTCTCCCAAGCACCCTGTCGACTGCGGTGCGAATGCGCTCCATCATCATGCTCAACCCCCCGATGTCCATGTCGGCACGGCGCCACCCGGCGCACCGCGACAGTAGCGGCGCGGCGGCGCGCGCGTCAAGCGGGCCGGTGCTGCGCAGACATGGGCGGAGTGACGGGGCAAGGCCGATGGGCCGCGGCGAAGCAGAGCCGAACGGCGGGCCGGCCGCTCCTGACGACGCCGGCGCGCACGGGCAACGAATCGAGACCCTGGGCGCCCGCCCGCCAAACTTGCCGCAGCCGAGCGCCGACCGTATGGTCTTTCCGGTGGACGCCCGTCGGCGGAAAGGCTCCCGGTGGACTTCGACACCATCCTCGACTTGTTGCGGGCACTTCATGATGCCGACGTCCAGTACTGCGTCGTCGGCGGCGTCGCCCTCGCGTTGCATGGGCTGCCCCGGGCGACGGCTCACATCGACCTCTTCGTGGCGCCCGACCCGCAGAACGTCGAACGGTTGAAAGGCGCCCTACACACGCTGTTTGCCGACCCGGAGATCGACCAGATCTCCGCGGCGGACCTCGCCGGAGACTACCCCGCCGTGCAGTACGTGCCGCCGAGCGGTGCCTTCCACATCGACTTCCTCGCCCGGCTCGGCGAGGCTTTCCGTTTCGCGGACATCGAGGCCGAGGACATGCAACTCTCCGGCGTGCCCGTGCGCGTGGCCACGGCCCGCATGCTGTACCGCATGAAGAAGGACACCGTCCGGTTGCAGGACCGGGCCGACGCCGAGCGCTTGAAGCGACGCTTCGGCATCGAGGAGGCCTGATGCCGGTGCGGCGCCTGACAAACCTCCGGTCAGCCGAAGAGAGCCTCTGGCTCCCGCCGGGACCGACCCTCTGGCGCGCTCTCGCGGCGCTCTGGCGATTCTCGGAGCGGCTGGCGCCACAGCGTTTCCCGCCGGGCGTCTATCGCCATCGCAGCATCGAGGCCGCGAATGCCCAGGCCGAGACCTGGCAAACCGCGGCGCCTCCGGCCGGGCGTGACGAGGATCCTGCTGGGAACCGGCGCACAGGGGACCGCGCGGCAGGCCCGGACGCGGCGCCGGCAGCGGCAACCATTCCGGCGAAGTCGGTCGAGTAGCCCGTCGCGCTGGAGCCGCATCCCATCCGACGCCCCCCCGGGCTCGGGACGCAATCGAAACGTCAGGCTGCAACCGTCCATCGAAGACCACGCGGCGCGGGTCGAGCCGCACGGCGAGCCCGGCGGCCCGGCAGGGCGCCCGCGCGCCACCCGGCTACCGCCCCGGCAACGGGCTGCCGCAACGCTTGCAGAAGCGCGCGTCGGGGTCCTCGGCCGACACGGGACAGGCCCGGCAACCTTCTTCGGGGACGGCTTTGGAGGCGCGGCCGATCTCGGCCGTGACGATGCCGGTCGGCACGGCGATGATGGCGTAGCCGATCAGCATGACGATAGAGGCCAGGAACCGGCCGGCCCCCGTCTGCGGGCCGATGTCGCCGTAGCCCACGGTCGTGAGCGTCACGATCGCCCAGTAGATGGATTGCGGAATGCTCGCGAAGCCGTTGCTCTCACCCTCGATGAGATACATGAGCGAGCCGATGACGACGACGAGGGCCAGTACGGTCATGAGGAAGACGACGAGTTTGTCCCTGCTGCGCATGAGCGCGGTTTGCAGCATGCGCGCCTGGGCGAGAAACCGCGTCAGTTTCAAGACGCGGAATACGCGCAGCAGCCGCAACGTGCGGATCGCCAGCAGGTAGTGCCCGCTCGGCACGAATGCGGACAGGTAGGTGGGCAGCACCGAGGCCAGATCGACGAGCCCGAGCACGCTGAAGACGTAGGACTTGCGCTTGGGCGAGACCCACACGCGCAGCACGTACTCGATCGAGAACAGCCCCGTGAGGACCCACTCAGCCGCCGTGAACCAAACGCCGAAACGTAGCCGCAAGTCGGGCACGGAGTCGAGCACGACCACGGCCAGGCTGCCCAAGATGGCCCACAGGAGCACCACGTCGAACAGGCGCCCCGCGCGCGTGTCGGATTCGAATACGATGCGCCAGACGCGCTGCTTCCACGGTTTGCGTTGCTTGGCTGGCATGGGCTGCACCTCCTGCGGGCGCGCGCGTGGGCTCACCGCGACCGCAGCCATGTTCCGACGCGGCGCGCAGAAGTCGACCGCGGCCCCCCCCAGCCCAAGGCCGGCACATCTCAAGGCGTGGACGCGGAAGACGGCGGGCGCCCGCCCGCGCGGTCAGGGCTCGACGGGGGCGTAGTAGCAGCGTTTGGGCGAGTGGATCTTGCCGGCTTTCTTGAGTTCGTCCATGGCTTTGGCGACGACTTTTTCGTCGAGGCCGGCAGCGGCGGCGACTTCGCCGGCCTTCATGGGTTTGCCGGCTTTGACCATGGCGGCGAGCACCGTCTGCTGCGATTCGAGGTTGAGGACCATTGCGACGCTCCGTGGGTTGCGGCCGGCGCCCGTGGGGCCCGGCGGGTTGTGCCCGCAGCGTACGTGAGGCGCCGCCGCGGCGTCAACGCGGGCTCGGCGGGGGCCCCTCGGCCAAGGGCGAGCCGCCGCCGCGCCGCGGCGTGAGGCGGCGGCGCCGTCCCCATCGCTCGGCGCGCTGCCGGCCGCCCCTCGCGCCAGGCGCCCCGGCGGGTGTATGGTACGGCGCGCACCCCGGGACCGGAGGACGCCGTGACCCCGCGCAGCCCGATATCTTCCGACGCAAGTTCCGCTCTGCCGCCACCGGTCGAGCCGCCCGACGCCCCCCGCGCAGAACCGCCGCCGGCCGACCCCGACCCGCGGCTCACGGAGCCGCACCTGTCCTGCCGCATGGCGCTGACGCTCGTCCACTATCTTGCCGACACGTTTGGCGCCGACGTGGCGGAGCGCTGGGTCACCGACGCAGGCCTGCCGCTCGCGTACATCCGCGACACGGAACGCTGGGTCTCCAGCGCCTTCCTCGACCGCCTGCTCGGCGGCATCCTGCAGCAGCTCACGGGCAGCACCGAGGTCCCGCCGTACGAACACCCCGTCTGGCAGCACTGGCGCGTGTCGAGCCGGCTCGGCATGCGCCCCGAGGCCCTCGGCCCGCTCTGGTACCTCGTACGTTCGCTCGGCTCGCCCGGCCTCGTCTACCGCCAGGTGCCCGCGTTCGTCCGGCGGGCCAACCGCTTGACGCAAGCCGAAGTCCTGCAAGCGGGCGCGGGCCACGCTGTCCTGCGCTTCGCGCCGCGCCGGGCCGAGCTGCCCGACCAGGCCAGCTTCTGCTGGAGCCGCATCGGGCTGCTCGAGGCCATCCCCACCGTCTGGGGCCTGCCGCCCGCAACCGTGGAGCACCACGCCTGCCTGCACGCCCGCTTGCACCCGGCCCGCCACTGCGAGTATCGCGTCACGTACCGCGAACGGCCGCTCGTGCGGGCCGTCACGGCCGGCCTGCCGGCCATCGGCGCGGCCGGCCTCGGGCTCGGCGCGGCCGCGCTCTGGGCCCCCACGGCGCTCGGCCTCGGCGCGCTCGTCGGCGGGCTTGCGGGCCTGGCCCTCGAAGGTTGGCGCCGCGAACGGCTCGCCGTGCGCCGACACCGGGAAGACTCGGCGCGGCTTGCCGGCCAGATCGACGAGGCCGACGGCCGCTACGCCGAGCTCTGGGACGAACGCCGCTCGCTCTGCCAAAGCCTGCTCGTCAACCGCAAGATCTCCGGCTATCTCGCCGCCGACCTCGTCGAAGACATCATGCGGCACCCCGAAATGGAATTGACGCTTGGCGGCGTGCGCACCGAGGCCGCGGTGCTCTTCGCCGATATCGTCGGGTTCACGCCGCGCTGCGAGAGCGCCCCGCCCGAGGCCGTGGTCGACGACCTGAACCTCTACTTCCACCACATGGACCCGGTGATCGTCGAGCATGGGGGCATCATCGACAAGCGTATCGGCGACGGCATCATGGTCGTTTTCGCCTCGCGCGCCGGCTCCGAGGCGCCCGACGCGCTGCACCGGCGCGCCGTGGGCTGCGGGCTCGGCATGCTTGCGGCCCTCAGCGCCTGCAACGCCGCGCTGACGGCGCGGGGCTCGCCGCCGCTGCGCATCCGGATCGGCATCGCAGCGGGCCCGCTCGTGCAGGGCAACATGGGCTCACCGGCCAAACTCGAATACACCGTCATCGGCGATGTGGTGAACCTCGCGGCGCGGCTCGAATCCAACGCCACACCGAACCATGTGCTCCTCGAACGCAGCCTGGCCGCAGCCGTGCCCGCCGGGGCCACGGTCGCCTCCGAACGCGAGATCCTGGTCAAGGGCAAGAGTCAGCCGATCCGGGTGGTCGAACTGCGGCCGTAGGTCGGCGCGCGCGGCCCGCGCGCGCGGAATACGAAGCCTCGGGGGTACGTGCCGGCAGCCCGGGGCGCGACGCGGCGCAGCGCCGCGGGTGGGCAGGGCCGGCCGGCTCAGCCGCCCGCCGCCACCGGGGGCACGGCGCCAGCCTCGCGCGCCGCAACGAGCGCACGCAGCAGCGCGTCGCTGCCGGTGAGCAAGGTGAGTTGCGCCTGCCCTTCGAGCAGCCGCTGCGTCTCCAGGATGTCGAACAGCGTCTCGGCGACATCGGGCTCGCGGCAGATGGTCTGGAGCGTGGCCCCGACGATCTGCGGGCGCAGGGCGGCGGCCTTGGCGAAGTCGGCGGCGGCCTCGCGTTCGGCGCCGCTCGTGATGACGCTGACCTGGTTTGCGCCCTCCTGGCGGATGGCCGACGTGACCTGGCGCAGCCGGTTCACCACCTTCTCCTCGATCTGGCGGATCATGCCTTCGTCGCGGAAATGGACCTTGCGGATATAGACGGAGCCGAGCCGGTAGCCCCACTCGTGGGATTTCGGCGACACCTCGTTGCGCACGGTCTCGCTCATGGCGTGACGCGTCTCGAGCATTTCGCCGAGCCGCATGTTGCTGAGACAGCGCACCGTGGCGTTGCTGACGTTGGCCCGCAGCGAGCCGCGCGGGTCGGTGTTCTTGAAGAGGAACGCCAGGGGATCGCTGACATACATCTCGTACCAGATGCCGATGCCCATGGGCGCGCCCTCCTCGGAGTTGACCGGCTGACTGCGCATGTAGGTCTGGTCGAGGCGCAGGTCGACGACGTGGCGCTTGCCGAGCCAGCGGATGACGAGCGCCTTCGGCCCCAGCTTGAACCACAGGAAGTGCAGGCCGGGCCGGTCGATGACCCCGACGATGCTGCCGAAGAGCGTGTAGACGTGGCAGGTGCGTTCCTTGACGACGGTGTAGACGCCGAGGAGCCGCAGCACGGCGAAGAACAACGGGACGGCGATGAACCAGGCCGCCGTGGCGGCGGCAACGACGATGAGCAGGGTCGTTGTTTTCATCGGCCCACCTCCCGCACGGCGCTCGCGGCGCGGCGAAAGAGTTCGAGGCGGACGTAGCGGCGGTAGGCCTGCAGGGCCGCGGGCCCGCCCGAGGTCTTGAGCGCGCGCAGCTGCTGATCGAGCGCGATGAGCGGTTGCACTTCGGCCTGCGCCTTGAGGGTCTCGATTTCGACGGCGCGGCGCGACTGCACGATTTTCTGGTCGGCGCCGGCCTGTGCAAGCGAGATGTCGGACGACACCTGGTTGTGGGCCGTGTTGATGGCCGCGAGCGCCGATTCGACCTCGGCGGGCGGGTCGATTCCGGTAATCAGCGAGGCGTCGAGCAGGAGGCCGTAGCGCGCCTCCGACGAGCGGCACTCCTGGTCCATGTGGGCGTTGATGTCGCGGAGGTTCTTGCGCAGATCGTTGATGGAAACGCCCTGCACGCCGCCGGCATCGGTCAACACGGAGCGCAGCCCCGTTGGCTCGGGCTCGGGCTCGGCCGCGGCGAGCGCGCTTTTGGGCGCCTCGAAGTTGGCGATGCGTTCGCGCAACACCGACACGAAGTAGCCCATGACGTGGGCGATGGGGACCTTGATGCCGAAGAGATAGGCGTAGAGGTTGCGTTCGGACACCTGCCAGCGGATGTCGCCGCTCAGCCCCGTGTTGAGTTGGTCTTTGGTGACGGCGTCGAGCACCTTGCCGCCCTGGTTGGCGGTGCGGCTTTCGGGATCCCAGGCCATGTTGAGGGTGCGCAGCGCGATGGACACGCGGTGCGCCTTCTGCCAGGGCCAGCGGAAATGCACGCCCGGCTGCAGCACGCGCACCTGCGGGAAGTCGTACCGCGCACGCTCGTCAGGGCGCAGCATCTCGGCAATGGGCGTCTGCGCCGTCGTGACCGAACCGAGGCGCTGCGCGCGACCGAAGTTGGTCTTGACCGCGCGCTCGCTCTGGTTCACGACGAAGAAGCCGAACAGGATGTGGCGGATGAAAAACCAGGCCCCAAAGCCGATGAGCAGCGCCTGGAGCAAGGTGTCCCAGGGGACGACGAAGCCGAAGAAGTTCACGGCGGAGTCCTTTCCGGCGGTTGTGCGGGATGCCGGGACGGCGCGACGCACGCGCCGCCTCGGCGTCTGACGCACCGTACGCGCGAGGCCCGGTGACGGTCAACCCCAACGCCCCACCTGCGGCTTGGTCCCGGCGAGTGGAGGCGGGTCCAAGGGCAAAGGGGCAAGCCGCTAGGGGCGGAGGGCTGGCAGCGCCACGTCGAGCACCGAATTGGCCCAGTCGACCCCGCAAGGGGGCCCGGATCCGCTCGCGAAACGGGAGGTAGGTGGCGAATAGGGGTCACGCGGGGGCGTTGTCCGGCCGGGCTTCGGGCCACAGGCCGGACGGCACGGCGCGCGGGGCCCACGAACGCAACGCCCGTGCGGATTCTCAGGGAGCGAACAGCCGCTGCAGCGCCAGCGTGAGCGTCGGCAACGCCAACACCAAGTAGCCGAGCAGCAGGCGCTGCCCCGCGATCGGCCGGGCGTGAACCGGCCGCCGCCGCAACCCCAGGGCCGCGACGAGCAGCACCACGGGCACGAGGCTCAGGCTCGTGGCAAACGCGGTGGCAAACAGCGGGCCGGCCGTGCCTCGCAGCGTCAGGTGGGCGCCGAGCGCAGCGCACGGGCCCGGCGCATCGCGCCGGTCGAGAGTCAGGGCCTCGAACCGGCTCACCTCGCTGAGGTCGGCCGCGAAAACAAGCCATTCGTCGCGGTGCGGTACCTGGATGCCGATGGACGCCGGCCGCAGGAGGCTTGCCGCCGCGCGGGCCTGGCCGCCGGCATCGAGCCGCAGCAGCGTGACGGCCGGCTGCCGGGTCAGGCCGCGCGCCGCGGCCTCGTCGGAGGTGACAGGCCGGGACACGATGAAGCCCCCGGCCAACGGCTGCAGGGCCCCGCCAAACCGGTCGGCGTAGGCCGCAACGGGTTCGAGACGCCCATCGACGCTGCGCCAGTAGAAACCCCGAAGGGACGCGGGGGGGAGGACGAACCCTCCCGGCGGCGCGGGCGCGCGCAGCACGGCGGCGGCGCCGCTCACGGGGTCGCGCCAGACGGGGTTCGCAACGCCCGGCGGCGGCCACTGCCCGGCGCACAGCAAGGCCACTCCCGGAGGCGGGGCCGCCACGGCGCATTGCGCGGCGCCGTCGGGCTGGTCGACGACGCGACAGGGCGGGGTGCCGGCCGCGCGGCCGACGAGCCAAAGATCGCCGCCGACGCGGCACAGGGTTCCCGGGCCCGTCGCAGCGGCGATGAGCAGCGTGCGCGGAGCCGAGACCCGCCCGCGCTCGTCGACGACGCGCAGTTCGAACCGGGCAGGACCGCTGCCGCCGACCGTGGTCTGGGCGGCCACGACGAGGTTCTGGCCGTCGCCGGCGAGGTAGGCCGACAGCCCGTGGGGTGCGTCGCGCACTTCCCGCGGCCAGACGAGCCAACGGTCTCGGGCGATGACCCCGAAGCCCCGGGTTCCGGAAGCGCGCTGCCACAGGACGAGCATGCGCTCGCCGGCCACGACGAGCCCGGTGGGCTCGACAGGGCCATCGGGCCCGAACGGCAGTCGGGCCCGGATGAAGCCGTCCGGCAGCGACAGACGGGCCACCTCGGCATCGGCCACGACGAAGAGGCTGTCAGCGTTCGCGAGCAGGGGCCGGGCCGCAACCGCGCGTTGCCCGGGACGGGGGCTCGGGGCGTGTGGGAGCGTCGCGACGTGCGCGAGCAGGGCGCCCAGTGTCACGGCTGTCGCTGAGGCGGCACCGCCGATCGCCCACCGGGCCGCGGGCCCGTGGCGCCGCCGCGGCCAGAGCCACCCGGCCACCGCCAGGCCCAGGACGGCCGCGAACGGCCAGAGTGCCGGGCCACGCGGTGGCGGCGGCACGGCGGGCGCCCCCCCGTCCGCGACCGCAGACGGGCGCGGCGGCAGGAATTCGTCCGGGCGGGGCACCCGCGGCGGGCTCTGCCGCGGGCAGCGGCCGGCGGGCGGCGGGTGCACGCGCCAGAGCGACCAGCCCGGGCTCCCGCCCTCGGTCGACCAGGCCGCCTCGGGCAGGAGCCGGACACCGAGGCGATTGGCCGTGGCAAGCAGCCGGGCCCGGATGCGCGGTGGGTCGATGTCGCTCGACTCGTAGAGGTTGGCGCCGTCGTTGAGCAGCACGTGGCTGAAGCGCATCCGGCAGAGAATGGTGGTCCAGGCGCGGTCGAGTTTGTCGGGGGCCGCCCCGGGAGCGAGCCGCAGGGCTGGCCAGACGTGGCGGGGGCGCAGGCGGCCCTGGCTCCAGGCTTCGAGCACCCCGGCCTGGTTGTAGGTGGTCGTCAGCAGGTCGTCGCTGCCGATGCCCGCACGCTCCAGGTAGGCCAGCGCGGCGGCCTGGACGCGGTGGCTCAGCATGGGGTTGTGGGGCGCAGCAGCGAGCCCGAGCCCGGCCCAGAGCCCCGGCAGGCGCACGGCGACGACGGCCGCCAGGCAGCCGAGGCGGAGCGAGCGGCGGGACAGCGCCTGGCCCTGTTCGGCCAGTGCAAGGGCCAGCAGCGGCTCGACGGCGAGGACCAGTTGAAACTGGTTCGCGTCTCGGTAGACGAGCGCCCCGGCCAGCGTGGCGCCGCCGAGGCCCGCGAGGTAGAGGCGTTCGCCAAGCCCCGCCCGATGACGGACGAGCCGGTAGAGCGCCACCAGGGTGGGCAGCGCGGCCGCGCACGCGGGCAGCAGGAAATCCCTCATCTGCGCGTGCTCGGCGCGCGCGAGGGGGCCACCGATGGCGTGCAGCGCGTCGCCGAGCCAGGCGAGGTGCAGGACGAGCTGGCCTGGCACGTCGAGCAGCCGGGCGGGCATGTCGCCGAGTGTGAGCGTCGACAGCGGGGCCGTATTGGTGGCGAAGCCCAGCCCGGCGTGCAGGGCCGCGAGCGCCGCCGCGGGCAGAGCCACGGCCAGCGCCAACACGGCCGCGCGGACGCGCCGTTCACGCCCGGAGGGCGAGGACCACAGCACGACCAGTCCGGCCGGCAGCAACACCGACAACACGGTGAAGCGCGCGAACACGCCGAGGCCGAGCAACAGACCGGCCGCGAGCGCCGCGCGCCGGCGGAGCGGGTCCGCCCGGCTGAGCACGAAGAGCCCGGCCACGAGCAGCAGCCGGCTCGTCACCTCGAACGAGTAGGCCGTGCGCACGATGCTGAGAAAGCCCCACGACAGGACCAGTGTGGCCGCCGCGAGGCCCAGACCCGCCGGGGCTTGCCGCCGCGCCCAGGCCAGCGTCACCACCAGGAGTGCGAGGCCCAGCAGAACCGTGGCGCGCCGCCAACCGACGAGCCCGTCGCCGAGGCAGGCACCGAGCCCGAGTGAGACATACGTGCCGAGCGCCGACTGGTGGCCGCGGATGAGAATGGGCCATTGGCGCGTGGTCCCGTCGTAGGCCATGACGGGCCATTGCGGGGTGCTGACGAACCGCGGCGGCGCCGGGTGGCCCGGTTCATAGGGGGGCCAGGCCGTGAGCGCGGTGGCGCCGGGCAACGAAGCGACGTCGAGCACGCGCGGGTGGCGCGCCAGATGCGGCTGTACTTCCTCCGCCACGGCACCGCGCTCGCCCGCCCCTGGCCAGGCGAGCACCAGGTAGACGGCGACAGCGAGCGCCACGACCGCGAGAAACGGCCCGTGCGGACGCAGCGCCGCCGGCAAACGGCTCAGGAGCCCCACCGCATTCACGCGAGCCGCCGCAGCGCGGCCCAGACGGCCGAGGGGTCGAAATGGAAGAGCGCGTCCATTTCCTGGTAGGGCGCAATGAGGCAACCGGGGCCGGACAGCGGCCCTTCCAGCGCCTGCCACGCGGCAGCGAAACCAAGCGCGGCGGCGTTCGGATAGGCGCGGGCCTTGGCGGTGAGATGGCACGGTACGAGCCGGCCGTCGGGCAGCACGCTTGCGAAGTAGCGCCCGGCCCGGCAGCCGGAGCAGCCCCCGGACGGCCCGCCGCGGCTCAGCCTCGCGAGATAGGCCGCCGAGGCGCCGACGGGGGCGCCACGGCGCCGGGCGATCGTGAGTTCAGCGGCGACGGCAGCGAGTGCCGCGGGTTCGAGGCCCGGCGTGAGCCCGGCCGCGGCGTCGAAGCAGCTCGACTGGCGCGGCTGGAAGTAGGCCGAGAAGCCGATTTCGCGCGCCCAGGCGAGCACGTCCGGCACGACGCCGCGGGTCTCGCCGTCGAGCACCGTGATGCTGGCGGCGCGGATGCCGCGCGCGCGGGCGTCCGCCAGGGCCGCGAGCGTGCGCGCGTGCCCCCCCGGCAGTCCGCGGCGCCGATCGTGGAGCGCGGCCGGGCCGTCGAGCGAGACCACCAACATGTCGAGGTGGGGGGCGATCTCCGCGAACCGCGACGCCAGGAGGTACGCGTTCGTGTTGAGCGAGGTCAGGAGTCCGAGCGACTTGGCGTGCGCGAGCAGAACCGCGAGGTCAGGGCGCAACAGCGCTTCGCCGCCGCTGAACGAGGCGCGGCCGAGCCCGAGTTGCGCTGCCGCCGTGAGCAGGTCGCGCCAGGCGGCGGTAGGCAGTTCGGGGCCGCCGGCAAGCCGGATGTCGCAGGCTTCGCAGGCCGCGTTGCAGCGGTTCGTCAGGACCAGCGTGAGCGAGTACGGCAGGCGTTGACCGCGGACGAGGGCCGTCAGGAGCGGCAGCACGGCTCGCGGGCGAAACGTGGCGGCGCCGCGCCGCCACGAGCGGTCGAACGCGCCACAGGCAACATCCGCCCACAGCCTCGGGGCGAGGTTGGCGAGCGGGCGCCGCACGTTCACGAACATGCCACGACCCCAAGGACATAGGCCGTGCCCCCGGCAAGGCTTACGAGGCGGTGCTGCCGACGCCGCCGGAGCGGCGCCGCGCCCGGCCACAGGGCGACGGCCGTGCCGGCCGCAGCGAGCGTGGCACCGACGACGCCTTCGGCGGGCGTCGTCGCCCAGGCAAGCGCCAAACCGACGCCGGCGGCGCCAAGCACGCCGAGCAGTGCGCTCGTGCGGCGCGCGCCGAGCCAGCGCGCGGTGGTGCGGTCGCCGGCCCGGGCGTCGTCGGGGGCATCGGCCAGTTCGTGCAGCAACTGGTTCTGGGTGAGCAGCACGAGAAACACGCCGACGAGCGCATCGAACAGGGGCGGACGTGGGGCGAACTGCGACAGGCCCAGAAAGGGCAGCGGCGCGAAGATGGCGAGATTGGCCAGAAGACCCAGCAGCGGGAAACGCTTGAGGCGCGGCCCCGCGCTGTAGAGCACGGCGGCGGCGAGACTGCACCCGGCGGCCGCGGCGGCCAGCGGGTCGAGCACCCACGCGAGGCCGAGCGCGCCCACGGCGGTGCCCAAGACCACGGCCGATGCGGCCAGGGGGACGCGCAACGCGCCAGCGAGCGGATTCTTGGCGGGGTCGCTGTCCGTGCGCCGATCGGTGATGGCGTTGAGCCCGTACGCGAAGGCGAGCAGCAACCCTGCCACGCCGCACAGGAGCGTGTGTCGCAGCAACGCTGCGGGGGCGAGCGGGGCCCGGACGCCGGGGGCCACGAGCCCCGCCAGCGGCAAGGGGGCAAAGTACCACCACTGGCCGAATCGCAGAACACGCCACACACAGAACGCAGGCATCGTCGACCGTCCTCGCAGGCCGCGCCCTGGGCCGCGCGCCGGACGGCAGTATAGCCGAGTTCAGCCGGCCTGCGCGCCCCGGGACGGCGGGCCTGCCGGCGGACGGACAACGGGCAGGCGCTCCGTGCCGCGGGCGCTCAGCGCGCGAGCCGCCGGATGTCGCCGGCCACGACGCAGGCCGGGGCTTCCGCCTGCCAGCGCGTCTCGGGTGCGCCATCGGGCGGGGCGCGGGCCAGGGGCACCGCTGGCCCGACGGCGGGCTCCGGAGCCCGGCTTGACCGCCAGTACGCCGTGTCGCCCGCCGACGCGAACGACTCGGTGCCGGAGCGCGTCACGACGACGCGCTCGCCGGCCGGCTTGTGGCTCCCGGTGCGCTCGGCTACGCTGACACCGCAGAGCGGAAGGAACCGCCGAACCACAGCACCCCGCGCACGAGCCGCGGCGCCACGCTGCGACGACGCCCGCGGGAGAGAGGAGGGACGGGGCCATGCGTCCATGGGGCTTCTGCGTTGCGTTCGTGCAGATTCTGGGGCTCGCGGGCTGCACGACATCCGGGGGGGCGGCCGACGGCGACGCCGTCCCTGCCGACACCGTCCCGGCCGACGCGCCGGGCGATGCCGTGGCGCGGCCCGACCCGGCGAATGCGCGCCTCGACCTGCTCTTCGTCATCGAAGCGCGCTCCGGCACGTGCAGCGCGCAGAACGCGCTCGGCGAGGCGGTGGGGCCGTTCGTCACCCGGCTCCGCGAGGCCGTGGCGGCCGACCTGCGCGTGGCCGTCGTCACGACCGACGGGCTCACGGCGGGAGAGCGGGGACGCTTCCGCAACGCGCCCGCCCAGCAGTTCCCGTTGTCGTGTGCCGAGAAGGTCCGCAGCGCGTGCCTCGTCGACACGGCCTGTCAGGACCCCGCGCTCGGCTTCGGCGACCGCGGCATCTGCGATGGCCCCTCCGATGCCGCCAACCTCTACAACCTGAACGGCTCGCTCAACGCCGGCTGCCGCTTCGCCTGCCAGAGCGATGCCGAGTGCGTCGCCCACTTCGCCACGGCCGACGCGGCCCCGCAGGAGACGGCGCGTTGGGAATGCCTGATGCTCGGGGCCTCCGCGCACGACTATGGCTGCGTTCGCAATCCCGACACCGCCGACTGCCCCGCCGACTTGCCCACCGTGGCGGCACTGCCGGCAACCCTCGATGCCGAGCAGGTGGCGGCCCTGCTTGCCGCGCCGGCCGCGGACGAACGGGTTGCCGGCCTGGCGCTTTCGGTCGGCGCCTGTGCCGCCTTCACGTTCGAGCAGACCCCCTGCGCCGCGCTGCCGGCCGCCGACCTCGCCGGGCGCACGCGCTGCGCCGAGGCGTGCGTCCGCGCCGAGTTCACCCGCGCCGTGCGCTGCCTCGCAAACGTGGGCGCCGACCAGAGTGCCGCCGGCGCCCTCCAGAGCAGCCTCGCGGCGGCCTGGCTGGCGCTCGACCCCGAGGGCGAAAACGCCCAGCAGCTGTGCGCGGCGCCGCCCGACCCGACGGCGCTCGGCGACCCCGCCGCGCGCGCCGCGGCCGAGACGTTGCGCGCCCAGTGCTTCCGCTGCACCGCGCCCGACGGGTTCGGCGTTGCGGCGTCCGACTGCACGGGCGGCTACGGTACCGAATGCGCCGCCACGAACCCGGCGTGTCGCGATTTTCTGCGCGCCGACGCCCTGTTGCTCATCGTCTTTCTCACGGACGAGGACGACTGCACGCTCGCCGAGGGCAAGGCCATTCAGCACGAAGACCGCGCCATCTGCGCGCTGCTCGGCTCCGCCGATGAAGACCCGGCGAGAGTTCCGCGCGACGTGCGCACCGTGTCGACGGGCTGGTACACCGGCGATGCGCGCTACCGCACGCCGCTCGCCCCCGTGGCACCGTACGTCGAGCGTTTCCGCGGGCTCGTTGCCGACCCGCAGCGCCTGTTCGTGGGGGTCATCGGCGGGGACGGCGACACCTGTTTCGCGGGCGAACCCGAAGCCGCCCGGGGCTCGGCCGAACGCCACGCCGAACGCTACTGGTGCGGCGAATACCAGCCGGCCGCAGGCGACGCCTGCCTCGCCGCGCTGCACTGCTACGAGGCCTACGACATCGGCGCGGCCGCCGCGGCCTGCATCGCCGACCGCGGCGAGGCGGCCCGGCTCGATTGCTACGCCGAGGCCGCCGACGCCGACAGGCAGGCGGCGGTCGACAACTGTGTGGGCAACTGGCAGGCCGACCCGGCGGAAGAGGAACTCTTCACGGCGCGGCCGGCGGTGGCGGCGGCGCTGCGCACCGAGGTGTGCACGGCAGGCGAGCCGCTCACGCCCGAGGCCCGCGAGGTGTATCGCGCCCGCTATCTCTTTTCGGCACTCGACCCGACGAACGCGCTCCGGGCGCTGACGTACGTCTGCGAGGGGCCGGGCCGCCTCGCCATCCCGGCGACCCGGCTCGCCGGCGTCGCTGAACAGCTTGGCGACCACGGCTTCCGGCTCAACTTCTGCGCCGCCGGCGGCTTCGCGGCCCCCCTCGAAGCGCTCGCGGGCGACCTCGCGGCCCGCCTCGCTCCGTGAGTTCGACCGAGCCCCCGGCGGATTGTGGCCTTCGCCGCACTGCGTTAATCTGCTGCCGCCGCAGGGACATCGCGCGGTGGTCCGTCCGAGGGCCGCGCGGCCCTGCCAGAGGAGGACGGCCGTGCTTCATCGGGCCTCCGATTTCCGCCAGTTGCTCGACTGCCTGCTCGACCAAGTCGTCGTGCTCGGCCCCGATCTCCGGGTCTGCGAGGCCAACCATCGCTTCCTCGAGTTCTGCGGCAAGCCGCTCGCCGCCATCTTGGGGGAGCCGTGCCATTTCGTCTGCCACGGCTGCGCCACCCCGTGCGACGAGGCCGCCACCGTATGCTCGGCGCGCGTGGTGCTGCGCACGGGCCGGCCGGCGGCCACCGAACACTTCCATGAGGGCGCCGATGGGCGGCGCATCTTCGTCGACGAACGCTCGCTGCCGCTCCTCGACGAAAACGGCCAGGTGCGCTGGGTGGTGCAGCTGTTGCGCGACATCACCGCGCTGCGCCGGCCGCCCAACGATTTGCAACGCAATTTGCAGGGCGCCGAATGGCTCATCGGGCGCAGCCACGGTGGCGAGGTGGTGCTCAACGCCGACTACCGCATCGCGCGCGTGAACGCCGCGGCCAGCCAATGGTTTGGCAGCCCCCCCCTGGAATTGCTCGGCCGCGACATCTTCGAGCTGCTCGGGCCCGGGGCGCGCCTCGTGTTTTCGGAGCTGCAGGCCGCGGTGCGTCCCGGCCAAGAGCCGCGACTCTGGGTCGAGCTGACGCTTCAGCCGACGGAGGAACCCAGTCACCAAGTCGAGGTCGCCTTCAGCCCGCGGGCCACCCCCGAGCGCCCCGTGCTCTACCTGCGCGACGTGGTCGGCGGCCACCGCGTCCAGCACAACCTCATCCGCGCCTATCAGTTCTTGTCGAGCCTGTTCGAAAACTCCACCGACGGCGTCATCGCGGCCGACACGCGCGGGGTCGTCACCGTCTTCAACAAGGGCGCCGAGGAGCTGCTGGGCTACACGGCCGACGAGGTGGTCGGCAAGATCAACGTGGCGTGCTTCTATCCCGAGGGCGTCGCCCAGGAGATCATGCGCAAGTTGCGCAGCGATGAGTTTGGCGGACGCGGCCGGCTGCTGCCGCACCGCATCACCGGGCTCGCGAAGAATGGCGAAGAAGTCCCCATCGTGCTGTCGGCCTCGCTCGTCTACGAGGGCGGGCGCGAACTCGCAAGCGTCGGCTTCTTCTACGACATGCGGGGTCACCTGCGCGCGCAGGAAGAACTGCTGCGCTCCGAAGCGAAGTTCCGCAGCCTGTTTCAGACCGTGCTGCACGGGGTGTTTTTCAGCGGCCGCGACGGCCGCTTCCTCGATTTCAACCCGGCGCTGCAGGCCGTGCTCGGCTACGAAGACCGCGACGAGTTGCTCGCGAAGAACCTGGCCTCCGACGTCTACGTCAACCCCGAAGACCGGCTCGAATTCCAGCGCCTCGTCGAGCGCGACGGCTACGTCAAGGACTGGGAAGTGCGCTTCAAGAAGCGCAACGGCGAAGTGCTGACGACCCTGATGACGGCGCACCCCATGCGCGACGGCCAGGGCAACATCGTGGGCTACCAGGGGCTCGTCGTCGACATCACCGAGCGCCACCGGCTGCGCCAACAGCTGCTGCAAGCCGAGAAGATGGCGACACTCGGCACGCTCGCCGCCGGCGTGGCGCACGAAATCAACAACCCGCTCGGCGGCATCTACGTCTACGCGCACCTGCTGCTCGAAAAGACCCCGCCCGACGACCCGCGGCGCGCCTTCATGGAACGCATCGTGCGCGAGTCGGCCCGCTGCAAGGACATCGTGCAGGGGCTCTTGCGCTTCAGCCGGCCGACCGAGCCGCACTTCAAGCCCACGTCGGTCAACGCGGCGTTGCGCAACGTGCTCGATCTGCTCGGCGATCAGGCCCTGTTCCAGAACATCACCATTCGCCGGGAGCTCGACGAGTCGGTGGCGCAGGTCGTCGGCGACGCGCCGCAGCTCGAACAGGTGTTCACCAACATCGTTCTCAACGCGGCCGAGGCCATGAGCGGGCGCGGCACCCTCACACTCGCGACGCGCCGCGCCGACGACCCGACGCTGGTCGAAGTCGTCATCGCCGACACCGGCCCGGGCATCCGCCCCGAACACGTGCAGCGCATCTTCGAGCCGTTCTTCACGACGAAGGAGCCGGCCAAGTTCATCGACCCCGGTGAGTCGGCAAGCAGGAAGTCGGGGGTCGGGCTCGGCCTGGCGTTGACCTACGGCATCATCGTCAAGCACCGGGGCCAGATCCAGGTCAAGACCGAACTCGGCAAGGGCACGGCCTTTCACGTCCGCCTGCCCGCCGCCAAGCAGGAGGGGTAGGTGGCGCTCTCCCCGGTCATCCTGGTCGTTGACGATGACGAGGCCATCTGCGACGCCTGTCTCGACGTGTTGCGGCCCGAAGGCTACCAGGTCTCCGCCGTCCAGGACCCGCGCGCCGGCCTCAAACTCGTCTGCGAGCGGGGCGTCGATCTCGTGCTCTGCGACCTGCGCATGCCGCACGTCGACGGCCTCGAATTCCTGCGGCTCGCCAAGGCCGACGACCCCGAGCTGGTCCTCCTGATGATCACGGCCTACGGCACGGTCGAGACCGCCGTCCAGGCCATGAAGAACGGGGCCTACGACTTCCTCGCCAAGCCCTTTTCGCCCGACGAGTTGCGCCTCGCCGTGCGGCGCGGGCTCGAAATGCGCCGCCTCACGCTGCAAAACCGCGCCCTCAAACAGGAACTGCGCGGCCACCGCGGGCCCGAACGCGATCCGGATTTCGTGTTGGGGGTCTCGCCAGCCATGCGCGAAGTGCGCGACATCGTGAGCAAAGTGGCGCCGAGCGACAGCACCGTGTTGCTGCTCGGCGAAACGGGCACGGGCAAGGAAGTCATCGCCCGGCTCATCCACCAGTCCAGTTTCCGCCGGCAGGAGCCCTTTCTGGCCGTCGACTGCGGCTCGCTCGTCGAGACGCTCTTCGAAAGCGAACTGTTCGGCCACTGCAAAGGCTCGTTCACGGGCGCCGTGGCCACGAAGTACGGCCGTTTCGAACTCGCGAACGGCGGCACGCTGTTCTTCGACGAGATCGCCAACATCCGGCCGCAAGTGCAGGCCAAACTGTTGCGCGCCATCCAGGAACGCGAAATCACGCGGGTCGGCGAGTCGCGCCCCATCCGCGTCGACGTGCGCCTCATTGCGGCCACGAATCGCGACATCGTGGCGGCCGTGCACGACGGCAGTTTCCGCGAAGACCTCTTCTATCGGCTGAGCGTCGTCCCCATCGCGCTGCCGCCGCTCAGAGACCGGCGCGAAGACATTCCCGTGCTGGCCGAGCACTTCCTCGCGAAGTACAGCCGCCGGCGCCAGAAGAGCGTGCACGCGTTTTCGCCCGACGCGCTCCAGGCGCTCATGCGCCACGACTGGCCGGGCAACGTGCGCGAGCTCGAAAGCGTCATCGAGCGCGCGGTCGTGCTGAGCGGCCGTGACGTGCTGCGCCCGGCCGATCTGCTGTTCTTCGGCCAACCGACGCCCGCGAACGACCTGCCGGTATACGACGACCTGCGCCCGCTCGAAGCCGTCGAAGCCGAACACATCCGGCGCGTGCTGCTCACGCTCAACGGTCACCTCTCGCGCGCGGCCGAGGTGCTCGGCATCAACCGCAAGACGCTGCGGCTCAAGCTCCAGAAGTACGGCCTCGAAAAAACCTCCGAGGCGTAGCCCGCCCGAAAACGACCCAGGCCTGGGGCAAAAAGTACCAAGGGTAGGCAGGCGCCACGGCCCTGGAGCGGGAGTGGGGGCGCGTTCCGCACCGGGCCGTCCATGAACGTTTCTTCCTTGCATCCGAATGGTTGAAGCGCGGCCCGCGCGCGGCGCAGAGCCCCCACCGCCGGCCTGCCGAGGCGGGGCACGACCCTTGCACAGTCCGGGGCCGGGCTCGTACGCCGGGATGCGCCGGGGGGTGACGCCGGTGAAGGTTTCGCTGCCACGGGTGCTGGTTCTCGACCCGCACCCCCAGACCAGGGCGCAGTTCGAACAGCTGTTCGCCGGCGAAAGTGTGAGCCTGGTCTTCTACGAACGGCTCGCCGATGCCGTCCGGGCGCTCAGCGAGTCCGCGTTTCAGTGCGCGGTCGTCGACATGGAACTCATCGAAATGCCCGGCCACCAGGCCGTGCCCATCCTCAAGGCCGTCGACCGCCGCGTGCCCATCGTCGTGACCGCGGCGACGAACTCGCGCGAACAGGAAATCCAGGTCTGTCGCGAAGACATCTTCTTCTACTTCATCAAGTCGTTTTGCGGCAGCGAACTCAAGCTGGCGGTGGCCGAGGCCGTGCGCCAGTCCCGCGCGGCGGGCACGAGCCGGCCGGGCGAGCTGCGCAAACCGCCAAGGCAGGACGACGATGGCTGAACGGGGCCTCGAATCGCAGGCGCCGCCCGCGGGCGCCGACGCCGAGGGAGCGGCCGCGCGCCGCCCGGCGATTCTCGTCATCGACGACGAAGAGGTCATTCGCGCCGGCTGCTTCCAGATCCTCTCCGAGGAGGGCTACCGGGTCGGGCTCGCCGAAAACGGTGCCGAAGGCATCGAACTGGCGAAGAAACTCAACCCCGACGTGGTGTTGCTCGATCTCCGCATGCCGGGCATCAGCGGGCTGGAGGTCATCGGCAAACTCGCCGAACTCGACCCGCTCATGGTCACCATCGTCATCACCGGCTACGCCACCATCGAGTACGCCGTGCAGTCCATGAAGAGCGGGGCCTTCGACTTCATGTCCAAGCCGTTCTCGCCCATGGAACTGCGCATGGCCGTGCAGCGCGGGCTCGCCAAGAAAAAGATGCTGCGCGACATGGAGGCGCTGCGCGCCGAAAAGAAGCGCATGGCCGACTACTTCGCCTCCATCGTCTCGCACCAGATGCGCACCCCCATCGCCGCCGTGTCGCAGTACTTCGAGGTCATCCTCGGCGACATGGTCGGCGAAGTGCCGCCGCCGATGCGCCAGATGCTGACCCGGGCCAAGCTGCGGCTCGGGCAACTGCTCGATCTGATCGAGGACTGGCTCGGGCTCGCGCGCTTCGACGCCGAGGCCATTCGCAAGAAATTCAAGCCGCTCGACGTGGCGAAGGCGGTCGAGCAGCAGCTCGACTACCTGCGGCCGCTGTTTGCCGAGCGCCACTTGACGGTCACGAGCGAGTGCGCGCCCGGACTGGCTCCCGTGTTCGGCGACGAGCGGGTGGTCGGCGAAGTCATCGGCAACCTGCTGTCGAACGCCATGAAATACAACCGCGACGGCGGCAGCATCACCGTGCGCGCCACGGCCGCCGACGACGCCTGCCGCATCGCCGTCAGCGACACCGGCATCGGCATTCCGGCCGAACAAATCGGTTTCGTTTTCAACGAGTTCTATCGGGTCAAGAACAATGCCACACGCGACATCCCGGGCACGGGGCTCGGGCTCGCCATCGTCAAGAAAATCGTCGACGCGCACGGCGGGCGCGTGGCGGTCGAAAGCGTCGAGGGACAAGGCAGCACCTTCAGCGTCTACCTGCCCTGGGCCACCGCGGCGGGGACGCCGGCCAATTAGACATCCGGCGGGCAGCCGGAAAGGGACAAGGAGGGCACTATGGCCACCGCGAAAACGATTCTCATGGTCGACGACGACCATGATTTCGTGTGCGCGACCAAGACCATTCTCGAATCGGGGGGCTACGAGGTCATCACGGCGTCGAGCGGCACCGAGGGCTATGAGACGGCCAAGAGCAAACGGCCCGACCTCATCCTGGTCGACGTCATCATGGACAGCTACACCGATGGCTTCGATCTGCTGCGCAACCTCGCGCTCGACGCCCAGGTGCAGCACATCCCGCGCATCCTGCTGACGTCGCTCGGGCTCATCCAGGAACTCGACATGATGTACCCGGCCGAATTCGGCACCCAGAGCGTGCTGCAGAAACCCATCAAGGCCGATGAACTGCTGAAGGCCGTCTCGACGGCGCTCGGCAAGGCCACCGTGTGACGCGACCCTTGCGGCGAACGGGCAGGGCCCCGGGGTGCCCCGGGCCTTGAGGGACCGGAAAGCGAACAGGCGAGAGAGAGACCATGCTTTTCAAGGTACTGCCGAAAGATGCGTTCGAGTCGCTCATGCGCGGGCTCATCGCCACCGATGAAGTCATCGCGCCGAAGCGGGTGGGGGTCAACGCCAAGGGCAAGCCCCTCCACCACTTCCTGCCCATCCAAGACTTCAAGGAGATGGAACTCGACTACGAGAGCAGCGAGTTTTCGGCGAAATCGTACTTCCTGCCGTTCCAGGAAACGCTGTCCACGTTCCGCTTCAAAGAGGGCGGCGACTGGGCCCAGGAAATCCAGTACGAGGATCGCCCGCGGGCCATCGTGGGCCTGCACGCCTGCGACATCCACGCGCTCATCAAGCTCGACAAGGTGTTCACGAAGGAGTTCTTCCCGAGCCCCTACTACCTGTCGCGGCGACGCAACACGCTCGTCGTCGGCGTCGACCACGCGCCGTGCGAGGGCGGGTTCTGCCGCTCGCTCGGCACCGACACGGTGAGCCACGGCTTCGACCTCTTCCTCACCGACCTCGGCGACCGCTACTTCGTGGCCGTGGGCAGCGACCACGGCTTCAGCCTCATCCAGGGTCACGGCGCGCGCGCCGTCACCGAGGCCGACACGCGCGACTACCTGGCGGCCCGGCGCAAGATCGCCGCGGGCTTCAAGACCACCGTCCAGGCTCAGAACTTGCCGAACCTGCTCGACATCCGCTTCGAATCCAAGGTGTGGGAGCGCTGGGGCGAGAAGTGCCTGAGCTGCGGCAGCTGCGCCATGGTGTGCCCCACCTGCTACTGCTACGGCGTCGCCGAAGACGTCTCCATGGACTTCCGTGAGGCCACCAAGGTCAAGCGCCTCTACTCGTGCAACCTGGTCGATTTCGCGCTCGTCGCCGGCGGCCACAACTTCCGCCCCGACCCGGCGCGCCGGCTGAAATATCGCTACTACCACCAGTACCGCGGGTTCGTGGAAACCTATGGCGAACCCAAGTGCGTGGGGTGCAACCGCTGCGGCCGGACCTGCCTGGCCGGCATCAATCCCCCCGAAGTCATCGGGGACCTGCAAGCGGAGGAACGTCCATGACGACGCAACTCGGCCAGTACCACATCACGAAAGATGCCGATTTCCAGCAGCCGCTGGACTTCAATCGGCGCGAACGGCTCAAACACGTCGATCGGTCGTTCAAGGCCGAAATCATCAACATCATCCGCCTCACCGACATGGAGAAGCTCTTCCAGGTGCGGCTCGTCGAGCCCCAGGAGCGCGACAACTTCACGTTCCTGCCCGGCCAATTCGTCATGGTCGAGGTGCCGGGCTACGGCGAAATCCCGGTGTCCATCTCGTCGTCGAGTTCGGCCAAGGGCTACGTCGAGTTGTGCATCCGGCGCGCCGGGCTCGTCACGAACGTGCTGCACCGCGCCAAACGCGGCGCCCGCATCGGGCTGCGCGGGCCGTTCGGTACGCACTTCCCGATGGGCGCCATGAAGGGCCACAGCGTGCTGCTCATCGCGGGCGGCCTCGGGCTCGCCCCGCTGCGCGCACCGCTCTGCTACGTCGTTGAAAATCGTGCTGATTTCAAGGACGTGCACATCCTCTACGGCACCAAGGAACCGAGCCAGCTGCTCTTCGACTACCAGTACGAGAGTTGGCGCCGCATCGAAGACATCAACCTGCGGGTCATCGTCGAAAAACCCGACCAGACCTGGAAGGGCCCGGTCGGCATGATCACCAAGCTCATGGACGACATCCAGGTGAAGCCCGACGAGACGTTCGCCATCGTGTGCGGGCCGCCCGTCATGTTCAAGTTCGTCTGCGGTCGGCTGACGGAGATGGGCCTGCCCATGCGGCGCATGTACGTGTCGCTCGAACGGCGCATGCACTGCGGCATGGGCAAGTGTTGCCGTTGCAACATCGGCTCCACGTTCACTTGCATGGACGGGCCGGTCTTCGACTACTGGTCGGTCATCAACCTGATGGAAGCGATCTAGCCATGGAATACCTAGGCATTGAAGCGCAAAAACCGAAGGTTGGGGTCTTCGACTTCACGGGCTGCGAGGGCTGCGAGCTGCAGCTCGCCAACAAGGAAGACACCCTGGCAGCATTCCTGAGCGCGGTCGAGGTGGTCCACTTCCGCGAAATCTCGTCGGTGAACCGCGACACCTACGCGGTGGCGTTCATCGAGGGGGCCATCACCCGCCCCGACGAAATCGAACGCCTCAAGAAAATCCGCGAGAAGGCGGCGGTGCTCGTGGCGCTCGGCAGCTGCGCCTGCTTCGGCGGCGTCAACCGGCTGAAGAACGACTACGACCTCGACAAGGCCAACGCGGAAGTCTACGGCGACCTGCCCAAGGAGACCATCCCGACGCGCGCGGTCAAGGACGTCGTGCCGGTCGACCTCGAAATCCCGGGCTGCCCGGTGTCGAAGGCCGAAGTCGAGCAGATCGTGCGGCACGTGGTCTGGGGCGTGCCCTACCAGTTCCCGCAGTACCCGGTGTGCCTCGAGTGCAAGCAGCGCGGGGTGAGTTGCCTCATGGAGCGCGGCAAGCTCTGCCTCGGCTCCGTCACCCGCGGCGGCTGCAACGCCCCCTGCCCGGCCGGCGGGCTCGGCTGCTGGGGCTGCCGCGGGCCGGCGGCGGCCGCGAACTACCCGGGCTTCTTCGAAGCCGCCAAGTTGCAGGGCTTCACTCAACAGGACGTGCGCGAGCGGCTCGCCTTTTTCGGCGGCTTCGAGGGGGTGCGATGAACATCGATTTGAAAGTTGACGTGCACCACTTGGGACGCGTGGAAGGCCACGGCAACATCCACGTGCGGGTCGAAAAAGGCGAAGTCAAAGAGGCCCGCTGGGACGTCGTCGAAACCCCCCGCTACTTCGAAGTCATGCTGAAAGGCAAAGACTACAACGCGGCGGGCATCCTCACGGCGCGCATCTGCGGCATCTGCTCCATCGGGCACTGCCTCGCGAGTCTGCGTGCCACCGAGCATGCACTCGGCGTCGACATCCCGCCGGCAGCCGCCAAGTTGCGCCTTCTCGCGAAGCACGGCGAGACGCTGCAGAGCCACGTGCTGCATCTCTTCTTCCTCGCGGCGCCCGACTTCTTCGGCCTGCCGAACGCGCTGGCGCTGCTCGACCAGGAAACGAAGGCCTACGACCTGGCGCGGCGCGTGCGCGGGCTGGCCGACCGGCTGTCCGAGACGGCGTCGGCGCAGCCCACCACCGGCCCGGGCCGGGCCATCCGCTCGCCGGCCGTGCGGCGCGACATCGAACGCGCGCTCATCGATCTCGCGGCGGCCGTGGCGCCGTCGGTGCGCGGGTTGCCGAACGCGCGCTTCTTCCTCGAAAAACGCCCGGAGATCTTCCACATGGCGCGGCGCCTGAAGGGGCTCGCCAACCGGCTCTGCGACGTCGTCGCGGGCCGCACGACGCACCCCGTGTCGCTGCAGCCGGGCGGCGTCGCCCGCATGCCGACCCGCGCCGAATTCGAGGAACTCGCGAACGGGCTGCACGCCGCGGTCGACGACCTGGCACTCACGGCCGAACTGTTCCGCGCGTTCAACATCCCGCCGTTCGTGCGCGAGACCGAGTTCGTGTCGCTCGGCAGCGACACCGAATACCCGTTCATCGGCGGCCAGCTCGTCTCGACCGACGGGGTCAAGCGTGCCGAAAACGACTACCTCGCCATGACGAACGAGTACGTGACCGCCGAGAACACGTCGAAGTGGACCCGGCTGTCGCGCGACGCGTTCGCGGTCGGGGCCCTCGCCCGCGTCAACAACAATGCGCACCTGCTGCACCCCGAAGCGCAGAAGGTGGCGAAGCTCTTCGGGCTCGCTCCGGTCAACCACAACCCGTTCATGAACAACATCGCGCAGCTCGTCGAGTCCGTGCACGTGACCTACGAAGCCCTCCGACTCATCGAAGAGCTCATGGCCGAGCCGAACGCCGAGATCATGGTGCCGATCGTGCCGCGGGCGGGCGAGGGCGTGGGCGCGGTCGAGGTGCCGCGCGGCATCCTCTACCACCACTACCAGTACGACGAGCGCGGCCGCATCGTGAAGGCCAACTGCATCATCCCGACGACCCAGAACAACAAGAACATCCATCTCGACATGGCGGCGTTGGCCAAGCAGTTCGCGGTCGAGGGCATGACCGACACCGAGCTCGAACGGCTCTGCTCCATGCTCGTGCGGGCCTACGACCCGTGCGTCTCCTGCTCCGTGCACTGAGCCCGCGAGCGTCTCCCGCATGCACGAACTGACCATTGCCGAAGCGCTGCTCGGGGCCGTGCTCCGAGCAGCCGAGGCACACGCCGCCAAGCGCGTCAGCCGGGCCACCGTGCGGGTGGGGGCGCTGAACGGCCTCTCCCCCGCGGCCCTGCACTTCGGTTTCGAGGCCCTGGCCGGCGGCACACCGGCCGCGGGCTGCACGCTCGAACTCGTGCGCGTGCCGGCGATGGCGCGCTGCCGGGCCTGCGCCTGGCAGGGCGAACTGCACGAATTCGACGTCATCTGCCCGCAGTGCGACCGGGCCGCGCTCGAGCTCAGCGGCGGCCAGGAACTCACCCTCGCGGGCATCTCGGTCGACACGTAGCGGAGGCGGGCCGGCGCCGGGACGGCAAGGCGTCAGCCGCCGGCGCGCAAGTGCAGCACCCCGGCCCAGGCCTGGCCAAGCGAGAGCCCGCCGTCGTTCGGCGGCACCTGGCGGTGCGTGAGCACGCGCAGTCCCGCGGCCGTGAGCGCCCCGGTGAGCCCGCCGAGCACGAGCACGTTCTGGAAGACCCCGCCCGAGAGCGCCACCGTGTCGAGACCCGTGGCGGCGGCCACCGCGCGCGTGGCATCGGCGAAGGCCGCCACGACCGTGTCGTGGAAGGCGCGCGCCGCGACGGCCGCGGGCGCGCCGGCCCCCCGGTCCAGCACGAGCCGGCGGAAGGCCGGGGCGAAGTCGAGCACGGACGGTGCGTTGGGGGCCGCGGGCCGGCGCAGCGCGTGCGGATATGGGGCGGCGGGCGGGGCCGTGGCCGCGAGCGCTTCGAGTTGCATCGCCGCCTCGCCCTCGAACGACATGCGCTGGCAGAGGCCCAGAAGCGCCGCCGCGGCATCGAAGAGCCGGCCGGCGCTCGTCGTGTGCGGCACGGCCGCGGGCGCGCCGATGAGCGAAAACACCCCGGCCGCGAGGGCCGGCGCCACGGCAGCGCCAGGCGGCAGGGCCGCGAAGTGCCTCGGCGCGTCCTCGGGGCCAAACGCGGCGCAAAGGGCCACGGCGGCCATGCGCCACGGCTCGCGCGCAGCGCGGTCGCCGCCCGGCAGCGGCCACGGGGCGACGTGGGCCGCGCGTTCGTAGGCGAGGCCATCGACCCGCAGCAGTTCGCCGCCCCAGACCGTGCCGTCGGGGCCGTAGCCGGCGCCGTCGAGGCAGAGGGCCAGCGCCGGCCCCGCGTGGCCGTTTTCGGCGAGACACGCGAGCGCGTGCGCGTGGTGGTGCTGCACGGCGAGCCGCGGCACGGCGGCGATGGACTCGGCAAACCGCGTGCTGACGTAGTCGGGGTGCTGGTCGTGCACGACAAGCCGCGGCTCCACGCCGAAGAGCGCTTGCAGATGCCCGCGCGTGGCGGCGAGAAACGCCTCGGCGGCCGGCTGTGCGAGGTCGCCCACGTGGGGCCCGAGGATGGCGAGGTCGCCGCGCGTGACGGCGCAGGTGTTCTTGAGGTCGGCGCCGACGGCGAACACCGGCGCCGGGCCGGCCGCGGGCAGGGCCACCGGGGCCGGCACGAAGCCGCGCGCCCGGCGCAGCAGTACGGGGGCCTCGCCGCAAAGACGCATGACCGAGTCGTCGGCCCGTTGGTAGATGGGCCGGTTGTGCAGCAGGAACACGTCGGCCACGCCGGCGAGGGCTTCGAGGGCCGGTGCGTGCTCGAAGTGGATGGGTTCGTCGCTGCGGTTGCCGCTCGTCATGACGAGCACCGGCAAGGGCCCGGCCATGAGCAACTCGTGCAGCGGCGTGTACGGCAGCATGGTGCCGATGCTCGTCGCCGCGCCCGAGACCCCGGGGGCGAGCGCGTGGCCCGGCCGCGCCGGCAACAGCACAATCGGCCGGCGCCGGTCGGTGAGCCAGGCGCGCTCGGCGGCCGACGGGCTTGCAAACGCCTCGACGGCTGCGACGTCGCGGGCCATGACGGCGAACGGTTTGGCCGGCCGGCCCTTGCGTCGACGCAGGGTGGCCACCGCCGCGGCGTGGTGGGCGTCGCAGGCCAGTTGAAACCCACCGAGCCCCTGGATGGCGGCGATTTGACCCGCCGCGAGCCGTTCGTGCAGCGCCGCGATAGGGTCGGCCGCGGCGATGGAGCCCCCCTGCGGGTCGCAGAGCCACACGTGCGGGCCGCAGTCGGGGCAGGCGTTCGGCTGCGCGTGGAAGCGGCGGCAGAGCGGATCTTCATATTCGGCGCGGCAGCGCGGGCACAGCGGAAAGCCGGCCATGGTCGTCTGTGGCCGGTCGTAGGGCACGGCGCGGATGATGGTGTAGCGCGGGCCGCAGTCGGTGCAGTTCGTGAACGGGTAGCGGTGGCGGCGGTCGTGTGGGTCGGCGAGTTCGGCGAGGCACGCGGCGCAGGTGGCGACGTCGGGCGGCACGAGCACGGCGTCGTTTCGGCCGGGGGGCGACGGCAGGATGACGAACGCGCGCGCCCCCGTCGGCGCGATGGCGACGCGGGCGACGCTGCGAATGTCGGAAAGCGGCGGCGCCTCGGCGAGGAGCGCCTCGGCAAACGCCGCGGTGGCCGCGGGCGGGCCCTCGACCTCGATGTGGACCCCGTGCGGATCGTTGAGCACCGTGCCGGCGAGCGCATACCGCGCGGCCAGCCGAAACACGAAGGGCCGGAAACCGACGCCCTGCACCGTGCCCTGCACCGTGAGGCGCAGCCGTTCGACGGGGGTTGCCGCGGACGGGGCCATCAGCAGATGCGCGGCAGCAGTTCGGCGGTGGGGCGCAGCAGCGTGCGGGCACCGCCGTAGCGCGTGTGCAACACCACGTGGCCCGCGTGCTCGGCCGTGAGGCTGCCGATGCAGGCCGCACCCTGTCCTTCGGGCAGCGCCTGCCAGGCAGCGAGGGCACGCGACGCCTCTTCGCGCGCGACGAGCGCCACGACGCGGCCTTCGCAGGCGAGTTGCAGCGGATCGACGCCCACGATGTCGGCGACGCTGTCGACCTCGGGCCGCACGGGGATGGCGGCCTCGTCGACGGCGACGCCGAACGGGCCGTCCTCGGCGAGATCGGCAAGCACCGAGGCGAGCCCGCCGCGCGTGGGGTCGCGCATGAAGAGCGGGGCTGTACCCGCTGAGAAGAGCGCCGAGACGAGCCCCGTGACGGGCGCGCAGTCGCTCTGCAGCCCGGGGCCGAGGTACAGGTTGAGCCGGGCGGCCATGATGACGGCGCCGTGGTCGCCGATGGGCCCGCTCACCAGGATGGCGTCGCCCGGGGCCGGGGCGCGGTCGGTGCGCGGGGCGCCGCGGCGCACGGGCCCGACGCCGGTCGTGGTGATGAAGATGCCGTCGCCCTTGCCGCGTTCGACGACCTTGGTGTCACCCGTGACGATGACGACGCCGGCCTCGCGCGCCTTGCGCGCCATGGACGCGACGACGCGGTCGAGCACGGCCCGTTCGAGCCCTTCTTCGAGCACGACGGAGAGCGCCAGGTAGCGCGGCAAGGCGTAGCCGACGGCCAGATCGTTGACCGTGCCGCAGATCGCCAGCGTGCCGATGTCGCCGCCGGCGAAGAAGAGCGGGCTCACGACGAAGGCATCGGTCGTGAGGGCCAGCGGACCGCCGAGATCGGGCAGCAGGGCCGCATCGCCGAGCGGCGTGAGCAGCGGGTTTTTCAGCGCCGGCACGAACGTTTGGCGGATGAGATCGTGCGTGAGGCGCCCGCCGGTGCCGTGGCCGAGCGTGATGCGGCCCGACGTGGGGCTGGGCATGGTCAGGCCTCCCGGTAGAGGTAGCGGCTGCGGCACGTGCCCTCGTGCGACACCATGCAGGGACCGCAGGGGGTGGCCGGCGTGCAGCGTTTGGCAAAGAGCGGGCAGTCGACCGGGTCGAGCCGGCCGATCATGACGTCGCCGCAGCGACAGCCCGGCAGGCATTCGGCGAGGCTTTCGTCGGGCGCGAGGTCGAAGCGCTGGAGCGCGTCGAGGCCGGCCAGGGCCGGCTGCAGGGCGAGCCCCGAGTCGGGGATGAGGCCGAGGCCGCGCCAGCGCGCGCCGACCGGCCGGAACACCTCGGCGATGGCGGCGCGGGCGGCTGGATTGCCGCCGGGGCGCACGGCACGCGGGTAGGCGTTGGCGATGTCGGCGCGCCCGGCCATGTGCAACTGCACGAGCTGTTCGAGCCCGAGCACGATGTCGACGGCTTCGAAGCCGGCCACGGCGGCCGGTTTGCCGCTCTTGCGGCAGAAGTCGAGGTAGGGCTCGGCGCCCGTGACCGTGAGCACGTGGCCCGGCAGGAGGAAGCCGTCGAGGTTGAGGCCTTCGAGGGTCAAGAGCGCGTCGAGGGCCGGCGGCACGAGCCGCTGCGCCGAGAGGACGCTGAAGTTCGGCAGACGGGCCGTGCGCACCGCGGCCGCGATGGTGCAGGCCGTGGTCTCGAAGCCGATGGCGAACAGCACGACTTCGCGGTCGGGCTCGCGGCGCGCGATGTCGACAGCGTCGGCGGCGCTCAAGATGACGCGCACGTCGCCGCCCTGGGCGCGCGCCTCGGCGAGCGAGACGCGCCCCGGCACGCGCAGCATGTCGCCGAACGTGGCGACGACGGCGCGGCGGTCGAGCGCCAGACGCACGGCGAGGTCGATGTCGGCCGGTGGGCAGACGCACACCGGGCAGCCCGGTCCGGCAATGACGCGCAGCCACGGCGGCAGCACCTGGCGCAGCCCAAAACGCCCGATGGCCGCCTCGTGCGTGCCGCACACGTGCATGAAGGTGAGCGGCCGCGCCGGGCTCTGCGCATGCAGACGCCGCACGAGTTCGGCGGCGATTTCGGGCGCGCGAAACGGAAGCGTGGGGTCGGACATGGGGACCTACGCGCCGCGGGGCGCGTCCTCCGGCTCGGCGGGGCGGGCCGCTTCGATGTAGGCGATGGTCTCTTCGGCTTCGGCCGCGTCGAGCCGTTGGATGGCGAAACCGGCGTGGATGAGCACGTAGTCGCCCACGGCCACGGGCGCGACGAGGTCGAGACGCACGTCGAGTTGCACGCCGTTGGCCTCGGCCCGGCCGAGGTCGCCCGTGACCGTGACGACGCGCATGGGAACGGCAAGGCACATGTCGGCTACTCCCCGCGCGAGCGCTTCTCGGCGACGCGCGCGAGAAGCCAGTCGATCCAGCGGTCGAAACCTTCGCCCGTGCGACAACTCAGGCGCACGACGTCGAGGCGCGGGTTGAGCTCGCGCGCGGCCCGCTCGGCCGCCGCGGGGTCGAAGTCGCTGAGCCCCAGGAGATCGATCTTGTTGACGAGCAGCAGTTGCGCCGTGCGGAACATGAGCGGGTATTTCAGCGGCTTGTCGTGGCCTTCGGCGACCGAGAGCAGCATGACGCGCTCGCTCTCGCCGAGGTCGAATTCGGCCGGGCAGACGAGGTTGCCGACGTTTTCGATGATGAGGAGATCGAGCGCCGCGAGGTCGACGTCGGCGAGCGCGTCGGCGACCTGGCGCGGGTCGATGTGGCAGGCCCCGCCGGTCTCGATGGGGCGCACGGGCAGGCCGAAGCGCGCGATGCGGTCGGCGTCGAGCCGCCCCTGGATGTCGCCGACGACCACGGCCACACGCAACTGGCCGGCCAGCCGTTCGAGCGTGCGTTCGAGCAGCGTTGTCTTGCCGGCGCCGGGGCCGCTCATGAGGTTGATCACGTAGAGGCCGTGGGCCGCGAAACGCTTGCGGTTTTCGGCGGCGGCCTGGTCGGTGGCGGCCAGCAGCGGTTCGGCGAGTTGAATCTGCTCCATGCGGGCTCCCCGTGGGCGGCGGCCGTGGCGGCGCCCCTGCGCCCGCAGGGGGTTCGCCCGGTACGCGCGACGATTTCGTTCGGTCGGGCCTGCGCTCGGCGCGGCCTGCGATCCAGGGCATTGGCTCGAGAAGAACCTGAGAAAACGACCCGTAGGCTAGCACAGCGCCCCGCCTGCAACAACCGCTCCGGGCCGTCGGCCGCAGGGCGGTCGGGGCGGCGCCGCGCGCGACCGGGAACGCCGCCACCGCTGTGCCAAGAATGCACAGTCGCCCCCGGCCGGGAACAATTTGGCGGGCTGTGCCGGCGCCCGAATGGGCCGCAGAGCGGCCAACGGTGCGAGGTCGCGGCTCCGGCACACCTTTTGCTCAACCACCCCCTGGTCAGACAGCCAGCGCCCTGGCCTGCGTCGGCCGGGGCCCACGAAGGAGGCAGTTGCCATGCGTCGCACGCTCATCGTCATCGGGTCGCTCTGGGTGCTCGTCCTCGGGCTCGCGGCCTGCGAGTCGCAAACCGGCTCGGGCGAAGCCCCGAACCCGCCCGGCACACCGGAATCCGACGTCGTCACCCCGCCGCCCGGCCCGCCCGGCGAGGCCCCGGCGCTCGACGAGAGCATCTTCCCCGAGCCCGGCACGACGGCGTTCGTGACGGCCAACGAGAAGGAGCAACTGTCGACGGGCACGGGCGACTACAACCGCGGCTACAACGGCGGCGCCGAATTCGACGACTCCGACGGCATGGCCGGCGCCGGCGCCGACGAGCCGGGGGCCGTCGACCCGGCCCCGATGCCCGAGCCCGACCCCACGCGCGAAATCGTCGAGGCCGACATCTTCAAACTCGACGGCGACATCCTGTATGTGCTCAACAGCTACCGCGGCCTCATCGTCATCGACCTGTCGAGCCCCGACGAGCCGGTCGTCCGCGGCCGGCTGCCGTTTCAGGCCCAACCGGTCGACATGTACGTGCGCGACGGCCGCGCCTACATCGTCATGAGCGACTACTTCGTCTACTGGCAGTACGACCCCGACGCCGACCCGCACGGCTTCCACGGCAGCCAGGTGCTCATCGCCGACGTGTCGAGCCCCGACGCGCCCCAGGCCCTGGGCTCGCTGCCGATCGAGGGCGAAGTCACCGACACGCGCATGGTCGGCGACGTGCTCTACACCGTGTCGAAGCGCAACCCCGACTACTGGCGCTACAACACGGCCGACTGGGAAGACCGCACCTGGATCGTGTCGCTCAACATCGCCGACCCGCAAAACATCCGCGAAATCGACCGCATCACCTTCCAGGGCACGGCGACGCTCATCCACGTCGCGCCGCACGCGATTTTCGTCGCCGCCCAGGACCCGAACTACTACCTCACGAGCGAAGACTACGAACAGGAAACGCTCGTCACCTACGTCGACATCAGCGACCCGGCGGGCGACCTCGCCGAACGCGGCAACCTCTACGTGCCGGGCTACATCGCCGACAAGTTCAAGTTCGACTACTTCGAGCGCACGCTGCGCGTGTTCAGCCAGCGCTGGTACGGCTCCGACGAGATCACGCTTTTCACGGTCGACGTGAGCTACCCGGATGAACTCGCGATCGTCGGCACCCTCGCCGTGGGCTCCGAGGACAACGGCTACTTGCAGGCCACGCGCTTCGCCGACGGCCGCGCCGTGGCCATGTCGTCGCGCTGGACGAACAGCACGCGCTACGCCTACTTCCACACGTTCGACCTCTCCGACCCGGCCGACCCGCGCGAGGCGGGCGTGCTGCGCATCTACACCGACATCAGCCACTTCGAGGTGCGCGGCGACCGCGTGCTGGCGCTCGGCCAGACCATCGACACCTCGTATTCGAGCCGCCGGCTGCAAGTCGTGCTCTATGACATCGCGGAGCTCACCGCCCCGGTGAAACTCGACGACGTGAAACTCGGCGAACGCTACTCGTACTCGACGGCCATCAACGACTACAAGGCGTTCCGGGTGGTCGACGAACTCGGCCTCATCCTCGTGCCGCTGCAGTACAGCCTGAGCACGCCGCCCTACTACTGGCAGGGCACGCAACTCGTCGACTGGACGGGCGAGACACTCGTCGAGCGCGGGCAACTCGCGAACGTCGCGCAGGTCAAACGCGCCTTCGTGGTGCAGGACCGGCTCGTGGCGTTTTCCGAACGCCAGATCCAGGTCATCGACGCGGCCGACCGCGACCACCCGGTGGTCACGGCCGACCTGTTCTTGATTCGCAACGTGCTCGACATCTTCCCGATCGGCGGCTACCAGGTGCAACTCGTCGGCGACGTCGAAAACGGCGGCCTCTTCTTCGAGGTGCTGCCCTTTGGCGCCGAAGACGACGCACCGGCCCTCGCGCGGCTCGAACTGCCGCACACGGGGGCGCCGTTCTGCATCCGCGACGGCGACGTGCTGCACCTCGTCGGCTACGAGCCGAACTTCGGCCAGACGATTCGCAACGCCGACTTCCGCACCGTGCTCGAACCCGAACTCGTGGGCTTCCTGGCGTTTTCGAACGAGGCCGACGCCGTCTACCAGCCGGGCTACAGCTTCTACTACTACTACTGGAACCCCACCTCGGGCCTGCCCATCGACGGCCAGATCCTGCCGTTTACCGAGCGGCACATCATGGAGCTGCCGAACGGCCGGCGCGAGTGGACGAGCGAGTTGAAGGTGGCCGATCTGAGCGACCTCGAAAACCCGCGCATCGCGGCGGGCAGCGTGCCCATGGACGACTACCCGTTCGTCAACAAGGTCGAGCACGGCCGCATCCTGCACTCGACCCACGTCGAGGAAGCCACGACCGAGGCCGGCGAAACGCTGCTCTACCACGTGCGCTCGTTCGTCGACCGCATCGACGCGAGCGACCCCGACAACCTCGTGGCGCTGCCGAGCCTCAACATCCCCGGTCTGCTCGTCGACGTGTCCGACGACGGCTCGCTGCTCTACACCGTCGACTACCAGTGGGACGATTTCGGCCGCCGGCGCAACTCGCTCAACGTGCTGCGCGTGGCGGGCGATGTGGCCGAGTTGATGGAGGTCATCCCGGTCGGCGACCAGGTGAACCGCGCCGTCTTCCGCGACCGCAACATCTGGCTGGTGTCGCAGAAATACCCGTGGTGGGGGGTGCAGTCCGACACGGTGGCCTCGCGCCAGCCCTACACCGTGCTGCACAAGTTCATGGTGGCCGAAGACGGCTCGCTCGCCGGCGAGACGCGGGCGCGGCTGCACGGCTACCCGTTCGATCTGCTCGACGTCGAAAACGACCGCGTCTACCTCGCCTCGCGCTCGCCCTATGGGCTCCTCGTGCTCGATGCCAGCAACCCGGCGGAGCCCCTCATCCTGCATGCGGCGCGCTCCATCGGGTACATCTCGAAGCTCGTGGCCGACGGCGACTACCTCTACACGCCGCTCGGCTGGTACGGCGTGCACCGCACGCATGTCGGCGAGTAGGCGGCGGGGCCGGCCCCGGCCGGCCCGGCCGAGGCCCGACCTGCCCGCTTCCCCTTCGCTCCTGCCTGCGCCCGCCTCGCCCCGGCCGGCTACACCGACGTTTTCTGCCGCCAAAACGCCCGGACGGTTCCCCGCGCGGACGGCGACAGGCAACGCGATTTCGACAGGGCTTCCCGCCCGGACGACGGAGCGCATGGGGAAGCCGAAATGGCTCGCCGGGCACGCGCCATGTCTCATGTTGAGAACCCGCGGCGCCCCCCCGTGCGCGCGTCCGGCGGCATAGCGAGTTCAACATGGCGTCCGGTCCGACCGCGGGACGATTTTGGCGCGAGAGACCGCCAGACGGGGCGGGAGCGCCGCCTCATTTGGGGATTCGACAGGCCAGATCCTGCGGCCGGCGGACGATTCTGGCGTTTTTTCGCGCCGTCGGCCCCGCGGAGCCGGCGAAAATCGCGTGCGGTCGCTCCGAAACGCGCCCGCTGCCGGCTGCCCGGGGCCGCGCCACGCCGCGGCTTGACCGCGACGCCGCGCGTCCCGTAGGGTGGCGGCGTCCCCTCGGCCGACGGAACGGGAGCACGGCAGCATGGGTCACGCCACCCATTTCCTCGAACGCATCGAACGGCTGAGCGCCCCGCAGGCCGACTTCGCGCTCGGGCTCTACCGCGACCCGGAGCTGCTGCGCTTCCTGTTGCAGCACGTGCGGCTGCCCGACGGCGCCGACCGGGTGGCGCTGGCCCTCGTCGACCGGGAGGCGGGACCGTTCGTCGTCGTGTCGCGCGACGGCGACTTCGTGACGTGCCTCGGGCAGGGCATGCGCCCCGGCGAGCTGCCGGTCGTCACCCCGGGGCAGCTCGAGGCGCTGCACGCGCGCGGCGAGCGGCTCTGCGCCCGGGTCGCCGAGATGCGCGAACGCGATCCCCAGCCGAGCCGCAGCCTGTTTGCGAAGCTCGCGCGCTGCGGCCAGAACCTCAGCCGCGAGAGCTTCCTCGACCTCGTCGCCTGGGAGCCCATCCTGCACGACCAGCTGGTCCAGGTGCACATCGGTGCGCTGCGCGCCCTCTTCGAAGCGCGGGGCGACGCCGGTCTCTACCTGCGCAACAGCGATCTCCCCGAAGCCCGGCGCGGGCTGCGGGCGCACTGGGACGTCGCCTGGTCCGCGGCGCATGCGACGTTGGTCCTGTCGACCAACACCCGGCCTCTGCCCGAAGGCGCCGACCCCTGGCGCGACCTCGCGCCGTTCTTCACGGGGGCGTTCTTCCTGCTGGCAAGCGCTCCGATGGCGTTCAGGGCGTACTGCGCGGCGGGCCGGCTCGGCAGGCGGCTCGTGCCGCTCTACCGCACCCGCTACCGCGAAACGGCGTCCGTCTACGATCTTTTGGACGCGGCCCTCGCGCTCGGGGCGGTCGGGATACGGCACGCGAAGACGCGCCCGGCGGTGGCCCGGGCCGTGCGCCGGCCGGCGCCCGAGGGGAGCGGGATTGACGTGGAGCTGCTGCGCGCGGCCGTTCTGGGGATCGGCGAGCTGCTGGCCGACCTCGACCGCTTCCTGGAGAAGTACGTCCCGCCGCTCGTCCAGAACCTGCCTGGGGCGTACCTGAAGAGTGCCCGGGACTTCCCGGAGATGCTGCCCCCCGGGGTCGAGCGCCCCGAAGACGTATCGCCCGATCTCGTGGCGGCGTTCGTCGCCAACACCAACCACGACTACATCGTTGACGGCGACGCCCAGGCGGCCGTAATCACGATGACCCTGCTGCTCGCGCAGCACAAGCCCGAGTGGCTCTACTTTCCCGCCGCGCAGATGCCGCGCTGCGTCTCTCACTGGCATCCCGAGCTGTCCCTCGCCATGCTCCGGCGCTACACCGATGTCCTGCCCGGCGGGCCGATTCGGCGGGGCGAACGGCCGCCGCGCAACGCCCCCTGCCCCTGCGGCAGCGGCAAGAAGGCCAAACGCTGCT
>CAYRCM010000014.1:51148-55662 GCA_964422715.1 uncultured Myxococcales bacterium | reverse complement strand
GCCCTGCGTGTCGGCCGCGGCGTCCGCGTCGCGGGAAAGAACATCGAGGTCGCGGAAAAGAATGTGGGCGTCGTTGAATGGAATGTCGAGGTCGCGGAAAAGAATGTCGGCGTCGTTGAATTGAATATCGAGGTCGTGGAAAAGAATATCGATGTCGCGGGAAAGAATATCGGCATCGTTGGATTGAATGTCGAGGTCGCGGAAAAGAATATCGGCGTCGTTGAATTGAATGTCGAGGTCACGAAAAGGAACATCGAGGTCGTTGGAAAGAATGTCGGCGTCGTTGAATTGAATATCGAGGTCGTTGGAAAGAATGTCGGCGTCGTTGAATTGAATATCGAGGTTGCGAGAAAGAACATCGGAGTCGCGGAAAGGAACATCGAGGTCGCGAGAAAGAATGTCGGGGTCGCGGAAAGGAATGTCGGGTTTTTCGCCGTCGGCACCGAGACGGTCACGGTCATTCGCGGCATCGGGACGGGCATCCGCGGCATCGTGGCGCAGGTCCTCGGTCTGCGCGGGCGTATCGCCCCCGCCGTCGCGTCCGCCTACCGCCCCACCGCCACAAGCGCCAAGTGCGCTGAGCACCCACAGCAGTGCCGCCCCCATTCGCGCCCGACCCGTTCGAGACATGGTCATTCTCCGTGCATCCTGCGGGCAAGTGGCCCGCCCCCTCGCCGAGGGTGCACCCGCCACGCTACCACCAGCCTGCGTCGCCAACAACGCGCCGTGCCGCGGCGTCCTTGTTCCGCTTGGGGCCGGATGCTATCCTGCCGCCCTGCGGACGTGCGGGCCCCGCGACCCCGTGCTGCATGGCGGCGACAGGCGCCGCCCGCGCCCGCCGCGCATCGTTGCGTATCGTCGCGCCCGCGCCGTCCGCCGCGAGGGATTCCGCCATGGACCACCGCCCCCGAGCGCGGGTTTGGGCGCTCACGCTTGCCGGTCTGCTCCTCCTTGGCGCCGTCGGCTGTGGCTCTGCCCCCGATCCGGCCGACTACACGTTCGCCTGCAACGACGATCGTCCGTGCGCGAGCGGATTCGCGTGCCTGGCGGGGGTGTGCGTGCGGCCCGGAGCCGCGCCACCCGACGCTGGCCAGGACGACGACGGCGGCTGCCAGCCCGCCTGCGGCGAGGCCGAATGTGGTCCCGACGGCTGCGGCGGTCAGTGCGGAACGTGCCCGAGCGGCAGCGACTGCGTCGCCGGCCAGTGCGCCGCACCGAGCGCCTGCGCGGCCGTGCCGCCTGCCGGCTGCTGCCGCGGCGACGTGGCCGTCTGGTGCGAGGGCGGGGCGCTCCACGAACTGGACTGCGCCACGGAATACGGCGCCGACACCCCCTGCGGCTGGCTCTCGAACCAGTCCTACTACTACTGTCGTGGCACGGGCAGCGACCCGACGGGCACGCACGCGCGTGACTGCCCGGTTGCGGCGCCGGCCGACCCCGCCACTTCCCGTTAGGCGGGCGCACGCGTTCGGCCCCGCCCGTTGCCGGCGCGGGGCCCACGGAGAACGTCCATGAGCGGCACGAACCGCTGGGCCGTACTGGGCATCCTGCTCCTCGGGCTCCTCCGCTCCACGCCGGCGCGCGCGCTGTGCGTCGACGAAGGCGCCGAGGCCATCGGTTCCGGTTGCGCGGCGGGCGTCGCCTTCCAGGGCTGCTGCGACGGCGACGACGTCGTCTGGTGCAGCCAGGACGGCGCCGAAACGTGCCGCCTGGTCTGCCCCGGCGGCAGCTATTGCGGCTGGGACGGGGCGTTCTACAACTGCACGCCCGAGCCCTGGACCGAAGACCCCTCCGGTCAGTATCCGCGCCAGTGTCCCGCCGACTGCGTGCCGCAGTGTGGGGTACGCCAGTGCGGCTTCGACGGGTGTTTCGGCAGTTGCGGCACCTGCCCGGCCGGCCTGGCCTGCCACGCCGAGTGGTTCACCTGCGTCTCGTGCGTCTGCGAGCCCAACTGGCAGTGCGGGCAGACCGATTGCGGCACCTCGTGCGGCGCGGGTTGCGCGGCGGGCGAGGTCTGCTTCGACCACGCCTGCTACCCCGACCCGTGCCACGGGGTTCCGGCCGAGGGCTGCTGCCTCGCTGACCGCGTCGTGCAGTGCAACGGCGCGGGCTACCCCTGGGCCGCGCTCCAGACCGTCGACTGCGGTGTCGCCGAGTGCGGCTGGTGGGCGCCCGACCCGCCCGCCGGCTACTACGCGTGCGGGACGAGCGGCGCCGACCCGACGGGGGCCTTCCCGCAAGACTGCACCGCCTACTGCCAGCCCGATTGCAGCGGGCGGCAGTGCGGGAACGACCCGGTGTGCGGTTTCGCGTCATGCGGCGAATGCCCCGCGGGCTTCTTCTGTACGGGCGCCGGCCAGTGCAGCGCGTGCACGTGCGGCGCGGGCTGGCAGTGCGGTATCGACGAATGCGGCCGCTCTTGCGGCGAATGCGCCGTCGAACAGTACTGCGACGAGAACCACCAGTGTCAGGCGGCGCCGCTCTGCGCGGTCTACGGGAGCGTCGCCTGTGGCAGCCAGCAAGGGGGCCACAACGCCGACGGCATCGCCAACGTGTCCAGCTACGCGTGCTCGCCGTGGCAAGAGAGCGGCCCCGAACTCGCCTACGTGCTGCAAGTCGAGACGCCCACCCGGGTCGCCGCCACGCTCAGCGACCTCGAAAGCGACCTCGACCTCTTCGTGCTGGAGGGCGCTTGCTCGGGCTACCGCTGCGTCGCGTACGGCGACAACGACGCCATCTTCGACGCCCTGCCCGGCGAGACGTACTTCCTCGCGGTCGACGGCTACATGGGGGCCACGGGGCCTTTCTCGCTGACGGTCGACTGTTGTCAGGGCGATTGCGCGGGGCGCGAATGCGGGCTCGACCCCGTCTGTGGCCTCGTCTGCGGCGAGTGCGCGGGCGGTGCCACCTGCGTCGACGGCACGTGCATGACGTGTGGCTGCTCGCCCAACCAGGAGTGCGGCCTCGGCCCCTGCGGCGAAACGTGCGGCGCGGGCTGCGCCGCCGCCGAGGTGTGTGGGCCCGCCGGCCGCTGCATCGCCGTGCCCACGTGCGCCACCCCGCTGCCGCTTGCTTGCGGCGATCGGGTGGTCGGCAGCAACGCGTCGGGCAGCGACGGCATCGACAACTACGGGTGCTCCGGCTGGCAGGAAACCGGCCCGGAGCTCGCCTTCCGCTTCGTGTCCCCCGGCGATGTCGCGATGCGGGCGCGGCTGAGCGGCATGCAGGCCGACCTCGACCTGTTCCTGCTCGCCGACGAGTGTGCCGCCGCGGGCTGCACGGCGTACGGCGACGTCGAGGTGTTCCAGCGGCTCGAAGCCGGGCGCAGCTACTACCTGAGCGTCGACGGCTACCTCGACCAAGTGTCCGATTTCGTGCTCGATATCGCGTGCTGCACGCCGAACTGCGCCGGCCGCGAATGTGGCGTCGACAGCGCCTGCGGGGTGTCCTGCGGCACTTGCGAAGCCGGCTTCCGCTGCACGTCGGCGGGCCGCTGCGAGCCGGCGCCGACCTGTGAGCCGCGGGGAGCCCTCAGCTGTGGCGACGCCCTCGACGATGAAGCGAGCCCCTGGGCCGAGGACATCGTCACCGAATACCCCGAATGCGGGGCGTTCAGCATGGACATGGGCGAAGTCGCCTACACCTTCACGAGCCCCACCGAGACGCTCGCGACCGTGCAACTCAGCGGCGACCCCGAGCTCGTGCTCGCCGTCATGGCCGACGCGTGCAGCGGCTACGCGCCCTGCCTCGGGTTCGGCAGCGGCGGCGTCGCGTTTCGCGCCGAAGCCGGGCGCACCTACCACGTGATCGTCGACGGCAGCGACCGCTCGTTCTTCCCGCAGGACTTCACGCTGGAGGCCCAATGCACGCCCTGCGTCTGCGAGCCCGGCTGGCAGTGCGGTTTCGATGCGTGCGGCAACCGTTGTGGGCCCGGCTGCGCCCCCGACGAGACGTGCACGGCCGAGCACACGTGCCTTGCGCCCGTGCCCTTCGCCTGCCTGCACTCGACCGACGACCCCTCGGCGAGCGGCTGCGCCTGGGCGTCGGCGGCCCAGGGTTGCTGCGACGCTTGGGGCCGCGTGCTCTACTGCGGCCGCGACGAGAGCACCTACTGCCTCGACTGCGCGGCGTTCGGTCTCGTCTGCGGCTGGAACGAAGCCGAGCAGCGCTACGCCTGCGGCGCCGACCCGGCCCCCGAGCCGACCGGTGCGCTGCCGCGCGCCTGCGTGTACTGCGCGCCCGACTGCACGGGGCGCGACTGCGGCCCCGACGGCTGCGGCGGCGAATGCGGCAGCTGTCCGGCCGACTTCTTCTGCGCCGATACCGGACGGTGCACCGCGATCTGCACGCCCGACTGCACGGGGCGGCAGTGCGGCCCCGACGGCTGCGGCGGCGAGTGCGGCACGTGCCCGAGCGGGCTGCGCTGCGACGGGGCCGGCCAGTGCACCATCGAATGCGTGCCCGACTGCACGGGGCGGCAGTGCGGCCCCGACGGCTGCGGCGGCGAGTGCGGC
>CAYRCM010000014.1:21812-51048 GCA_964422715.1 uncultured Myxococcales bacterium | reverse complement strand
ACGTGCGCCGCCGGCGAGACGTGCGACGCCGAAAGCGGCCAGTGCAGCGCCGGGCCGGCCGCCTGCCTGTCCGATGTCGACTGCCCCGACCCCTTCGCGCCGCGCTGCCGGGTCGAGAGCGGCGAGTGCGTGCAATGCCTCGGCGCCGACGACTGCACGGGCGACCCCGAGCGGCCGGTCTGCGACGCCGCCTACGGTGCGTGCGTCGCGTGCCTCGCGGACAGCGACTGCGCCCCGGGACAGATCTGCACCGCGAGCCACGTCTGCGGTCTCTGCCGCGCCGACGGCGACTGTCCGGAGCCCGGCCGCCGCCATTGCGAGTTCACGACGGGCCAGTGCGTGGCCTGTCTCGAAGACGGGCATTGCGAAGGCGACTCCGTCTGCACCGCGGCGTTCGTCTGCGGCGAATGTCGCACCGACGCCGAGTGCCTGGCCGCCGGGCGGCCGCGGTGCCGCACGACCGACGCGACCTGCGTCGCCTGCCTCGAGCCAACCGACTGCCCGGGGCTTTGCGCGGCCGACAACACGTGCGTGCCGTGTACCGGCCCCGGCGACTGTCTCGTGGCCGCGCGGCCGCATTGCGCGCCCGACGGCAGCTGTGGTGCCTGCCTCGAAGCCGCCCACTGTGCCGCCGGCGAAACGTGCGACCCGACGACGCACACGTGCGTGCCGGGTTCGGGCTGCGCGAACGCCGCGGAATGCGACCCCGGGGCGGCCTGCGTGGCCGGCGCGTGCACCGCCGACTGCCGGCTGCCGAGCGCCAATCCCTGCCCGGCGGCCGCCCCGTGCAGCCGGCTTACGGGCGCGTGCACGGCTTCCCCGGCCGACGTGGCGGGCCCCGGCCCCGACGGCGGAACGCCGGGCGACGTGCAACCGCCCGCCGGCGATATCGCGAGCCCCGACGCGGGCGGGGGCGGCGGCGCGGGCGGCGGCTGCGGCGCCGGGGCGAACCCCGGCAGGGTCCCGGCCGGATTTGCGTTTGCCCTCGGTCTTTGGCTAGGACTTTGGGGGGCCCGGCGCCTCAGGCGCCCCAGCGTGCGTGGGCCGCGCTAGCCCGCGCAAGGAGTCGTTCGCATGACCCCACGCAACCCGGTCGCCGTGGTGCGCACGTCGCCGCGCACCATCTTCGCCGACACCGAGCGCCTGATGGAACTCGCCGGCTGCCGCGGTGTGCTCGACCCCGCGCACGACACGGCGCTCAAGGTCAACATCTCCTGGCATTTCTTCTACCCGGGCAGCTCCACGACGCCGTGGCAGCTCGACGGCGTCATTCGCGCCCTCAAGACGTTCGGTTTCGACCCGGCGCGGCTGCACGCGTGCCACAACCGCACGGTCGTCATCGACGCCCACCTCGGCGAGCGCGAAAACAAGCAGTTGCCCGTCGTCGCGGCCCACGGCATCGGCAACGTGCACCTCTATGAAGGCGGCGAGCCCTGGGTACACATCCGCGACGCCGTGGGTCCGGTGGCCGACCGTTTCCTCGTGCTGAATCAGGTGTACCCCGAGGGCTTCCACATCCCGAAGCGGCTCATCGGCGAAAACGTTGTGCACCTGCCCACCGTCAAGACGCACATCTTCACGCACACGACGGGCGCCATGAAGAACGCGTTCGGTGGGCTGCTGAACGAACGGCGCCATTGGACGCACCCGGTCATCCACGAAACGCTCGTCGACCTGTTGCGCGTGCAGCAACACATCCACCCGGGCATCTTCGCGGTCATGGACGGCACGTTTGCCGGCGACGGACCGGGCCCGCGCTGCATGGTGCCGCACGTGAAGAACGTGCTGCTCGCGAGCGCCGACCAGGTCGCCATCGACGCCGTGGCGGCCCGCCTCATGGGCTTCGACCCGCTCTCCATCCGCTTCATCCGGCTCGCCCACGAGGCCGGGCTCGGCTGCGGCGACCCGCGCGACATCCCCATCGTCGGCGACCTCGACGCGGCAGCCGAACGCTGGAACTTCGTCGGTCCCTTCGAGCGGATGACGTTCGCCGCGCGCATGCAGCACCGCATCTACTGGGGGCCGCTGAAGCGCCCGCTCGAATGGTCGCTCAAGACGGTGCTGGCACCCTGGTCGTACCTCGCGAGCGTCGCCTATCACGACAGTTTCTGGTACCCGGTCTACGCGCGCCGCCAGATGGCCAAGGCGCTGGGCAGCGATTGGGGGCGGCTCTTTGCGGCCTACGAGACGCTCACGCCCGACGCGGCCGGCTTCCCCGAACTGGGTCCCGCCGCGCCCACCGCCCCGGCTCGCTCGGGCCTCAACGTGTTCGCCAAGTCGCTCGGACTGCTCGCGGGCGCGCTCCGCGAAGCCCCCGAACTCGCCGCGCGCCGGCGGCGCGGGCAGTAGCCCCGTTCGTCTTCCGCAGCGTTTGGGCAGAGGCGGGGCGCGGCCGCGCGCTCAGAACGCGATAGGCACGGTCGGCACGAGGAAGATGCCGGTCTTGGAATCGGCCGGATCCTGCGAGTCGGTGACCGTCGCCGCGAAGAAGTAGCCGGTCAGCGTGATGCCGACGAACGGGATGGTGACGCTGATGGCGCTTTCGGGGTCGGTGACGGCGCCGTGCAGGGTGCCGTCATCGTCGAGCGTGAGCCCATCGGGAACGCCGCTTTCCGGGATGAGGAAGCCCAGGAATTCGGGAAGTTCCTGTTCGGCCCAGTGGTAGGGGCGCACGCCACCGCGCGCCTGCAACTGCGTGCTGTACGGGATGGGGATGCCCTCGACCACCGTGATGAGCGGCAGCACCACCACCCGCGTGATCCAGAGGTCGTACATCTGGTCGCCGACGATTTCGAGCGGCGCGATGGTGATGGTGAGCTCGAACGACTTGGTGCCCCAGGCGACCGGCGTGCCCGCGTCGAACGCACGCACCTCGAAGCCGAACGTGCCGTGTTCGGTGGGGGTGCCTTCGATGCCGCCACTGGACGTGAGCACGAGCCCCTGCGGCAGCGCGCCCGAGATGATGCCCCAGGCGTAGGGCGACTGGCCGCCCGTTGCGGCGAGAGACGTCGAATACGGCGTGCCCTCCTCGCCCTGCGGCAGCGGCGAGTTGGTGGTGATGACCACGTCGCTCGCGGGCGCGAACACCGAGAACGGGAACGTGCCTTCGGCCGTGGCGTCGGTTGCGTCGGTGACCTGCACGACCGGGGCGAAATCGCCTTCGACCGTGGGCGTACCGGCGATGTCGCCGGCAGGCGAGAGCGTGACGCCCGCGGGCAACTCCCCGCCGACGAGCGCAAAGGTGTAGGGCGGCACGCCGCCGGCCGCCGCAAGGCGCTCGGCGTAGGCCTCGCCCACCTCGCCGTCGGGCAGCGCCGTCGTGGTGAAGCGCAGCGGCTCGCCGACGCAGACGCCGGCATCGCAGCGCAGGCCCTCGGCGCAGTCGTCGTCGCCAAGGCACTCGACGCACGCGCCGTCGAAGCACTGCAGCCCCTGCGGGCATGGCGTCGTTTCCCACGTGAGGCCGTCGGCGGCGCATTCGATGACGTCGTTGCCGACGCAGCGGCGCTCGCCGGCGTCGCAGCCGGGTGCGACACACGCCCCGACCTGGCAAACCTGGTCGGCCGGGCAGGCCATGGGGTTGCTCCAGCCGTGCCCGTCGGGGGCGCACACCTGCACGCCGAGCCCGTCTTCGCTGCAACGGTAGGTCAGCGGCTCGCAGGCCGACGCCACGCACTCGCCGGCTTCGCACACGTAGCCCTCGGGGCAGGTTTCGAGCAGCCAGCCGTAGGGCGGCTCGCACGTGGCCACGCGTCCGTTGATGCACGTGCGTTCGCCGGCGGCGCACGCCTCGGCGCTGTCGGGCGCGCCCAGGTCGGGCGTGGCCTGGTCGGGGGCGACCGCGTCGGCGCCGGGCAGGTCGGCTACGGTCGGCGTGTCGTCGGGCCCGGACGTTTCTTTCATGTCGGGATGGGCCGCATCGGGCTCGGGCGGCACGTCGGTGCCGGCCGCATCGGGGTCGGCGAGGTCGGGGTTGGTCGCATCGACGCCGTCGGCCGGTGTCGTAGTGTCGGGCGCTGCGGGCCCGCCGCCGCCCGAATCGCCGCAGCCCGCGAGCGCCGCGCCGAGCCCCAGAAGTCCGAGCACCGCCATCGCGCACAACGCGCGCCGTACCGTCGTCATGAAAGCCTCCCCGCGCGGCGGACCCTCCCGCCGAAGCGCACGAAGCGGAATCATACCGATGAGCGGCCGCGAAATCCATGCACCCGTGGCGCCAGAATCCGTCACCGAGCCGAGGTCCGAGCGAGTGGAGGCGGGGGCGAGCGCAAGGAGGCCAGCCGATTTGGGCGCAGCCGCAGCAGCGCTCCGGCGAGCACCGAAGCGGCGCAGCCGACACCGCGATCGACCCCGGATCCGCTCGCGAATCCCGGTGTGGGTGACGGATTTTGGCTCGGCCGGGCGCTGGACGGCGCCACCCGGCTCGCCGCATACTCGCGCGCACCGCGGCGGGCTCCGTCCGCCGCGAAGCGGAGGCTACCGGTGACCGAAGCGTCTTTTCTCAACTGGTTCATGGGCGCGTGGCTCGTCCTCGCAGCCATCGTCTTCCTGTCGCTCTTCTTCGTGCCGGCGCCGTACGGACGCCACGGCCGCGGCGGTTGGGGGCCGACCTTGCCGGCGCGTCTGGCCTGGATGCTCATGGAGGCCCCGGCCCCGCTCGGGTTTCTGGCCTTCTTCCTGCTCGGCGAACGCGGCTTCGACCCGGCCTCGGTCGCGTTCCTCGTGCTCTGGCAGGTGCACTACGTCAACCGCACGTTCGTGTACCCGCTGCGGCTTGCGCCCGACTCCCGCCCCGTGCCGTTCTCGATCGTGGCCATGGGCTTCGTCTTCAACATCGGCAATGCCTATCTGAACGGCCGCTACCTCTTCAGTCTGGCGCCCGCGTACCCAGCCGACTGGCTCCTCGATCCGCGTTTCCTGCTGGGCCTCGCGCTGTTCGCCGCGGGGCTCGTCATCAATCACCACGCCGACGCCGTGCTGCGCCGTCTGCGCGCCGCGGGCGGCGGCTACCGCATCCCGTACGGCGGGCTCTATCGCTTCATCTCGGCGCCGAACTACTTCGGCGAACTCGTCGAGTGGGTCGGCTTCGCCGTGTTGACGTGGTCGCTGCCGGCCACCGTCTTCGTGCTCTGGACCGCCGCCAACCTCGTGCCGCGCGCGTACACGCATCACCGTTGGTACCGGGCGCAGTTCCCCGACTACCCGCCCGAGCGGAAGGCCGTCTTTCCTTTTGTGTTCTGAGGGGGGCGCAGAAGGCGCGCGAGCGGGCTACTCGCGCCGGGCGTCGGTGGCGTCGCGCGGCGCGATCTTGGTGTTCCCGTAGGCGAAGCGCAGCACCCCGGTGAGCTCCGGGAACACGTCGCCGATTTGCGGGTCGGGGGCCGCGGCGTAGAGGTCGTCGTCGACGCGCAGGTTGCCGGTCACCACGAATTCGCCAAAGTCGTCGGGCAGATCGGGGTTTTGGTCGATGACTTCGGTGCGGCCGACGGTGATGAGCACCCCTTCATACGCCTCGGCGAAGGCGCCGCCCGTGGCGACGTCGGGCGGCACAAGGGCTTCGGGCAGCGGGGCCGTCGGCAGCATGGGCGAGGGGACGTACTCGAGCAGCGCCACTTGCGATTCGTCGTGGTACTCGCTGTAGAAGCCCGTGACGAGCACGTGCATGCCGACCGAAAGCGCCGATACGTCCTGGCCGCGCTCGTTGAAGACCCGGATGCCGCTCCAGGGGCCGCCCGCCGGCGCCTGCACCCAGAAGTTGCCCCGCCCGTTGCCGAGCGTGTCGATGGCCGTCACGACGACGTCGTGGATGGCCACGAGCGTGCCCGCAGGCACCGGCAGCGTGGTCTCGGGGTCGCGGATGTCGTAGATGCTCGCGACGAGCGCCTCACAGGCGTCGCCGCGGCCGTTGCCGTCGCTGTCGAGCTGGTCGGGGTTGGCCACTTCGGGGCAGTTGTCGCAGAGGTCGCCGCGTTCGTCGAAGTCGCCGTCGAGCTGGTCGGCGTTGCTGTCTGCCGGGCAGTTGTCGCAGAGGTCGCCGACCCGGTCGCCGTCGCCGTCGGCCTGGTCGCGGTCGACGACGAACGGGCACACGTCGGCGGCGTCGAGCACCCCGTCGCAGTCGCTGTCGTCGACGCAGGAGGTGCCCGCGACGACATCGCCGGCGCGCCGCGGCTCCAGTTTGTAATGGCCGTGGTTGAAGCGCATGACCCCCGTGAGGGACGCGAAGGCGTCGCCCGCCTTGGGGTCGGGGGTGACGACGAAGAGGTCGTCGTCGACCCGGAGGCCGCCGGTCACGGCGAACTCGCCAAAATCTTCGCCCCCATCGGGGTTTTCGTCGGCCACCCAGACGTTTTCGACGCGCACGAGAACGCCCTCGTACGCCTCGGCATCGGGGCCGCCCGTGGCGATGCTGGCCGGCGGCAGGACGGCGGGCTGCGGTTCGGCCGCGGGGCCGAGGACCGTGAACGCGACGAGGCGCAACTGCGACTCCTCGAAGTATTCCTCGTAGAGCCCGGTGATATCGAGGCGGGTCCCGATCGCGAGCTCTGCCACGTCGGCGCCATGGCTGTTGAAGATGTGGATGCCGCTGAAGGGCCCGCCGGCCGGGTCCTGCACCCAGAAGCCGCCGGAGCCGCCGCCGAGTGCGTCGATGGCCGTGACGAGCACACCCGTCAGCGCCACGTGCGTGCCGAGCGCCGGGTGGTCGGGGGCGGCGTCGTCCTGGACGGCGCGCACGGCAAGCGGCATAGCCGGGCCGGCGCCGCAGATGAATTCGGGGCAGTTCACGTCGCCGGGGCCGGCGTCGGCGGACACGTCGGGCAGCGCGCTCTGGTCCGGCTCCACGCCCCCGTCGGGCGGAGCCGGCACATCATCGGGCGCGGGTGTGTCTCCGGGCGGCCACCCGTCGGGCACGGTGCTGTCTTGCGGCGCATCGTTGTGGCTCGACGTGTCGCCGGGCGGCGCAACGCCGTCGTGCGCGTCGGCGGCGGCCACGTCGAGGTCGCCCGTCGGCACGTCGGCGGGCCCGCCCGTGCTTTCGCCCCCGCCCCCGCAGCGCACGACCAGGAAGAGGAAAATCGCCTGAACGATCCACAAATATGACGTGCCCTTCGTCCGCATGACTCCCTCCTTAGATTTGGCTTTCCGCGAGCACTGACGCGTGCCGCGTAAACAGGTCCATCGTACGCCGACCCGCAAAACGGTCAACCTGGCACACACGATCTTCGGCCGAGGCTCAGCCGGAATCGCCGGAAAGCGCCGTACGTACGAGGGCTTCATCGGCTTCGAAGGGGAGCGTGACGCGCAGGCCGGGGGTGGCGGCCATGGCGCGCTCGATGGCGCTCCGGGCGGGCGCGTTGCGCGCCCAGGCGCGGCGGGCGACACCGTTCCAGACGTCCCAGGCCAGCATGCGGCCGGCGCGGCCGCCGGCGTCGGCGCTGCCGTCGAGCAGCAGCCCGAAGCCGCCGTTGATGGCTTCGCCGAAGCCCACGCCGCCCCCGTTGTGCAGGCTGACCCAGGTCGCGCCGCGGAACGCGTCGCCGACCATGTTGTGCACGGCCATGTCGGCGGTGAAGCGGCTGCCGTCGCGGATGTTGGCCGTCTCGCGGTAGGGCGAGTCGGTGCCGCCCGTGTCGTGGTGGTCGCGCCCGAGCACGATGGGCGCGCGGACGCGGCCGGCCGCGATGGCCGCGTTGAAGGCCGCGGCGAGTGCTACGCGGCCCGCGGCGTCGCAGTAGAGGATGCGGGCCTGCGAGCCCACGACGAGCCGGTTTTGCTGGGCCTCGCGAATCCAGCGCAGGTTGTCGAGCCACTGTTCGCGGGTGTCGGGGCCGGCCGTCGCGGCGAACTGCGCGAGGATTTCGGCGGCGATGGCGTCGGTCGTGGCGAGATCTTCGGGGGCGCCGCTCGTGCAAACCCAGCGGAAAGGCCCGAAGCCGAGGTCGAAGCAGAGCGGCCCCATCAAGTCCTCGACGTACGACGGAAAACGGTAGCTGCCGCCGTCCGCGAACACCGCCGCGCCCGCGCGGCCGGCTTCGAGCAGGAAGGCATTGCCGTAGTCCCAAAATGCCATGCCGCGCTGCGCGAGGGCGTCGATGGCCGTGACCTGGCGCCGCAGCGACGTCTGCACGGCGTCCTTGAAGGCCGCCGGATCGGCGCGCAGGAGGGCCCGCGATTCGGCGAGGCTGAGCCCGACGGGGTAGTAGCCGCCGGAAAACGGCAGGTGCAGCGAGGTCTGGTCGGAGCCCAGATCGACCGCCACGTCGGCCGCGGCCAGCCGTTCCCAGAGGTCGACGACGTTGCCGAGGTACGCGAGGGCCAACGGCGCAGCGGCCCGCCGCGCCCGCTCGACGCGCCGCAAGACCCGTTCGAGATCGGTTTCGACCTCGTCGATCCATCCTTGCTGCAGGCGTTTTTCGACGGCCTGCGGGTCGATTTCGGCGATGACGCCCACGGCCCCGGCGATGCGCGCGGCCTTGCCCTGCGCTCCGCTCATGCCGCCGAGCCCGGCCGTCACGAACACGCGCCCCGCGAGGTCGGCCGCGCCGCGCAGTCCGAGGTAGCGCCGCCCGGCCGCGAGCAGCGTCAACGTGGTCCCGTGCACGATGCCCTGCGGCCCGATGTACATGAAACTGCCCGCCGTCATCTGGCCGTACGAAGTGACACCGAGCGCCGCCATGCGCTGGTAGTCGTCGGGGCGCGAGTAGTTCGGCACGACGAGGCCGTTCGTGACGACGACGCGCGGCCCCGAGCGCGGCGCCGGGAAGAGCCCGAGCGGATGCCCGGAGTACAGCACCAGCGTCTGTTCGTCGGTGAGTTCGGCGAGATAGCGCATCGTGAGCAGGTACTGCGCCCAGTTCTGGAACACCGTGCCGTTGCCCCCGTACGTGATGAGTTCGTGCGGGTGCTGGGCCACGGCCGGATCGAGATTGTTCTGGATCATCAACATGATGGCCGCGGCTTCCGGGCACCGCGCCGGGTAGTCGGCGAGCGGTCGCGCGTGCATCGCGTAGTGCGGCCGGAAGCGCCGCATGTAGATGCGGCCGGCCGTGCGCAGCTCGGCGGCGAATTCGGGGGCCAGCGCCGCGTGCAGGGCCGGCGGGAAGTAGCGCAGCGCGTTTTGCACGGCCAGCACCTGCTCGGCGGCGCTGAGCGTGAGCGGCCGCGCCGGCGCGTGGCTGACCGTGTCGTCGGCAGGCGGATAGGGCGGCAGCCCGTCGGGAATGCCGCGCCGAATGGCGGCCGCGAAGTCCGAGCGCGAATCGGTCATGTTGCCCTCCGGGCGCGCGTCGCCCACAAGATCAGGCAGACGGCGGCCACGATGCCGTACCCCCACGACGCCGGGCCCCAGTTGAGCCCGAGCGTCGGCGCGTGGATGATGCCGACGCCCGTGAGCGCTGCCGCCGCGAACGCCACGAAGGCCGCCGCCCGCGGCCGCCCATCGAGCAGGAACGCCACGAGTGCCCCCCAGAGCATGCCGATGATGATGGAGCCGTTCGCGAGCGCCGACTGCCCGGCGACGTGGCCGCCTTCCATCAGCATGGCCTGAACCACGCTGGGGTCGAAGAGGCGCTCGGGATTGCCGCTGAGCACCTTGGCGAGGCTCATCCACTTCGTGACGAGCAGGTTCGAGACGTGCGGGATCATGGCGACGGCAACCGCCATGGCGTGGTGCGGCGGCGTGGCCTGGAACGCCTGCCCGGTGATGACGATGCCGATGAAGACCAGCATCGGGGCCACGGCGGCCACGGGCACGAGCTGATAGAGAAACGCCACGAGCCCGAAGAGCGAGCCGAGGAAGAACACGACGCCCACGCCGAGCGCGTAGCCGGAGCGCGCGCCGAGGCGCTTGTAGCCGGGGTGACCGATGTAGACCGTCGTCGGAAACGGCGAGCCGAACAGCGCGCCGACCATGGTGCCGAGCCCGTCCGCGACCTGCGCTTCGCCCACCGGGAAGCGGTCGCCGGCGGCCTCGGCCGACTCGACGTTGTTCATCGTTTCGATGAAGTTGTAGATCTCGGCCGGCACGACGATGGCGAGAATCCACGGGTTCGAGAACAGGGTCTCGAGGCCGGCCAGCAGGTCGGAGACGACCGGAATCGGGGCGAAGAACCCGGTGCCCTCGAACGAGATGCGTGCGTCGCCGGTGGCAAAGCCGACCAGGGTGCCGACCACGATGGCCGCGAGCCCGGCCGGAACGCCGAAGGGCAAGCGGTAGAGCGCCACGAGCCCGGCCAGGATGATGGCGAGCGACGTGAAGCCCACGACCGGGTTTTCGTAGATTTCGGCGAGCGGGACGGTGGCGATCCAGACGAGCGCGATGCCGGCCAGTGTGCCGAGCATGCCGGCGCGCGGCAGGTGGCGCTTCAGCCACGGCCCGACGAGCGAGCCGGCCGCCTCGATCGCGCCGCCGAGAAACGCCGCTGCGACGCCGACCTGCCAGCCGCGCAGGCCGGCCTCCTCGGGGCTCAGGCCCGCGGCCAGGGCGCCGTCGACCGTGGGCTTCATGATGAGGAACAGGTACACGAACATGATGGGGGTCGAGACCCCGTAGGGCAGGGCGGTGACGTCGTTGCGGCCTTCCTTGCGCGCGAGCCGGTGGGCCATCCAGGCGTAGTAGGCGAGCCCGGCCACGAGCGCCACGCCGAGGCCGGGCAGCACGCGGCCGAACACGATGGCGCTCGGGATGTGCAGCACGCCCGCGCACACGGCCGAGGCGATGATGAGGTTGGCCAGATTGTCGGCAAACAGCGCCCAGAACGCGCTCAGGTCGTTGCGCGAGAAAACGGGATACGCGCTGTTTCTCATGGTCGCGCCTCCAGTGGGTTCACTGCCGCATTGTATGCAAGCCTGCCCCGGCCGGCTACCCCGCGGCCCGCGCTCGAGGCGGGCCGGCGCCGCGCCGCGGGCCGATTTTCGCACGCTGGGGCCCGGCGGCCCCGCCGAAAAACCGCGTTTTTGGGGAGTGCCGTCACCAGCAACCGGCCGCGTGGGGGCGCTCGGGCGGGCCGTCTAGCCACGCTTCCGCCGGGAATTCCAAGGGATTGTCGATTCGTCAGCGGCGACCGAGGCGGGCGCTGTCCGCCTGGCACGCGCCTTGCCCTTCCTGCGCGGCGACAACGCCGGGGGAAACCCCACACAGCAAACGGAGGCAAGCCATGGTGGCACTGGCACGCCGTGAGGACCAAGACCCGTCTGTCGTGCGCTCGCAAGACCCGGAACCGGGAGCAGCCCCTGCCGGAAAGCAGGCCGCGCAAGCGGCGGGCGCGGCGCGTGGGAGCATCGGCGACTTCTCCGTCTGTCTCGGGGCCAACAGCGACCAGCAGGACGAGTTCGACGCGGGCCTGTGTCTCGTGCGAACCGCCATGGGCAGCCATTTGTTCTCGCCGGAGTGCGGCATGAACCCTCCCAATGGGCAATTGGACGAGGAAGAGGACGCTGCTTGCACGCGCGTCTCGCACGAGCTGCTGGTCCAACTCGAGATGAGCTCCAAGGTTGCCGCCCAGGCATTCTCGCAGGTCACGTCCGGGCTGCGGGGACTCACCCGCGGAGAAGACGCGGCGCTCCCCGAATTCTTGACCCTCGGCCGGTACGTCGATGCCTACCAGGCGTCGGGTATGGCTGGGGAAGCCACATTCGCCCGCATTCTCTCCAAGTTCTACGTCCTGAGGCGCGCCCTCACGACCTCGAGCCTGCCGACCACGACCGGCGAGCCGCTCGGAACGCACCTTGCGCGCATCGTGAGCGGCGAGTTTGGCGGGGCACCCGAACTCGATGTCGTGCCGAACGTCGACGTCTCGGGAACCGGCGAAGACGAGTTCCGGGTTCCATTCGGCCCCATTGCGCTCCGCGGCAAGGAGGGCGACGAACGTTGGCAATGGGCTCGGAGTGTCCGCCGGGTCATGCACACCAGCGAAGACTTCCTGGAATTCGTGCAGCTCGTCGACGCGCAGACGAATCCAACCTTCGGGTGCGTGCAGCGCTGCGATTGGGAACAGGTTGTCATCGGCACGCTCGCCAGCCGCCTTTCGCGGACCGTCGACGGCCGGATCATGACCGAGTACGAGTTTCACGGCATCGTGGAGGCGATCGAGCGCATGGCACAAGCCAGCGCCGAGATCACGAACTTCTTCTTGATGGCTGGCGCGACCACCGCGTTCGGAAACGCCGGGACCCTCGAAAAGATCGCGACAGGCATCCGAGCGAGCAGTACGTCCGCCAGAGCTGTCACGAACTCCATCAACTACCACGGGCTCGACGCGCTGTGGAACTTCGGCGACGTCGCCTCCGGTCTCTTCTCGCTGGGAGGCGCCTTGGCGGACGACGATCTCGCGAAGGAGGCTCTGGCCATGGTCAAGGCGTATTCCGACGCCGTCAACTTCATCGGCACCGACCCGCAGCAGGCCAAGACACTCAAGGTGCTGAACGTCCTGGCCAAGTCGGCCGCTGGCAAGTAGCGCACGGGTGGCGCGAACGCGCCGGCCCACGCGCCGCGAACTCGCACCTACCGCGCCCACCCCGAACGGGGGGCAACAGGAGCAACGAAAATGAGCGACATCAACCTGGTCTCTGGCCTCGTGGCCGCGGTCCGATGCTTCGACACGCCCTTCGGCGACAAGCGGTACGACCCGGATCCCGAAGACGTGCTGAAACCCGTCGAGTCGTTCCTGACCGCGGGGCGGCTCGTGCAGAACCACATCGTCGAGAATTCCGAGAATGCCAGTTTCGAGCAGCTCATGACCCTCGTCTCGGGTCGTCTGAACGGCCGCTCGGTGCTCGTGACGAGTGCGCTCGGCCGCTCGTCGATCGAGCGGGGCTACTTCGAGGTGGCGCTGACGTGCGTGCAGGTGCCGCACGGCTGCGACGTGCTGTCCATCCCGGCTGGTCGGCGCGCCCCGCGGCGTGCGGTGGCCGTCCGGCCCGGGGCCGGCGACGCGAACCTCGCGTTCGTGCCCCACGACGACGAGAAACCGGCCGACGTGCGGCGCTGGCTCGACGAGGCCGGCCTCGTCAACCTCGTCCGGGCCATCGACTGGAGCCGGGTCGGCCGGCTCGTCATCACGGCGCAGGGCGGCTTCGCGCTGCGCTATCCCGAAGGCGACTACGCCTCGGCCACCCCCGAATGGCTGGCGCCCCGCCTCGCGGCCCTCGAGCCGCTGGCCGCGGCCATCGAATCCGGAAAAGCGTCGCAGCCGGCCACGGTCGCCGAGGAGGCCGCGGAATTCTCGGAGGTGAACGTGCTGGCCCCGTCCGCAGAGCCGTGGGTGCGCGCCCGCGGTTGGGCCGCCGCGGACGACGCGCTCTCCATCTATCGCGGGGCATTCTTCGCCTACGTCGGGGCCGCGCTGCTCTTCGATCTCCTGGCCGTGCCGTTCGTGGGCCGTCACCCGTCGCCCGGCGCCCTCACGCTGGTCGGGCTCGCGCAGTCGCTCACGGCGCTTCTCGCCACCACAGGCATGGCGCTCGGGCTGCACCGCGCCCGGGCCATTCCGGCGCAAACGCGGGCCCGGCCGCTTCTCGCCGTGGCCAAATGGGCGCTGCTGGCGAGTCTTGTGCCCGATCTGCTCGCGGCCTGGCGGAGTTTCGATCTGCGGTCCGCCGAGACACTGGGCTTCGACCTCACGCAGCTCGCGGCCCTCGGGCAACTGCTCGTGCTGCCGGCCGTGGCCTTGACCGCAAGCGCCTTGCGACGGGTCGAGCGCGCCATCGAGCGCCCCCGCAGCCCACTCTTCGCCGGCCCGGAAGTCGGGGCGGCCTGGACGGCCGTCGCCATGGCCATCTGGCAACTCGCGCGCGTTTCGAACCGGCCCATCGACTTGAACCAGGCAGAAGGGCTGGTCGCGGCCCTGGTCGGCGTGCCCCTGGTCGTCGGTATCGTGCTGTGTGCCGTACCCTATCTGCAACGGTCGCAATTCAGGCTGGTCTCAAGCCCCTACCGGCGCGGTACGCTGGAATGGCTTTGGCTCGATCTCGGCCTGGCCGTCATGTGGTCGGGCGTCGGGACATTGTGGATGGTGGCGGTCGGTTCGATGTTCCTGCCGCTCGCCTTTGTCGCCGCGGCCCATGGGTTCGCGCTGTTCTGGGTGCGGCGGGCGATGCTGCCCGGCGTGGCCGAGGAGCAGACGCGCTGACGCCCGGGCCGGCCGCTGCCGGCCCCGCTACTGCACGCGCGGCGGCGTGTAGTCGGCGTTCGGATCGACCGGGGTCGCGTAGGGGCCGTCGAAGCCCGTGCGGAAGAAGCGTTGCAGCGCCTCGGCGAAGGCTCGGCCATCCACGAACACGCTCACGTTGCGCCCCGCGAGGAAGTAGTCGCGTTCCCAGTTGCCCGTGCCGAGCCAGGCGCGCTCGCCGTCGGCCACGAGGTACTTCGCGTGGATGACGCGGGCAAACGAGAGAAACCCGCCCGTCCACTGCGGGATGGTGATGAACTTGATGGTGATGCCGGGGACCTTCTGCAGCCGCTTCAGCGCCGAGACGACCTTCTTCCGCTTGCACCAATCGGCGACGAGCACCTGCACCTGCACGCCGCGGGCCGCAGCGCGTTCGAGGGCAGCCGACAGCGGGTTCAGGCTGCGTCCGCGGGCCGGACCCGGCTGGAACGTGAGCACCTGCACGGCCAGCGTTTTTCGGGCGCCGTCAATGATGTCGAGCAGCTGCGGCAAGTCCCATTGGCCCTCGTGCGGCAGCCAGCCCATGGGGCTTACCCCGAGTCGCAACGTGACCGGGGTGCCGCCGAACGTGACGACATCGGGCGCAGGCGGCACCTCGCCGGTGCGCACGCGCGCGCTCGGCGTGCCGCCGCCCGCGAGCGCCCAGTCGGTGTCGAACACGTCGCGCAGGGTCGCCAGCGCCCCGGGAGCCGTCACGTGCACGCCCAGCTCCTGGATGTGTTGGAGCGAGCGCCAGTCGAAATTCTGGCTGCCGATGAAGGCCTCGCGGTCGTCGACGATGAAGTACTTCGCGTGCAGCACGCCGCCCATGAGGCGCTTCGCGTCGAGCCGCCGCACTTCCGCGTTCGGAAGTGCCCCCAGCCGTTGCAGCTCGTCGGGGTACACGCGGGCAAACTCGCCGTCGGCAATGAGCCGCACGCGCACCCCACGCTCGGCCGCCTTGCCGATCTCGGCGAGCACCGCGGCAAACGCGCTGCCCGGTTGGCTGGTCACGTAGAACTGGGCGAGATCGAGCGTCTTTTGGGCTCGCCGCACGAGGCCGAGCCACACGTCGGGCGTGTTGGGGATGTCGGCGTGGTCGAGCGTGGTCTCGATCGGCACACTCTCGACGAGCTCTACGCTGCCGGACGGGCTCGGCGCGCCGGCCGCGGGTGGCGCGGCCCGGGATGAAGTCTCGGCAAGCGAAAGCAGAACCGCCAGTGTGAGATTGAGGGTGCCGAAACGGCGAGTGCAGGTTTTCATGGCGGCACCCTAGCAAAAATGCAAGGCGCTGGCGAGCGGCAGGGGCGGAGCGGCCGGCCCCGTGTGGGTTCTGCGCGCTGCGGTTCATCGCCCCTGCTTCTTCCTGAGCGGATTCCTGAGCCGCGGCGATGGGGACTTGGGTCCGACGCCTCCCTTGCGCTAGTCTAGTGGCCATTGCGCGCTTCCCCGGGAGCGCGGACCCAGCGGGCGAGGGAGAGGCATGACAGGGCAAGAGGGCATCCACGACATGGTTTGGCGGGCTGCGGCGGCGCGGGCCCTGCCACGCAGACACGCGCGCGGCGGCGCCACGCACGCCGCCCACCCGCTCATGGCGCTGCTCGGGGCGCTGCTCGTCGCGTGCGGCGCCAACAGCACCGAGGTCGCGTACGGCGGCGGCGACACGGGCACGCCCGGCAGCGATGGCGCCGGCTGGACCCAGGACTGGACGCCCCCGCCGCCGGACGACGCCGGCGCCCGTGGGACCGACCAGACCCTTCCCGACGGCCGGGCGGTCGGCGACAGCGTCCCGGCCGACGGCGGGCAGCCCGACACGACCGCGCCCGACGCCCCGGCGCCCGCCGATCTGCCCCCGGCCGACGGGCCGTTCGTCTGCGACCCCGCGGCCTGCGTCGAACCGCCCGCAGGCGTGTGTCTCGACGCCAATACGCTGCGGCGCTACGTCACGCCGGGCAGCTGCGGCGAAGACGGCTGCGAGTACGCGTACGAAGACGTGCCTTGCTCTTCGGGCTGTCTCGACGCGGCCTGCCGCGAATGCGGCGACGGCGTGCGCCAGCCGAACGAGATGTGCGACGGCAGCGACTTCGGTGGGCTCACCTGCTCGCGGCTCGATTTCGACGCCGGCGACCTCGTGTGCACCGCCGACTGCCAGATCGACACGGCCGGCTGCCGGCGCTGCGGCAACGGCGTGCGCGAGCCGGGGGAGGCGTGCGACAACCTCAATTTCGGCGGCGTGACTTGCGCCGAACTCGGATACGACGGGGGCGACTTGCGTTGCACGCCGGCCTGTCAGGTCGACACCGCGAACTGCCGCCAGTGCGGCAACGGCATCCGCGAAACGAGTGAGGCCTGCGACGGCACCGATTTCGGCGGTCAGACGTGCCGCGATCTGGGGTTCCAGGCGGGGGAACTCCGGTGCGGCGTCGATTGCCGGGTCGACATGTCGGGCTGCCAGCGCTGCGGCAACGGCACGCGCGAGACGGGCGAAGCCTGCGACGGCGTAGACTTCGGTGGCGCCACCTGTTGGGATTTCGGCTTTTTCGGCGGCACGCCAACCTGCACGGCCGACTGCCAGGTCGACTCCACGACCTGCAACAACTGCGGCAACGGCATCGTTGAAAGCGGCGAAGAATGCGACGGCCAGAGTCTGGCCGACCACACGTGCGAAACGCTCGGCTTCAACCGCGGCGGGGTGCTCGGTTGCCAGGCCGGTTGCGTGTTCGACACGTCGCGCTGCAACGAGTGCGAGGACGGCTGCACCGAGATGCCGCCGGCCTGCGCCGGCCCCATGGCCTCCGAGAACGACGCCGGGGCCTGCGACGGGCTCGACAACGACTGCGACGGCGAGGTCGACGAAGGCTGCGCCTGCACGCTCGGCCAGGTGCAGCCGTGCTTCGTCGGGCCGCCCAACGGCCGCAACGTCGGTACGTGCACCGACGGCACCCAGACCTGCCAGAACAAACTGTGGGGGCCCTGCGTCGGCGGCATCTCGCCCACGGTCGACCGCTGCGACCGCGTCGACAACGACTGCGACGGCTGCACCGACGACGATCTGTGCTGCGCCCCGCCCATCGACTGCTCGTTCGATGTCGGCAACGCCGAGCCGTTCGTCGACAAGGTCATCGACGGGCGCCAGATCTACATCGCGGGCGATGCCACGTACTGGGAATGGACGCTCACCCGCGGCCCGTGCGACGTCGTGCTCAACAAGACCAGCTTCACGATGAACGGCCAGGCGACCACCCAGGTCGCGGGTGCCAGTGAATCGCAGCTGCGGCTCAACTTCCAGTTGTCGGGCAGCTATACGCTGACCATGCGCGTGCACACGCCCAACGCGGGCATTCTGGAGTGCAGTTGGGTCATCCGGGTCATCGGTCCCGGCATGCGCATCGAACTCTGCTGGGACACGACGGGCTCCACCGACATCGACCTGCACCTCGGCAAGATTGGTCGTACGTCGGCCTGGTTTGCCACCGACGCGAGCACCGCCGACTGCTTCTACGGCAACTGCAAGAACTCCTACAACAACGTGAGTTGGGGCTATCCGCAAACCGTCGACGGCTACAATCCGCGGCTCGACATCGACAACATCTCCACCCCCGGTGTGCCCGAGAACATCAACATCGACAATCCGAACGAGGGCGACCGCTTCCGCGTGCTCGTGCACTTCTACTCGGGCAGCCTCACGACGCATCCCGTCATCAACGTGTATTGCGGCGGTGCCCTGCGGGCCACCTACGGCGTCCTGCCGCAGGTGTCGAGCTACGACTACGGCTGCGGCAACAACTGCGGCGACGGCTGGAAGGTCGTCGACGTCACCTGGCACGGCGACTACTACAGCGATACGTGCGGGCTTGAACCCATCTCGTCCGGCGACCAGTACGTCGTGGTCAGCGGTCCGTACACCTGGCCTTGATACCCCGTTGCGTTCCAAAGGATACCGAGGCGCCGAGCCGCAATGCCCCGAGGCGTACTCCGGCTACTCCGCCGGGGGAGCGACGAAGGCAACAACGGTATCCGAAGGAAGGCGACTCCGCATGAGGCCCTCGGCGCGCCGGACGCCGCCCCCCATTTCCGGACGAAACGGCTACAGCGTGGGCAGGTCGGAAGCGGAAGGCAGGGTGTACATCCAGACGGCCCGGTCCTGCTGGTCGGTGCTGGTGTTGTACCAGCCGCCGAACAGGTAGAGCGACGAGCCGCTGCCGGCAGCGGCGAGCATGGACAGGTCGGAGCCGCTCGCGCAGGGGTGTATGCACGGCCAGCGGAACGAGGTCACGACGTCCATCTGCCAGTTGGCCCCATTCGTGAGCGCGCTGTTCGTCGCGGCGTGCGCCAAGACGAAGGTCTTGGTCTCGTTGCCGATGGAACCGCGCAGGTAGTGGCCGAGCACCCAGACGCGACCCTGCCAGACGGTGGCGTCTTCGAAGTGGGCGAGGTCCTGGTAGGTGAAGCCGTTGACCGCGACCTGGACGCTCGTGCCAAAGGTGTCGCTCGAAACCGTGTAGGGGGTGACGACCAGGGTATTGCCGTGACCCACGGTGACGAAGTAGCTGCCCGCCGCCACGAAGGCTTCGACGGTCTTCGAGGTGTTTGCACTGCCCCCGAGACTGAATGAGGCGCGCGAGCCGTACTGCTCGGCGTCGGCGTCGTAGCCGACGATGTTGAGGGTGCCCGGATACTCGTTGTAGGTGTAGCTTGCATCGTAAGTATGCGAGCCGCAGGCCAAAAACGACACGGTCCCGACCATGGTGCCGCCCGGCACGCCCGCCCAATCGGCACAACGGTACCAGTTGTCGGCAAGCCGCGGGTCGACGGGGATGTGCGCGCAGCGGATGGGACTGGGCGGCACTTCGGAGCAGCCGCGCACGACCAGCGCGTGCTCGGTGTTGTCGAAGGCCGAGCCGAGCATGTGCCAGGAGCGGAAGATGGCGCCGCTGTAGCGGTCGGAGACGGTCGAAAACGGGTAGCTCGTCATCTCGTTCCAGGCGGACTGGAGCGTGCCGTCGTTCGTCCAGGTCGTGCCGTTGTAGAGGCGCAGGGCGCCATCGCCGACGATGTAGTACGTGCTCGCGGCGGCCGAGAACAGGGAAACGACGTCGTCGGAGTCGACGGGCGTGGTCGAGCCGTCGAAGCGGTCGGCGCGCTGCGAGGGCAGGCAGATCATGCCGCTGCAGATGACCTTGCCGTAGAGCGCGTGGACGCCGCCCGAGGCCGCGTTGGTGTCGGCGGCGTAGTACTGGTCGGGGTCGGCGGGGTTGGCCGTCGCAAGCAGCGCGCGGTTGAACCCGGAGCAACGCCCGCCGTTGCACCAGTCGCCGAGCGTCGTGGCGAGCCCGTCGTCGCAGCTCGACCAGTCTTCGAGGGCCGCGTGCGTGCAGGCGCCGGAGCCGTTGCAGGCGTCCTGCGTGCACGGTTCGCCGTCGCTCGCGCAGGCCGTACCCGACGCGCGGTTCGACCAGGCCAGCGGGACGTCGCCCGTGCCCACGTTGCAGTACTGGCAATCGTTCGTCGGGTTCGGGGCCTGGTTGGCGTAGCAGGCCCCGGCAATGAGGCACTGGTTCGAGGCCGGGTCGTGCGGATGCGTGCACTGGCCGGACTGGCAGACATCGCGCGTGCAGCCGAGGAGATCGGCGGTGCAGGCCGAGTTGTTGGCCTTTGGCGACCAGGCCGAGGTGCTGACGGTCGGCTGGCAGCTCTGGCATTCGTTGTTGGGGTTGTTGTCGTTGGCGCTGTAGCAGACGCCGCCGATGAGGCAGCGGTTGGCCTGCAACGGATACTGGCAGTTGTTGGCTCCCTGGCAGACGTCGTCGGTGCAAGCCAGGTTGTCGTTGCAGGAGTCGTGCGGGTCGGAACCCACGATGCCCCCGCACGTGCCCTGCCCGTCGCACTGCTGGCACGTGCCGCAGACGAGGCCCTGAGCGGGCGTCGCGGCGCAGGTCCCCTGGGCCGTGCACGCCGCCCCACACGTGGCATCGGTGCCCGGGCACTGGTTGAAGGGGTCGGTGTTGGCGGGCACGTTCGTGCAGGCCCCCAGGCCGTCGCAGCGTTTGCAGGTGCCGCACGGGGTGGTCGTGCCGGGCGGCGTCGCGCAGGCGCCGCTGCCGTTGCACACCCCGCCGCAGGTGGCGTCGCGCCCCGCGCAGTCGTCGAAGGGGTCGCTGCCGGAGGGAACGGCGCTGCAGTTGCCGTTGCCGTCGCAGACCTGGCACGTGGCGCACCGGGTCGTCGTGCCGGGGAACTGGCAGCCGCCCCCGCCGTCGCACGTGCCGTCGCAGGCGCCGCTGCCGGCACAGTCGGCGAACGGGTCTTGCCCCGTCACGACGGGCCCGCACGTCCCGGCCCCGCTGCACTGCATGCAGTCGCCGCAGGCCAGTTCGCCGCTCGGGAACTGGCAGCCGCCCGACCCGTCGCAGGTGCCGCCGCAGAGCGCGTCGTCGCCGGCGCAGTCGTCGTTCGGATCGAGCCCTTCGGCGACCGGCACGCAGCCGCCCTGTCCGTCGCACTGCATGCAGCCGCCGCAGGACACGGCAGAGTCCGGGAAGCGGCAAGCGCCGGCGCCATCGCAGCTGCCGTCGCACGGCCCATCGCCGGCGCATTCGTCGGCCGGGTCGCTGCCGTCGGCGATGGGCGTGCAGCGCCCGAGGTTGCCCGGCAGGGCGCACGATTCGCACAGCCCCGCGCAATCGCTCGCGCAGCATACGTTGTCGACACACCGGCCCGAGTCGCACTGTTCCCCGTTGAGGCACGTCGCCCCGTCGGGCAACTGCCCGGTGCACTGGCCGCTCTGGCAGGTGTAGCCGTCGGCGCAGTCGTCGTCGCCACCGCACGAATCGGCGCAGGCGCTCGCCGAGGCACACAGGTAGCCGCCGCAGTCGCCGGTCGTGGTGCGGCAGGCGCCGGCGCTGCACGCGCGGGTGGTGAGGGCTGCGCCGGCGCAGGCCGTGGCACCGCACTCGGTGCCCTCGTCGTAGACGCGGCAGGCTCCGGCGCCGTCGCACGTGCCGTCCTGGCCGCAACTCGTGACCGGTTGCTCGTTGCACTGATCGTAGGGGTCGAGCCCGGCGGTCGCCGGTACGCAGGCGCCCGTCGCGCTGCAGCGCCGGCACAGGCCACACGTGTCGTCGGCCGGATAGGCGCAGCGGCCGTTGCCGTCGCAACTCGCGTCGCAGCCGGATTCACCGGCGGGGCACTGGTCGAAGGGGTCGTCGCCCGCCGGTACCGGGTCGCAAGCCCCGGTCCCATTGCAGCGCAGGCACGTGCCGCACAGCGTGTCGGAACCGGCGAACGCGCACTGGCCCGCCCCGTCGCAACTGCCGCCGCACGGGGGCTCGCCGCCGCACGCGAGGCCCGCCGCGGCATAGGCGCAGGCCCCGGCCCCGTCGCAGGTGCCGCCGCACACGCCCGTGCCGCACTCGTCGTCGGGATTGCTGCCCTCGGGCAGCGCGAGGCAGGAGCCCTCGCTGTCTTCCAGGTTGCAGGCCTGGCACGGCCCGTCGCAGGCAGACTCGCAGCACACGCCGTCGACGCAGGAGCCGCTCCGGCATTCGCCGGCGAGCGTGCAGGGGCTGCCGTCGGGCAGGATGCCGACGCAGGCGCCGTTTTCGTCGCACTCGAAGTTGCCGACGGCGCATCCGGCGCCCGTGAGCGGGTCGCAGGCGAGCGCGCAGGCCTCGTCGCTGCCGCAGCCGTAGGGCGCACACGGCTCAGTTTCCGGCGCGCACGCGCCCAGCCGGCAGCGCTGCCGGACGAGCGCGTCGTCCTGACACGACACTCCCGCCTGGCACTCGGTGCCGTCGGCGTAGAAGCGGCAGCCTCCCACGCCGTCGCACTCCCCGTCGAGGCCGCAGGTCGCGACGTCGTCGGCCGCGCAGTCTTCTTTGGGGTCGCCGCCCTGGCGCACCGCCACGCAGTTGCCCGAACCGTTGCAGACGCTGCACGGCGGGCACTCGGCGGCCGGGTCGACGTCGGCCTCGATGAACGTGCACGTGCCCTCGTGGCCGGCCAGGTTGCAGGCGCGGCAGACGGCGGTGCAGCCGTCGTCGCAGCAGACGCCGTCGCTGCAGAACCCGCTCTGGCAGTTGCCGGCGTTGGTGCAGGCCGCGCCGAGCGGCTGCGCCACGGGTGGGACATCGCCGACGTCGACCGGCTTCTGGTCGGGCGGACCGACGGGGACGTCGTTCGGCGGCGTGGGCACGTCGGCAGGATTCGCCACGTCGACGTCGGTTCCCGGCTGCGCATCGGGCAGGCCCGCATCCGGCCCCGGGCTCGTGCCGCCTCCGGCGGAACATGCGACGAGCGCCCACACCGAAGCCATCAGCAACCCTTGAACGAGCTTGGTCATTGTCGTTTCTCCCATGCCTGCCGCGGCCCGGGGCGCGGTCGTGGTCGGACCGCTGCCTGCCGCGGGCTCGCTGCCCTGCCGGTTCTGGAGCACCCTTTCGGCCAGCGACGCCCAAAAGATTAGGAAACCCGCGGGGCCGCGTCAATGCGGGCCGCCGCGCCGGCGCGAATGGCCGGCGAGCCCGGGTGGCATTGCCGTCCGGCCGGCGCGCCGCGGGGGTTGCCCTCCCGCGCGTCCTCTCCTACGATCGGGGCGTTTCGTTTCCAGACCCACCGCCGCCGCTCGGGGGGCGTCGGGTCCACGAGGACCAGCCATGACGCACGCGCGCGTTTCTCTCTCGTTGGGATTTTGCTTTCTCCTGTTTTCGCTGGCTTGCGAGGAAGCCGCCATGAGCATCGAGACCCAGTCTCCCGACCGGGGCCCATCCGGGGTCGACACGCGGCCCGAGGCGGCCGGCGCCGACGCCGGGGCCGCACCGGCGGCCGCGTTGCGGGTCGTCCGCTGGAACGGGCGCTTCTCCAGCCGTTGGGCCGATGTCGAACGGCTTGAAAACGACCAGAAATTCGAGGAAGCCGATGGCGTCGTCGGCGAGATTTTGGCGGCCGCCGAGAAGGGCCGCCAGAGCGAGGAATGGGTGCGTTGTCTCGTCCGGCGCGTGCGGCTGCGCACCGGGCTCCACGGTTACGAGACGGCCGTGCGTTTCCTGCGCGAGCAACCCTGGCCCGACGATCTCCTCGGCGCCACGGTGCTCAACCTCTACTACGGCCAGGCGCTCGTGCACTACGCCCAGGCCTACTCGTGGGAAATCCGGCAGCGCGAGCGGGTCGAAGCAAAGGGCCCGGTCGACCTCAAGGCGTGGACGCTCGAACAGATCTACGCCGAGGCCCTCGCCGCGTTCGGCCGGGTCTACGCGCAGCGTGAAGCGCTCTCGGCCTTCTCGGCCGCCGACATCAAGGACTACCTCACGCGCAACGGCTTTCCGCCCGACGTGCGCCCGACGTTGCGCGACGCGGTCACGTATCTGCTCGTCGAACTGCTCGCCGACTCGTCCGGCTGGCGGCCCGAACAGGCGAACGAAATCTACCGTCTCGACCTCGGCGCACTCATCGGCGACGGGCTGCCGCCGGTCGATCTGGCCGACGCCGCCGTGCACCCGCTCGTCAAGGTCGCGACGGTGCTCGACGACCTCGAAGTCTGGCATCGCGCGCAGAAGCACACGGCCGCAGCCCTCGAGGCGCGCCTCGAACGGCTGCGCCGGCTGCGCGACTCGTTCAGCAACGCGGCCGACGTCGAGCGGCTGCGCCAGCACTTGAGCGAGCGGCTCGCCGGCCTGCGCGACACCGAATGGTGGGCCGAGGGCATGGCCACGCTCGCCGAGTTCACCGAGGGGGGCGCCGACCCCGAGGCGCTCGTCGAGGCGCGGCGCATCGCGGCCGAGGGCCGCAGCGCCTACCCGCAGAGCATCGGCGGGCAGCACTGCCGGGCGGTCGTCGAACGCATCGATCAGCCGAGCTACGAGCTCGCCGCCATGGCCGCCGACGCGCCCAACCGCCGTTCGCTCGGGCTCACCTACAGGAATCTCGGCGAGATTCACTTCCGGGCCTACCCGCTCGACCTGCAAGCGCACGTCGAGGGGGCGAGCGACAGCGAGCTGTTCCCGAGCGGCCGCGAACTCGAAGCCCTCGTCGCGCGCCGCAAGCCGGCCCACGAGTGGAGCGTGGCGCTCGAGCCCACCCCCGACCATCGGCTTCACAGGGCCTACGTGACGCCGCCCATGACCGAGCCGTCGGCCTACGTCGTCGTGGCCTCGGCGCGCAAGGACTTTGCGAGTTCGCGAAACGTGCTCCAGGCCGCAACGATCGTCGTTGGCGACCTCGTGCTCCTGTCCGAGACGTTCGACAACACGCTCGAAGTGCGCGTGCTCACGGCTGCCGGCGGCCTGCCCGTGGCCGACGCCCAGGTGTTCCTGTACCGCACCGACTGGCGCCAGGGGCACCGGCTCGCGGGCACCAAGAAAACCGACAGCGACGGGGTCGCGCGTTTCGTGGCCGCCCCGGGTTCGCCGTACTTCGTGCTCGCGCGGCGCGGCCGCGACGTCGCCATCGAACCCGACTACCTCTACTTCAGCCAGCCGACGCCGCCGGTCGAACGCACGCAGACGTTGCTCTATACCGACCGCAGCATCTATCGCCCCTTGCAGACCCTGCACTTCAAGGCCGTGGCCTACGTCGGGCGCGCCGACCGGGCCGACTTCCGCGCCGCCCCGAAAACGGCGCTCACCGTTTCGCTCGTCGACCCGAACCAGCAGACCGTCGAGTCGAAGGAACTCGTCACGAACGACTACGGCACCGCGTCCGGCTCGTTCACGCTGCCGAGCGGGCGTCTGCTCGGTTCCTGGACGCTGCGCAGTTCGCTCGGCGGCATGTCCAGCGTGCGCGTCGAGGAATACAAGCGGCCCACCTTCGAGGTGCGCCTCGTCGACCCGCCGGCGGCCCTGCGCCTCAACGAGCCGGCCGTGCTCAAGGGCGAAGCGCGCTACTACTTCGGCCTGCCGGTCGCGACGGGCGAAGTGCACTGGCGTGTCGAGCGCACGCCGCAGTACCCGACGTGGTGGTGGTCCGAATGGACGCCGCCGGGCGATTCCCGTCAGACGGTGGCCGCGGGGGCCGCAAGCATCGAGGCCGACGGCAGTTTCACGCTCACCTTCGAGCCGCAGGCCGACGCCCGGCTCGCCAAAGACGTCTCGTACCGCTATCGCGTCACCGCCGACGTCACCGACGAGGGCGGCGAAACGCGCACGGCCGAACGCACGTTCCGGCTGGGCTTCGTGGCCGTCGAGGCTGCGCTCCAGGCCGAACGCGAGTTTTTCGATGACAACGTGGCCGGTCATTTCACGTTGCACCGCACGAACCTCGACGGCAATCCGGCGCCGGGCACGGGGCGCTATCGGCTCCACCGCATCCAGGGTCCCGAACGGGCGCTGCTGCCGGCCGACCAGCCGCTGCCGAAGCCGCCGGCCGGCCAGAAGGCCCCCTACCAGACCAGCGGCGACCGGCTGCGGCCGCGCTGGGCGCCGGGCTACGACCCCGCCGCGGTGCTGCGCCAATGGAACGACGGGCCGCAAGTCGCAACCGGCGAACTCACGCACAACGACAAGGGCGTCGCCGAACTCGACCTGCCGGCACTCCCCCCCGGCGCCTACCGCCTGCACTACGAAACGAAGGACGCGTTTGGCGAGTCGTACGAGACGCGCCAGGAATTCCTCGTGGCCGGCGCGCGCGCCGACCTGCCGCTGCCCGCCGTGGCCCTCGTGCAGCGCGCCTCCGTGCCCGTCGGCGAGCAGGCCCGCTTGTTCGTGCACACGGGGCTCGCCGCCGAGCCCGGCCTGCCCGCCCCCGTCATGACCGTCGATTTCTACCGCGACGGGCAGCGCTTCGAGCGGCGCGCCGTTCTCGCCGGCAGCGGTGCCAGCGTCATCGACGTGCCGGTGCGGGAAGAATGGCGTGGCGGCTTCGCGGTGGTCGTCACCCTCGTGCGCGACCACCAGGTCATGCAGTTCCAGCGCACGGTGCTCGTGCCCTGGGACAACAAGGAACTCAAGGTCGCCTTCCGCACGTTCCGCGACACGCTACGGCCGGGTGCAGCGGAGACCTTCGACATCGTGGTCACCGGGCCGGCCGGCAAAGACACGGCCGTCGCCGCCGCCGAGCTGCTGGCCTACATGTACGACCGCAGCCTCGACGCCTTTGCGCCGCATTCCCCGCCGACGCCGAGCGCGGTGTTCCCCTACCGCGGCACGGCCGGCTACGTGCGCACCAACCTCGGCCAGGCGCGCCGGGCCTGGGTGCCCTGCGACGGCTTCCCAAGCCCGGCGAGCTACGTCCGGCCGAGCGCCGATTCGCTCATCTTTCTCGCGAACTACGGCATCGGCGGCCCCGGCGGACGGGGGGGCTACTACTACGCGCCCGGCATGCGCAACCGCATGATGCTCGCTCCGCCGGCGCCCTCCGCCGCGCCGGTCGCCAAGATGGCGCTGCGCGAAGAAGCCGACGGCGAGAGCCGCGCGGCCGGCCAGGCGCCCGCCCAGCCGACCGAGGCCACCACGGCCGTCACCGAGTCCCCCGCCGTCCCGCCGCCCGACGATGGCCGCGCGGCCGCCGGTGCCGAGCCCGCGTTGCGCACCAACTTCTCCGAGACCGCGTTCTGGCAGCCCCACCTGCTCACGGGCCCCGACGGCTCCGCCACCCTGTCGTTCAGCGTGCCCGACTCGGTCACCGGCTGGAACCTCTGGGTGCACGCCATCACGCGCGATCTCTCGTCCGGCTCCGTCAAGGGCGAGTTGAAGACCGTCAAAGACCTCATGGTGCGCCCGTATCTGCCGCGCTTCCTGCGCGAAGGCGACCGGGCCGAGCTGAAGGTCGTCGTCAACAACGCGTCGCCGCATCCCATGACGGGCGAAGTCACCCTCGACATCCTCGACCCGGCCACGGGCCAGAGTGTGCTCGCGCAGTTCGGCGTCACCGGACCGACGACCCTGCCGTTCACCGTGGCCGTCAACGGCAGCGGCGACGTCACGTTCCCGCTCACGACACCGGCGCGCGTAGGGCTCGTGGCCTTCCGCGTCACGGCGCAGGCGGGGGCTGTCAGCGACGGGGAGCAACGCGCCGTGCCGCTGCTGCCCGGGCGCATGCACCTCGCCCAGTCGCGCTTCGTGACGCTGCGCGACCGCGCGCGCCGCGAACTGCGCTTCGACGACCTCGCCCGCGACGACGATCCGTCGCGCATCCAGGAGCAGCTCGTCGTCACGGTCGACGCGCAGCTGTTCTACGCCGTGCTGTCCGCGCTGCCCTATCTCGTGAACTACCCGTACGAGTGTTCCGAGCAGACGCTCAACCGCTTCCTGTCCACGGGCATCCTGACGTCGTTCTACGACCAGTATCCGGCCATGAAGCGCATGGCCGAGTCGTTCGCCAAGCGCGAGACGCCGCTCGAGGCCTGGGACCAGAGCGACCCGAACCGCAAGATGGCGCTCGAAGAGACGCCGTGGCTCCAGGAAGCCAAGGGCGGCGTGACCCCCGACGCCGGGCTGCTGCGCGTCCTCGACCCGCGCGTGGCTGAGGCCCAGCGCAACGCCGCCTTGGCGCTGCTGCGCAAGTCGCAGACGGGCCTCGGGGCGTTTCCGTGGTTTCCAGGCGGCCCGCCGTCGCCCTACATCACGCTGTACCTCGTGCACGGCTTCTCGAAGGGGCTCGAATTCGGGGTCGACGTGCCGCGCGACATGGTGCAGCGCGCCTGGGCCTACCTGCACCGCCACTACATCGACGACCTCGTGCGCATCATGCAGCGCGAGGATTGTTGCTGGGAATTCATCACGTTCCTGAACTACGTGCTCAGCAACTACCCCGACGCGAGCTGGACGGGCGGGGTCTTCTCCGAGGCCGAGCGCAAGCAGATGCTCGACTTCAGCTTCGCCCACTGGAAGGCGCACGCGCCCTACCTCAAGGGCTACCTGGCGCTCACGCTGCACCGCGCCGGACGCGCCGCCGACGCGCGGCTCGTCTGGGCGAGCGTCATGGATTCGGCCAAGACCGCCGAGGACCAGGGCACGTTCTGGGCGCCCGAAGACCGCGGCTGGCTCTGGTACAACGACCGCATCGAGACGCACGCCTTCGCGCTGCGTACGACCATGGAACTCACCCCCGACGACGCGCGGCTCGACGGGCTCGTGCTGTGGCTCTTCCTCAACAAGAAACTGAACCACTGGAAGTCCACCCGGGCCACCGCCGAAGTGCTCTACTCGCTCGCGCATTTCCTCAAGAAGAAAGGCCAGTTGGGCGTTCGCGAAGAGACGACGGTCACCATCGGCGACCTGAAGCGCACGTTCGTCTTCGAAGCCGATGAGTACACGGGCCAGAAAAACCAAATCGTCGTGCCCGGCGAGCAGATCGTGCCCCAGAAGATGGCCACGGTCGTCGTCGAGAAGACCACCCCAGGCTTCCAGTTCGCCTCGGCCACCTGGCATTTCTCGACCGAACGGCTGCCGACCGAGGCCAGCGGCGACTTCCTCGGGGTCACGCGGCAGTTCTTCCGTCGCGTCAAAACGGGGCGTGAAGTGTTGCTGGCGCCGCTCGTCGACGGCACCGTCATCGAGCCGGGCGACGAGATCGAGGTGCAGCTCTCCATCCGCACCAAGCACCCGCTCGAATACGTGCACCTGCGCGACCCGCGGGCGGCCGGCTGCGAGCCCGTCTCGGCGGTCTCGCGCTACCGGTACGACCTCGGCATCGGCTGGTACGAGGAGATTCGCGACAGCGGCACCAACTTCTTCTTCGAGAACCTGCCGCAGGGCGAATACACCTTCAAGTACCGCGTGCGCGCCGCCATGGCCGGCACCTTCAAGGTCGCGCCGGCCACGCTCCAGCCAATGTATGCCCCCGAATTCACGGCCTATTCTGCGGGCAACGTGCTCTCTATCAAGGCGGTCGAATAGCCCCCACGGGGGCAACGGGGGGCTCCATGCGGCTGCGCTCCACGCTTGCGTTCATCGGCACGCTCGGGCTCGTGGGGTTCGCCCTCGGTGCCTGCAGCGGCGGGGCCTCGGGCGGCAGCGCCGGCACGGACGCCGGCGACGGCCAGAACGCGGTCGACGCGCGCGGCGAGGTGGCCGCACCCCCCGGCGACGGCGACGCGGCTCCTGGCGACGCGGCTCCTGGCGACGCGGCTCCTGGCGACGCGGCTCCTGGCGACGCGG